>CANQSD010000156.1 GCA_947626385.1 uncultured Oscillospiraceae bacterium | reverse complement strand
TCTGGTTTCTGGCCGACGACATCCGCCGGGGCGTGCGCTGGCCTCTGTGCGGGGAGATCGACATGATGGAGCACACGCTTTTGGAGAAAAACCGCCTTGTTTACAGCCTCCACTCCCAAAAGCACAACCACACCCGCCACGACACGAGGCAGTACTCCACGGGATATATCTGCCCCGGCGTGTGCGAGGAGTTCCACGTCTACGGCATGGAGTGGACGCCGGAGTATGTGGAGTATTTCCTTGACGGGAGGAGCGTGTGCAAATATAATAAAACCGACGACCCTGAGGACATGACCGAGACGGCCTGGCCCTACGACAAGCCCTACTACATGATCTTGAACATCGCCGTGGGCGGCTTCATGGGCGGCCCCGTAGCGGAGGAGGATCTGCCCTTCACCATGGAGGTGGACTACGTGCGGGTGTACCAAAAGGAGGAAAGGGATGGCTGACATTTCGAGGATCTTCCCGGACCCTCACCCGGCCCTGCGGTTCATCGGAAAACGGTACGGGGACCCGGGCCACTGGGGCGAGTGGTTCGCCGGGGGCCTTTTTGACCGGGTGGAGCGGGCCATGGGGGCCGCGGCTCTCTGGGAAAACGCCGGAGGGTATGTGGGCCTTGAAAGACGCGCGCGGGGGGAGCTTTGTGAATATTGGATTGGCATGTTCGCCCCTCCGGGGACGGCGGTGCCGGAGGGCTTTGAGTGTCTTGACGTGCCGGCGGGCATTTTCGGCACCTGCTGGCTCCACGGGCCGGAGGGTGAGGTCCACTCCCTGATTCCCACCTGCCGGGAGGCTCTGATAAACGCCGGCCTTCCTCCCGCCGTGGACGCCGGGGGATGCGAAATTTCCTTTGAAAACGGCCTCTGCCCCCGGTTTACTACGCCGGACGGGGACGGAAACGTCATTTTGGATTACTGCTTTATCGTAAATTGTGAGGTGTGAGATGAGAGCGACACTTACCGTAACGGACCTTCAAAAGGGCCTCTATTGGGGCACCAGGGAGCTGGAGCCCGGGCCTGTCAACTGCGTCAACCAGATCAGCGTCTATCCGGACCTGCGCCGCCAGCGGGTGGAGGGCTTCGGCGGGGCCTTTACCGAGGCGTCGGGCGTCAATTACCTGAAGCTGCCGGAGGAAAAGCGCCGGGAGTTTATAGAGGCTTACTTTGGGGAAAGCGGCCTGCGCTACGCACTGGGCCGGGTCCACATCGGCAGCTGCGACTTTGCCCTGGGCAACTACGCCTGCATGACCTCCGCCGGGGACCCGGATTTCCATACGGACCGGGACGAACAGTACCTTCTGCCCCTCATCCGGGACGCCCAGGCCGCGGCGGGGAGGCCCATCGGACTTCTGCTCAGCCCCTGGAGCCCCCCGGCCTTCATGAAGACCAACGGGGAGATGAACCACGGCGGCAAGCTCCTGCCGGAATACCGGGAGCTCTGGGCCTCCTGCATGGCCAAATACGCCGCCTTTTACCGCAAGGCCGGTTGCGATGTGCGCCTCGTCTCCATCCAGAACGAGCCCGCCGCCACCCAGACCTGGGACTCCTGCCTCTATTCGGGAGCCGAGGAGGGGGCCTTCGCGCCGCTTCTGCGCGCCGCCCTTGACCGGGAGGGCCTGGGGGACGTGAAGATCCTCGCCTGGGACCACAACAAGGAGGTCCTCCTGTGGCGGGCCGCCGAGACACTGTCCGTCCCGGGAGCGGAGAGCGCGGTGGACGGCTTCGGCGTCCACTGGTACACCGGGGAGCACTTCGACGCGGTGCGGCTTTGCCGGGAGCGCTGGCCGGAGAAGGAGGTCTGGTTCACCGAGGGGTGCGTGGAGTACAGCCGCTTTTCGCAGACCGACAGCGTCCGCAAGGCGGAGATGTACGCCAGGGACATGATCGGGAACCTGAACGCCGGCATCTCCGGGTCCATGGACTGGAATCTCCTGCTGGACGCCAAGGGCGGCCCCAACCACGTGGGGAACTTCTGCGAGGCGCCTGTGATGCTCACGGAGGACGGGCGGGACTTTCGGCTCATGGGCGAATACTGGTATATCGGCCAGATCAGCAGGGCCGCCGCGCCGGGGTGCGTCTGCCTGGGCGTCTCCGTTCCCACGGCTGTCCTGATGGCCGCGGCCTTTGAAAACCCCGATGGCACGCGCTCCTGCGTGGTCCTGAACCCCACGGACGCACCGCATTTTGTCAGCGTAACCGACAACGCCGCGCAAGGGTACGGCTTTACCCTGGAGCCACACACCATCGCCACGGTGCACTGGGGAACGGAGGGGAGATGAGCGCGTGAGCGGACAGATCCCCCGCCCGGAGCACCCAAGGCCGGATTTCAGGCGGGACACCTTTTATAACCTCAACGGGGCGTGGCAGTTTGCCTTTGACGATGACGACAGGGGTCTGCGGGAGGCGTGGTTCAGGCCGGAGCATGAGCTTGCGATGACCATTACCGTGCCCTTCTGCTACCAATGCGCGGCCAGCGGCATCGGTCCTACGGACGAGATCCACCCGATCTTGTGGTACAGGCGGACCTTTACCGTGCCGGAGGAGCTGCGGGGCAGCCGCCTCCTCCTGCGGTTCGGCGCCGTGGACTGGGAGGCGCGGGTCTATGTCAACGGCCGGCAGGCCGGCGGACACGCCGGCGGCTATACGCCCTTTACCGTGGACGCCACGGACTATGTAAGGCCGGGCGAGAACGATCTCTGCCTGCGGGTGACGGATTTCCCGGACAGGACGAAGCCCAGGGGCAAGCAGTATTGGGACCGGGGCCTCATGGGGTGCTGGTACACCCCGGTCAGCGGCATCTGGCAGACCGTGTATATGGAGGAGGCGGGGGAAGTGCGCGTAGAGGCCCTCCGCGTGACGCCCAATATAGACACAGGACGCGCCGTCGCGGAGCTTACGTTGAACAAAGCCCCCGGCCCGAATGTCCGGATCGCCCTCACGGTTTCCATGAATGGTGAAATATGCGCCGCGGTCCATGCGGCGGCGGAGGGCCGGCGTGTCCGGGCGGAGCTGGACGTCTCCCGCTTTCTGCGGCTTTGGGAGCCGGACGACCCGGCGCTCTACGATCTGCGGGTGGAGGTTTTCTCCGGGGACCGCCGGATCGACGCGGTCAGCACCTATTTCGGGATGCGGAAGGTGGCGACGGTGAACGGGCAGGTGCTCCTGAACCGCCGCCCCTTATATCAGCGCCTGGTCCTGGACCAGGGTTACTGGCCCGACACGCTCCTGACGCCGCCCAGTGACGAGGCCATCCGGGCGGATATTGCCTGGACAAAGCGCTTGGGCTTCAACGGCGCCAGAAAGCACCAGAAGGCGGAGGACCCGCGCTATTATTACTGGGCGGACAAAATGGGCCTCCTTGTCTGGGGCGAGGTGCCCAGCGCCTACGACTTTTCGGACGAGACGGTGGAGAACCTGGCGAGACTGACGCTGGAATTCATCCGCCGGGACTATAACCACCCCTCGCTCATCGTCTGGACCGTCCTCAATGAGAGCTGGGGCGTGTCGGACATCGGGACGAACCCCGCCCAGCAGGCCGCGGCAAACGCCCTTTTCTACCTCACAAAGGCGGCGGACGGCACGCGCCTTTGCTCAGGGAACGACGGCTGGGAACAGACGGTGACCGACCTTCTGACCGCCCACGACTACAGCGCCACTGGGGCAGAACTGACGGCGCATCTTCAGGACCGCACCGGCACCGAAACTGTCGATGCCGGCCGCCGGCCGCTCTGGGCCGCTGGCTGGGTGCCGAGAGGCATTGAGGCTTTCCTGGTGACGGAGTACGGCGGCATCGCCTTTGCAAGCCGCGGGGAACAGGAAAAAGTGGGCGGCGTGGAGACCTGGGGCTACAACGACAAGGTCCCGGACGAGGAGGCGTTTTTCCGCCGGGTCCGGGAGCAGACGGAGGCCCTGAAAGCGCTTCCCGGCTGCCGGGGCTTCTGCTACACCCAGCTTACGGACGTGATGCAGGAGGTAAACGGTCTGCTGACGCCCGACCGCCGCCCCAAGGCCGACCCGGACAGAATGAGAGAGATATTCGCCGGTTGAACGGTATCACAAGAGGCTCAACCCGCCAGACAGCGGTTTGACATATTTTACTTCATGGCGGCCCGCCACTCCATTTTTATGGCGGTCCGTACATCAAAAAGCCTGCAAA
>CANQSD010000155.1 GCA_947626385.1 uncultured Oscillospiraceae bacterium | reverse complement strand
CCGCGTGGAGTGCGAAGCAGTTTCTGGCGAGCGGATTTCCGTCCGGGCAAGGAAAAGCCCGCAGGGAATACTTCCGTATTGCCAAGGGCTTTGACGCCGCACGGGCGCAAATCCGCCGCCAGAAACCGGCGCGGGTTCGGCTCCCGCCGCCTTACGGACATACGCTCCTGTATGAACCCGGCTGGGACGCCGTCAGGGGAGAGGCGGAATTGTTGAAGTATGCCACGAAAAACCCGGACCACCGCACGTTGGAGGATGTCAGAAAAGCGGCGGAGCTGATTTATGGGGAGCATCTCGAAAATGTCCGCAAGATCGGGTACGATATTGGCGGCCAGATCGGCGATAAGGTGCTGTATGAGTATCTGGGGATCGAGTTTTCGCTGACACCGCCGGAAATGGAGACGGTTTTTTGGAACGGCGCGTCTATGGGCGCCATGATGCCGGGAACAGACCGTATGCCGGACTTCATCAACAGAAATAGCATCAGAAGCGCGGTGATCAGCAATCTCTTGTGGTCGGGCGAGGCCTTGTCAGAGCGGCTGAACCGGCTATTGCCGATGAATCGGTTTGAGTTTGTGATGACCTCCAGCGATTATATCGTGCGAAAGCCCAACCGGCTTCTGTTCGATATCGCTTTACGGAAAGCGGGACTGCGCGCCGATGAGGTCTGGTACTGCGGTGACGACCCCCAAAAGGATATAGAGGGCGCGGCACAGGCCGGGATATACCCCGTTTGGTACGACAACGACACGGAGAGAGATTACAAGGACCGTTCCGAAGCGTCCGCCCCCCAATGTGAGCACCTGCATATCCACGAGTGGCGGGAAATGATGGAGCTGTTGGAGACAATGCGTGCGGTTCATTAAAACGGCCTTTCTATGCACGCTTTCCCATGCGGATGATTATCACCGTCTGGGATTCGCTTCGCTGGCATCCAGCTTTTTCTATAACGGCTCGGACCATGAAGAAGAGATACAAATTATGGAAAAACCTCTGGTTGACAACGATGCCACATTTGTATCATAGTCACGAGGAACATAGATATCATCTTGCAGAGTTTGATATAAGGTTTGGAAAATCAAAAAATGCGCCTTTACGGTAAAATTAAGGATAGCACAGGGAAATAAAATGGGGGTGAGAATTCTTATGCTTGGCAGATTGCGAAATATGACTTCACTTTATTTGGTGAAGGATGAGAATATGCTGCTGTTGTACAGACAAGGCGGCAGAGTCGTAAATCATGTTTGGACAGGTTCCGCGGGCGGGCATTTTGAAGAAAATGAATTGAACGATGCAAAAGCCTGCGTACTGCGGGAAATGCAGGAAGAACTCGGGATAACAGGAGACGATATCGAGGGCCTTTCCCTAAGGTATATTACCTTAAGGCGTACAAAGGAAGAAGTGCGGCAAAACTATTATTTTTTCGCACGTCCGAAACAGAATTTTGACCTCGTATCAAACGAAGGAATTTTAAAGTGGTTTCCAATGAATGAGTTACACGAATTGGAGATGCCTTATACCGCCAAATTTGTTATAGAGCATTACTTGAAAAAGGGAAAATATACAGCGGAAATGTATGTCGGCGTTGCGGACGGAGACAAGGTTGATTTTATACAATTCCCGGAATTTTAGTAAGAACGATAGTTTTCCGTTCTTCAAAAGGAGCAAACAAAAGAAATCCTCACCGCTGTTGCGGTAGTAAGATAGTCCTTTTCTGAATACGAGCCAATGAATCGTTCCGAATAAGGAGGGCTGCGCTATGAAAGTGGTCGCCATTGCCGCGGTCACGGCGGGTGGGAAGACTACGGTGGTCCATGAGATCAAAAAGAGACTGCCACGGACGGCGGCGCTCTATTTTGACGATTATTCTTTTGACGGCGAGGTCGAGAACTTTTATCAATGGGTCCTGGACGGCGCGGATTATCAGGTGTGGGATCTGAGTCCGTTGGAGAAGGACATTCTCGCGGTCAGGGACAGCGGGCGGTACGATACCTTGTTGCTGGATTATCCGTTCGCGTATCGCAACGACAGGATCAAAAAATATATCGACGTCGCCGTATTCATTGACACGCCCCTGGACATCGCCATGGCGAGAAGGGTGCTGCGGGATTTTAAGGACGCGACCGCCGATGAGATTCGCGGTGATATGGAGATGTATTTGAAATATGCCCGCGTCGCCTATGTGCAAATGCTGAAGGATATACGTCCCTCGTCGGACTACGTGATCGACGGGGCGCAGGATTTGGAAAGCATTGTGGATGAAATGATAAAAATAATTGCCAAAACGGCAAAGTGAGCAGGCGGAAAACATACATGGATCGGGGTGAACGGATGATATGAATGTGAGAATTTGTGAGTTGACTACATTCAATTTTGATACGATCCTAAAGCTGTATTCAAGCGTTGGCTGGACAAATTATACAGAGAAACCTGAAATGTTGAAGAAAGCGTTTGAAAACTCCCTGCTGAGTTTAGGCGCATACGATAACGATAAATTGGTTGGCGTGATTCGTATTGTCGGCGACGGAGCTTCTGTTGTGTTGATTCAGGACATTTTGGTTTTTCCGGAGTATCAGCGCAGAGGAATAGGAACACAGCTCCTTCGAGAGGTCATGGATCGGTATTCCTCGGTTTACCAAATGGAGCTGATGACGGATAACACACCCAAAACCGTCTCCTTCTATCAATCAGTTGGATTTGTTAAGGCTGATGATATGGGATGCTGTGCTTTTATGAGGATGTAATACCAAGTCTTCAGGAACACAAAAGGGAATTGAGATTTAGAAAAGGGGCTGTCCGAGGTCAGAGAGGTTTGGAGGAAAGGATCAGAGGAGCTCTTTACTTCTAAGGCGTGTAAAGAGTCAAAAAGGCATGAAAAAATTAAAGTTACGCGTATCAAAATCATCAGGAACACAGCCCCCGTCCGGGGGAGACATCAGATCAGGAGGTACACATGAGACCCTTAGTTGCCATTGTGGGGCGGCCCAATGTGGGGAAGAGCCTTTTGTTTAACAGGCTGGCGGGGGAGCGGCTCAGTATCGTGGAGGACACCCCCGGCGTCACGCGGGACAGGCTGTACGCCAAATGCGAGTGGTCCGGGCGGACCTTCGACATCGTGGACACCGGCGGCATCGAGCCCTCTACCGACAGCGAGATCCTGACCTTCATGCGGGAGCAGGCCCTCATCGCCATCGACTCCGCTACGGTCATCATCTTCGTGTGCGACATCCGCTCCGGCGTCACCGCCTCGGACCACGAGGTGGCGGACATGCTCCTGCGGTCGGGAAAGCCCGTGGTGCTGGCGGTGAACAAGATGGACTCCGTCGGCCCCGTGGACCCGGATATTTACGAGTTCTACGGCCTGGGGCTGGGCGACCCCATCGCCCTCTCCGCCCTCCACGGCCACGGGACGGGGGACATCCTGGACGAGTGTTTGAAGCACTTCCCGCCCCGGGAGGACGAGGACGCCGACGCGGACGCGGTGAAGCTGGCCTTCATCGGCAAGCCCAACGTGGGCAAGAGCTCCATCGTCAACAAAATTTTGGGGGAGGAGCGGGTCATCGTCTCTGACCTCGCCGGCACCACCCGCGACGCGGTGGACACGCCCTTTGAGAACAAATACGGCAAATTCGTGCTCATCGACACCGCCGGAATGCGCCGAAAGTCCAAGGTGGAGGACCGGGTGGAGAAGTTCTCCGTCATGCGCGCGCAGCTTGCCATCGAGCGGGCCGACGTGTGCCTCATCATGCTGGATGCCCGTGACGGCGTTACCGAGCAGGACACCAAGGTGGCCGGCATGGCCCACGAGGCGGGCCGGGCCAGCATCATCCTGGTCAACAAGTGGGACCTTGTGGAGAAGGACGGCAAGACCATGGACAAGCTCCGCGCCGACATCCAGCGGGACCTCTCCTTCATGCCCTACGCCCCCATCCTCTTCGTCTCGGCCCTCACCGGCCAGCGGGTGGAGAAAATCTTCGAGCTTGCCAATTCCGTGAACGAACAGGCCAATCGCCGGGTCACCACGGGCCTTTTGAACAACGTCCTGGCCGACGCCCAGGCCCGGGTCCAGCCGCCCTCCGACAAGGGCAAGCGGCTCAAGATCTTCTACATGACCCAGGTCGGCGTCCGGCCCCCCACCTTTGTCATCTTCTGCAACGA
>CANQSD010000154.1 GCA_947626385.1 uncultured Oscillospiraceae bacterium | reverse complement strand
CCGCAAAGCGGCGCAAACCTTTTTAAGCCCCCTCCTCGTAGGAGGGGGGCAGGGGGGAAGCGAAGGTGGGATGACAGGGCGGTTCCGATGAACACACCGCCCCACCTCATCCGGCGCCTGCGGGCGCCACCTTCCCCGCCCTGCGGGGAAGGCTAGGACGAGGGAACCCTTCCGGCGCTTCGCGCCACCTCCCCCTCGGGGGAGGTTAAAAAGGTGCGCCCTTGGCGCTCCCCTCACCCCATCTCCCCGAACTCCCGCACGTACACGTCCGCCATTTCTCTCAGCGCGGGCTCGTCCGCGGCATACGACGGGTCGTAGACGGCGGCGGTGAGGAAGCCGGCGGCGTGGGCGGTGTGGAGGGCGTGGGGAGCGTCCTCGAAGACGCAGGTGTCGCCGGGGGCGGCGCCCAGGCGGCGGGCGCACTCGTAGAAGATGTCGGGCTTGGCCTTCCCCGAGCCGAACTCGGCGCAGGGGAGGATGAAGTCAAAATATTCCGCGATGCCCAGCCGGCCCAGCAGGAACTCCACCAGCGGGCGGGCGGTGTTGGTGGCCACGCACATGGGCACGCCCCGCCTTTTGAGCCTTCGGAGGTAGTCCAAAGCTCCCGGCTTAAGCTCCACGCGCTCGTACCCCTCCCGCACCAGATCGTTGACGGCGGCGCAGATCTCCTCCGGCGTGTCGGCAAGGCCGTAGTTGGTCCGGTAGTAGTCCGCCGCCTGGGTCAGCGTCAGGGCCTTATACTTGCTGGTGATGTCCGGGTCCTGGGCGATGCCGCGCCGCTCCAGAAACAGCGCCCATACCCCGTCCCACACGGGCATGGAGTCCGTCAGCGTCCCGTCCATATCGAAGATCGCGGCCTTAAATTCCATTGTTCTGCCTCCCCTGATCATCCCAGATCACCACCGCCGTGCCGTGATGGACGGTGACGGCGGCGTCCGCGCCGGTAAATTCGTTGCTCACGCCCCGGGGAAGGTCGTCGGGCAGGGGGAACCTGTCCAGGCCGTAGAGCAGGCCCGTCTCGCTGACCGTGGCGGTCCCGCCCCAGGCGAAGACGCTGACGCGGCCCCGGTAAGTGGCGTCAAAGCGCAGCACCCCGTCCGTCACGGCTGCCGCCGTCTCCCGTTTGCCCACCAGAAGCCCCTCCACGCCCTTCCGGGACAGGGACACCAGGAGCTGGAGATTGGCGAGGCTGTGGTCCAGCCGTCCGCCCAGGGCGCCGTAGATGACGATACGCTCCGCGCCCCGGCGCAATGCCTCCGCCACGGCCAGGGCCGTGTCCGTGTCGTCCTTCATCACCGGGTGGCGCACCACGGGGACGCCCTCGGGAAGCACGCCGGCGTAGGAGTCGAAGTCCCCCACGATGAGGTCGGGCCGCCGGCCCATCCGGGCAAGCGCCGCAAGCCCCGCGTCGGCGGCGATGACAAAGCCCTCGCCAAGCTCCGGGGCCGGCCCGTACTCCCCGGCGGCGAAAATGTAGACTGTCTTCATGTCCCCGCCTCCATAGCCGCCGCCACCGTCCGGGCGGCAATGGTCGCGGACCGGGTGTTGAAGTGGACGCCGTCCACCGTCAGCTCCAGGCCCCGCCGGCGGGAGTACCGGTCCTTGGCGGGGGGACACAGGCCCATGGTGAGGATGTCCAGCGCCCGCCGGAGGCCCAGGCGGCCGAAATCGTAGTCCGTTCCCGGCTCCGGCACGGCAGTAAGCTCCGCGCCCATCACGTCGGCGAAGGGAAGGCCGCGCCTCGATGCCAGGTCCCACAGGATCTTGTTGCGTGTCCTGAGCTCGTCCAGGGGGTAATCCCTGAGCTGCATCAGCGGCAGGCCCATGAGGACGCACCGCTTCCCGTCGGCCAATATTTGGTCCACGATCTCGTCCATGACCGCCGCGTATTCCTTTTCATCTGCCCAGCGCTTCCAGCCGCGCCGCCAGCCGAAGACCAGCCGCCAAATAAGCGCCCTGCCCATGAGGAAGGGCTGCAAAAGGTCGTTGGTGCCGATGCCCACCACCACCGTGCCCACGTCGGGATACCATTTTGTCTTGCGGTAGACGTGGAGCCGGCGCAGGGCGCCGTGGGCGGTGTCGCCGTCCAGTCCCCCGTTTTTGTAAGGCTCTTTTGGCATGAAGCGGATATACGACCAGCCCACAATTCCTCGGGTCAGGCTGTCGCCCAGGTACAGGATCATGGCATTCACCTCGTTTCCACTAATATACCACATTTTTCGCCGCCGTTGGGGTTTTTCCAGAAAATTTTGCGAAATACCCAAAAAAGTCTTTCCAAGTCAAAATAATATGGTATAATGTGGACATCCAACTTTACGATAAAGGAGATCTGTCCTATGAAACGTGTGGGCATCCTCACCTCCGGCGGCGACTGTCAGGCGCTGAACGCCACCATGCGCGGCGTGGCCAAGGGACTTTACGGCATCTACGGCGGGGACGGCGTGGAGATCGTGGGCTTCATCGACGGCTACAAGGGCCTCATCTACGAAAAATACCGGGTCATGACCCCCCGGGACTTTACCGGCCTTCTCACCGTGGGCGGCACCATCCTAGGCTCGTCCCGGACGCCCTTCAAGCTCATCCGGGAGCCGGACAAGAACGGCCTCGACAAGGTCAAGGCCATGAAGGAGACGTATAAAAAGCTGAAGCTCGACTGCCTGGTGGTCCTGGGCGGCAACGGCAGCCAGAAGACGGCCAATCTCCTCTCCGAGGAGGGGCTTCACGTCATCGGCCTGCCCAAGACCATCGACAATGACCTGTGGGGCACGGACACCACCTTCGGCTTCCAGTCCGCCATCGCCTGCGCCACCAACGTCATCGACTGCATCCACACCACCGCCGCCAGCCACAACCGCATCTTCATCGTGGAGGTCATGGGCCACAAGGTGGGCTGGCTCACCCTGAACGCCGGTATCGCCGGCGGCGCGGATATCATCCTCATCCCCGAGATCCCCTACAAGGTGGAGTCCGTGGTGAACAAAATCAAAGAGCGCGGCGAGACGGGCCACGACTTCACCATCCTCGCCGTGGCCGAGGGCGCCATCTCCAAGGAGCGCGCGGACCTTCCCAAGAAGGAGCGGAAGAAGGCCCTGGCGGACCTGGCCCAGGCTTACCCCTCCGTGAGCTACGAGCTGGCGGCCCAGATCACCGCCGCCACGGGCAAGGAGGTGCGCGTCACCGTCCCCGGGCATATGCAGCGCGGCGGGATGCCCGTGGCCTACGACCGGGTGCTGTCCTCGCGTCTGGGCGCCCAGGCGGCCCTCAACATCTCCAGGGAGAAGTACGGCGACCTGGTGGCCATCCACAACCACAAGATCGTCTCCGTCCCCCTCAAGGAGATCGCCGGCAAGCTCAAGATGGTGGACCCCCAGGACGACATCATCACGGAGGCCCGTCTTCTGGGCATCAGCTTTGGCGATGAATGAGTCGATCTGCTGTGAATACCCCCTCACCTGGGAGCGCTACAGCTCCTGGGTGAAGGCCGACCAGCTCCGGGGCGGCCGGCTGGTGGTCAACCTCCTCTTGCTGGCCTTTGGCCTCGCGTGCCTTGTGCTGGCCTTTCCCCTGAGCTTCATGACCATCATGATGATCGGGCTTTTCATCATGTGCGTCTACGTGGTCTTCTTCAACTGGCGTTACAACGCCAGGACCCAGTACCGGCTCACCGCCCGGAAAAAGGGCGGCGAGAACTGGACCCGCCGCATCGTTTTTGAGGAAAACTCCATCACCTTCTCCGACGGCGGCTCCAGCCGCAGCGTCTCCTACGGCGACCTCACCGGGATGAAGGAAAAGCCCAATGAGATCTCCCTCTACTTCGGCCGCAAGCTCAAGCTCGTCCTCTACCCCGACGCCTTCACCCAAGGCTCCTGGCCCGAATGCCGCGCGCTGTTGAAGGCGAAGACGAGGCAATGATATAGGGAAGCATACAAAACCTGCAACACGGGCGGACACATGGGTCCGCCCCTACAGCGGGATGGGGCGGTGCGGTTCGTCGGAACATCTCCGTCTCCCCACCCTCGCTTCCCCCCTGCCCCCCTCCTACGAGGAGGGGGCTTTTAAAAGGTTTGCGCCGCTTTGCGGCGCAATTTTTTATAAAAGCGGCGCATAGCGCCGCAACCTTATTCCTCTTGACCCCTTTTTCGGAAAAAGGGGTGGCCCCGCAGGGCCGGGGTATTCGAGCCCGTGGAGCGTAACTGGGGCTGCCGATAATCGGATTGCAG
>CANQSD010000153.1 GCA_947626385.1 uncultured Oscillospiraceae bacterium | reverse complement strand
TAGAGGCCGCCGGTGCGGGGGGCGGGGGAGGGGAGGGAGCGTTGGTACTGCTCCACCACGGCGCGGACCTCCGGGGGCGTCTCGAAGGTGAACCAGAGGGTCTTGAAGTCCACGCCGGGGGCGGGCTTGTCGGCGATATGCAGGGGGACGCTGTTGAGGAGCGTGCCGTATTCTTTCCCGGCGCACAGGACCGGAAATTCGGCCCCCCTGCGGTCGCGGAGCTTCCCGAAGCCGGGGCAATCGCCGCACCCGGCGCGTTTTTTGAGGGGGCAGGCCCGGAAGCGCATCAGCGGCAGGTATCCGTAGGCTAAAATCCCACGGGGGAGCGTGCTGCCCAGGGCAGCGATTTTGGACATGGAAAGCTCGAAGGACACGGTGGCGTCGGCAAGGCCAAGCCTTCTCAGCTCCTCCAGCGCAACGGAATTTAAGACGTTCAGCCCCGCGCCGCCGTGGAGGGTGAAGCCCAGCGCCCCCGCCGCCTTCACGGCGTAGAGATTTTCGCACAGGACATTTTTCACGCCCAGGGCGGAAATTTTGGCAAGTCTCCCGGAGATCCCCCCGGATTCTCTGTCGAAAAAGAGCGAAGGAAGCTCTACGACTAACTTATCCCCAAGATTTTCCACAACCTCGGGATGCTTTTCCACCTCTGTCAGCGGGAGGATGACCTTTTCCAGGGCGTCTGTACAGCAGACCTGGCTGAGCGTCTCGAACCGGCCCCGCAGGACCCCGGCCCGGTCGGTGCGGCCGGCGGGGATGGGGGCGCGGTTACCCGCGATTGCCCAGCCTTCGATTTGGGAGCGGGCCTGGGTGAGGCGGTCCGCCGCCTCCCGGCGCAGGGCGTTGAGGGAGGAGACGGGGAGGGCCAGTCCGGGCATGAGGCGGGCGTCGAAGCGCTCCACGGCGTAGGGCGTCCCGCCGGTTTTCGTCAGGCTCCGCCGGGCCGCGTCCACGTCCAGGGGGCGGTTGACCGCCGGCTCCGGCGCGGGGCCGGCGACGGATACCGTGCGGGTCCCGTCGGTGACGGTGAGGGATGAGCCGGCGGGGGAGAGGGCGAAGTCCATGGATACGGGGACGCTCTGCCGCTCGGCCCGGTAGAGCGCGGCGAGCTTCCCCAGCACGGCGGAGGCGGCGGTCACGTCCTCCTTTTCACGGGCGCCGAACATGGACGTGTCCCGTTTGCCCGTGAGATAGCCGTCGGTGAAGCCGCTTCGGGAGAAGACGGCCCGCAGGGCCTCCCCGTCATAGGGCTCGCCCCGCAGGGCCGCCCGCGTCGCCGTCACCGCCGCCGCCACGTATTCCGGGCGCTTCATGCGCCCCTCGATCTTGAAGGACGCCACGCCGGCGTCCGCTAATTCTTTTGCGTATTTCAGGTGGGACATATCCTTCAGCGACAGGGCGAAGCCCCGCTCGCCGTTCCAAAAATCCAGCCGGCAGGGCTGGGCGCAAAGGCCCCGGTTGCCGCTGCGGCCGCCCAGCATGGCGCTGAGCTCGCACTGGCCGGAGGCGCACATACACAGCGCCCCGTGGATGAAGACCTCCGTCTCGATGCCGCACCGGGCGGCGATGCGCTCGATCTCCCGAAGGGTCAGCTCCCGCGCCAGCACCACACGGGAAAAGCCCAGGTCGGCGGCCAGCTTGGCCCCGTCCAGGTTGTGGACGGTCATCTGGGTGGAGGCGTGGCGGGGGAGGGCCGGGACCGTGTCCCGGAAGGCGGCGTTCACCGCCAGGTCCTGGACGATCACCGCGTCCGCGCCGGCGCGGGCGATCTCCCGGACGGTATCGTCCAGCGCCTCCAGCTCCGCGTCCATCACCAGGGTGTTCACCGTGACGTGGACCTTCACGCCCCGGACGTGGGCGTAGCGCACGGCGTCGGCGAGCCTGCCGCCGCCGAAATTTTCGGCGTTCCGGCGGGCGTTGAAGCCGCCGGCGCCCAGGTACACCGCGTCCGCGCCGCACCGCACGGCGGCGATGAGCTGTTCCTCGCCCCCGGCGGGGGCCAGCACCTCAACCATCCGTTTCCCTCCTTCGCAAAAAGTCCCCCTCCGCCGCCGGGTAAGGGCAGGGGAGCGTCAAAAGCTCGTTGGGGTGGGGCGCGTCGTCGCGTTTTTCGCCGCCTTCGGTGGTCAGCGATTCCACCGGGAAGGACCGGATGGGCGCGTGGGGGGACATGAGCTCCAGCGTCTGGCCCACCCGGAAGGGGTTTCGCTGCCGGACGGTCAGGAGGCCGTTTTCCCAGCTCACCACGGTCCCCACAAACACAGCTCCGTGCTCGTAGCGCCCGGAGTTGGCGTGATGCTCCCGCAAAAAGCCGTGGTAGAACCCGTCGGAGTAGGGCCGGTGCTTCACAAGCTCCAGCTCGGCCCGGCAGGCTTCCACGTTCGCCGTCCCGTCCATGGCCGCCCGGTAGGCCCGGACCACGCTGGCCACGTAGTAGGCGGTCTTCATGCGGCCCTCAATTTTAAAGGAGGTGACCCCGGCCGCCTGGAGCTCGTCCAGCAGTTCGATACAGCAGAGGTCGTGGGAGCTGAGGATGGCGGTATAGCCGTCCTCCTCGAAGACCGGGAAATACTCGCCGGGACGCTTCTCCTCGGTGAGGGCATAGCTCCACCGGCAGGGCTGGGCGCACTCGCCCCGGTTGCCGCTGCGGCCGGTGAGAACCGAGCTCAAAAGGCACCGCCCGGAGACGGCCATGCACATGGCGCCATGGACGAAGGCCTCCAGCTCCAGGTCCGCCGGCGTCTCGGCCCGGAGGCGGGCGATCTCCGCAAGCTCCATCTCCCGCGCCAGCACGATCCGCCGCACGCCCATGTCCCGGTAGACCCTGGCGGCGGCGTAGTTCATGCAGCTTGCCTGGGTGGAGAGGTGGATCTCCAGCGCCGGCGCGGCCTTTTTTACGGTGTCGATGACCCCCAGGTCCGAGGCGATGACCGCGTCCGCCCCCGCGTCTTGCAGGAACCGGGCGTAGTCGGAAAGCGCGTCGATCTCCCCGTTGCGCGCCAGGGAATTGACCGCCACGTAGAGCCTCTTCCCGGCGGCGTGGAGCGTCTGCGCGGCCTTCAAAAGCCCCGCCCGGTCGAAGCCGGCGGCTTTCGCCCGCAGCTGCAGCGCCTCGCCGCCCACATACACCGCGTCCGCGCCAAACCGCACCGCCGCCCGCAGGCTCTCTTCGTCCCCGGCGGGGGCCAACAGCTCAGCCTTGCTCATCTCGCGCCTCCCGTCACTTTTTTTTAAAGAGTATACCATTTTCCCCCGCCCTTCGCAACGCAAATTCCCGGCCCCCGGCGAAAAAATCCTTGCGTATTCCGGGAGAGTGTGATAAACTGATAGGGAAGTATGGCGTTGAAGAGGAAAATAGCGGAAAGCGTTCCGTCAGAGAGGGGAGGCCGCGGCTGAAAGCCCCCCGGAAAAGCCCCGCCTGGTTCGCCTCCGAGCCCCGGCCAATCCCCGGCGTCAGCCCGCGTTAAGGGCGTCGAGCGCGTGCGAAAGCGCGAATTTGGGTGGTACCGCGGAAGCTCCTTCCGTCCCATGGCGGGATGGGGGAGCTTTTGATTTGACGGGGGTATCCATGGAAAGAGCCGTGCTGAAGGAGCTGCCCTTCAAAACCAGAGACGAGGCGCTGGCGTTCCTGAAAAGGCTGTGGGGACAGCAAGGGGCGGAATGCCCGATATGCGGGGGCCCCTTGGAGCTTATGCACAGGAAGGCAAAGAAAAGCGCCTGCGATTGGCAGTGCAGGAGCTGCGATAAGACCTACAAAACGATTTATTTGCTGGATGAGATCAACGAGCGGTTTCTGGTATGACAACCTTTTGTGGAGCGTGGAATGGGAACGGGGATTCTTGTGTGCGGCCTGAACGGCGCGGGAAAAAGTACGCTGGGAAAGGCCCTGGCGCGGAGATTACAGGTCCATTTTATCGACGTCGAGGACCTGTATTTTCCCAAGACGGACCCCGCTTGTCCGTATGCCGTCCAACGCACTCAGGAGGAGGTGGAAAGGCTCCTTCTGGAGGAGGTCCGGGCGCACGAGGGATTTGTTTTCGCGGCTGTCAAGGGGGATTACGGGGAGGCGGTCTATCCTTACTTTCAGGCCGCCGTGTTGGTGGAGGTCCCCAGAGAGCTTCGGTTGGAGCGGGTCAGAGACCGCTCTTTCCAGAGGTTCGGGAGCAGGATGCTGCCCGGCGGGGACCAATATGAGCGGGAGGAGCGCTTCTTTGCCCTCGTCCGCTCCAG
>CANQSD010000152.1 GCA_947626385.1 uncultured Oscillospiraceae bacterium | reverse complement strand
ACCGGCTCAACAGGAGCCACCGGCTCTACCGGAACCACCGGCTCTACCGGAACCACCGGCTCTACCGGAACCACCGGCTCTACCGGGACCACCGGCTCAACAGGAACTACCGGCGCCACGGGGACCGCCGGCGCGGCGGGCGTCAACGGCTCGACCCGCGTTCCACAGCTGCCGCAAAACTTGGCGCCATCGGGAAGCTTGGCGCCGCAATTATGACAAAACATAGTGTACCCCCTATCTGCCGGCATGGCCCGGCACAAATATATGTATACTATACTCCTTTTTGAGAATTTTACAAGAACTTTCTCCCCATTTTTCACAGAAAATGCAAAAAGACCGCCCCAAGGCAGTCTTTTTGCAGGCAATTCCATCGCTTCTTACGGCTCGCTGACGACCCCAGTGAAAATCGGCACGCCCTCCTCCATGACGGAGAAGAGAAACGGCCGGTCGAAGACGAGGTCGACGCGCTCCTCCGGCGGCGGGGGGGAGGTGGGCTCACTCATCATGACGGTGTAGGCCGCGGCCTCGCAGCCCTCCTCGTCCACCTTCACACGGGCGGAGTGGAGCGCGGCGCTGACGTAGACGTCCCCCGGAAGGCCGGCAAGGCCGCTGAGGTCCGCCGCGACGGGGTCGAAGGCGTCCGTCACGCCCAGGCCGCGGAGGGCGTCGATGAGGTCCGTGTCGCCGGTCACGTCGAACTTGGGCAGGGAAATACTGACCCGCGCCTCCCGGCCCACCGTCCCGTGAAGATCCGGGCTCAGGAGGAAATCCCGGGCCGCCGCGCTTTCCAAAAGCGCCCGCGGGTCCGTCCCCTCCTTGGGGAGGATCAGGCGCATGGCGCCGCCCAGCTCGAAGTCCAGCTCCACGCCGGTGAAGTCCTCAAAGGGGTAATAAGCGATATAGAAGACGCCGTTCATGAAGTCCGCCTCCCGGTCCCCGCCGGGGGCGTGGAAGGTCATCCGGCGGGTGTTCTCCTCCCAAAAGCCCTGATGCCACTTGGCGCTGAAGTAGACGGTGGAGGCCAGGGCCGCCGCGGTGTCGGGCTGAAGCTTCACGCTCTCCACACTGTCCCGGAGAAGTCCCCCGGTCTGCTCATTGAGCCAGCCCTGCAGGGCGTCGTCCATCTCCTCCGTCCCCGGCGTCCCGGCGTAGGCGGAGGCGTAATAGTCCCCCGCCATAGTCTCCAGCGTCTCCTTGTTGTAGGCGTCCTCTCCCACGTCGTCCCGGAGCCACAGGGAGCTTGCCAGCCGCACCACCTCCGCGCCGTCGTCGTTATAGAGGTCGGTCATGAGCTCATTTGTCAGCGTGCGGAGGGTCGCCGTGTCCGGGACGCCCAGCAGCTCCAAAATCTGCTCCTGGGTTTCGCCTCGTGCCGTCTCGCCAAGCATGGCGAGGGCGGTGAAAACGCTCACCGGGGAGCAGACGGCGTTGCCGGAGCCAGTCAGGAGCGCCGGGACGGCGGCGTCCAGATATCCGCCCAGGGCCTCGGCGGCGTCGGGGCTCAGCCGGTGCTCATACTGGTAACCGCTCCAGTCCGCCAAGTACATCCCGTCCTCGGGGTACGGCACGGCCTGGGGGAAGACGGCCATACACAGCTCCGCCACATGGTTCCCCGAACCGGTGGTCCCGCCGGGCCCGGGGGACCCGCCGGCCACGTCGGCGGGTTTGGTGGGCGGTTCCGAGACATCGCCGCCGGTATAGCCGCCGGGGGCCTCGCTGCGCCCCATGCCCAGAGACAGGGCCGCCAGCGTCCCCCCGGCGATGAGCGCCAGGGCCAGACACGCCGCTACGACCCCCCGCCAGGGGAAGCGCTTCCCGCGCCGCTCCCCCGCCGCCTCCACAAGGTCGGACCGGATGTCGGTGATGCCGTTATAGATATCCTCTTTCTTCATGTCGTCGCCTCCGGGATCACTCCCGCACCGCGCCGGCAAACAGCGGCACGCCGCCGGACATAAGGCTGTAGAGGAAGGGCCGGTCGAAATCGATGTCGATGAACTCGGCGTCCTCGGAGGGCGCGGCGCCGCCGGCCATGGCCATGAGGGTATAGGCCGCCGCCTCACACCCCTCCTCGTCCACCTTGACCCGCGCGCCGTGGAGGGCCTGGCTTACATAAACCGGCTCTCCGTCCAGCCTGCTCCCCAACAAAATGGGGCTGAAATTCGCCCTGGCCGGGTCGAACACGTCGGTGACGCCCAGGCCCTTCAGCGTCTCGATGAGCTTCAGGTCACTGGTCACGTCGAACTTCGGAAGGCTCAGGGTGATGCGCATGTGCCTTGCGTTGTCCGCGAAGGTCTCCCAAAGGGAGCTCTCGGTGAGGAACGCGAGGGCCATGGGGTCGCGGAGGACCTCCTCCATCGTGACGCCCTCGTCCGGCAGTAAAAACCGCATGGACCCGCCGGACTCAAAGCTCAGCTCCACGCCGGCGAACTTGTCCGCCCAGTAGCAGGTCCCCTCGTAGGTCTTGTGCATGAAGTCCCGCTCATAGTCGCCGCTCAGCCCGTGGAAGGTCATTTTGTCCGTATATTCCGGGGAAAATTCCACATTCCACCGGTCGCCGAAGTAGGCGGTGCTCACCAGCGCCAGGGCCGTGGCCGGCTCCAGGGAGATGCCGTCGATCTGGTCCTCCAAAAGGCCCCCGGTCTGGCTGTTCATCCAGTCGTGGAGAAGGCTGTCAAGGTCCTCGCTGCCCATCTTGCCCACGAAGGAGGAGGCGTAGTAGTCCTCCGCCAGAGTCTTCAGGGCCCCGTACTCGTATTGGGTGTCGTCCCGAAGCCACAGGGAATTGGCCAGGAGGCAGGAGTAGGTCCCGTCGTCGTTATAAAGGGCGTTCCACAGGCGCTTGGTGAGCGCCCGCTGGGCCTCCATGCTCTTCGCCCCCAACAGGCTCAAAATCTGCCCTTGTGAATCCCCCGCCGTCGTCTCCGCCAGCATGGAGAGGGCCATGTATACGTTGGCGGGCGAGCAGGCCGCGTCCTCCTCCCCCGCCGCGCCGATGAGCGCCGGCAGGAGCCTTTCCCAGGCGCCCTCCATGGCGTCCGTCTCCTGGGAGGTGAGCCGTCTGGCGCTCGTCTCCTCCCGCCACTTGTCCCACGCGTCCTCGTCCACGCCGAAAACGCCCTCCTCAGGGTATTCCACCCGCTCCGGGTAGACGGCCTGCCGGATGGTCCGGGCCTCGCCGAACACCTCGGGCGGGACCTCCCGGTGGGACCTCCACCAGGCATAGCCCCCCGCGCCCGCCGCCAAAACCACCGCCGCCGCGAGGCCGATAAGCAGGCCCTTCTTCCTTTTCCCGTTTTTCGCGGCCGTCACGTGGCCGTCGTTCACGTCCGTGACGCCGTCGTAGATGTCATCCTTCTTCATCTGTCAGTCCCTCCTTCTCAAGCTTGTCCCGTAAAGCCAGTCTCAGCCTCCGAAGCCGCTGGGAGACGGTGTTGGGCTTCATCCCCAGCTCCCGCCCCAGCGCCTCCGGGCTCTCGGCGTACCAGTACCGCCGGATGAAGAGATCCCTGTCGTCCCGCGGGAGGGTATCGAGCCAGTCGGAAATGCGCCGCCCCAGCTCCCGCCGCTCAATCTCCCGCTCCACGCTGGCCTCCGAGGGGACGCAGTCGGCAAGCTCGTCCAGCTGGAGCTCCAGCGCGGCGTAGCGCTTCGCCGCCCGGTTCTTCCGCCAGCGGCTGACAGCCAGATTCCGGGTGATCCGCCCCAAAAATACCCGCAGTACGCTGGGCCGCTCCGGGGGCATGGTATTCCAGGCCGCCAGATACGTGTCCTGGACGCACTCCTCCGCGTCCTCCCGGAGCCCCAGGAGCCTCAGGGCCAGCGCGGAGCAGTAGCCGCCGTATTTCCGCCGTGTCTCGTCGATGGCCCGCTCGTTCCGGGCAAAGTAGAGCTCAACGATCGCCTCGTCCCTCATGGGCGCATCCGCTCCCTTCGTGTGATCTCCTCACTTTGATAGTCGCATAAAAAACCGATATGTGACAGGGTTTTTTCGTATTTATGGATATTTTATCACACCCGCTCCTCGTCCTCAAGGAGTGTCTTCAGCTTTTCCAGCGCCTTTTTCTCGATGCGGGAGACGTAGGAGCGGGAGATGCCCAGCTTTTCCGCCGTCTCCTTCTGCGTCAGCCGCCGCCCGCCGGCAAGGCCGTACCGGAGGGTGACGATCTCCCGCTCCCGTGGCTCCAGCCCCTCCCGCACATGGCGGCGCAGCCGCGCGTACACGTCCTGAGAGCTCAAGCGCTCGAAAACGTCGTCCTCGGCGCA
>CANQSD010000151.1 GCA_947626385.1 uncultured Oscillospiraceae bacterium | reverse complement strand
GGCGACGTGATGTACGCCCTGCCCAAGGCGCTGGTGAAGCAAAACTGCGACGTGAAGGTCATCCTCCCCCGCTACAAGTGCATCCCCTGGGAGTATCAGGAAAAGATGATCTACCGGGGCGCCTTCCAGATGGACCTGTGCGCCGACGGCCGGTCCTTCTACGTGGGCATCATGGAGTACGTCTGGGACGGCGTGGTCTACGACTTCATCGACAACGACGAGTTTTTCAGCTGGGGCAATCCCTACACCAACCTTGTGGACGACATCCCCAAGTTCTGCTACTTCGCCAAGGCCGCCCTGGCGGCCCTCAACTACATGGACTGGATCCCCAACATCATCCACTGTCACGACTGGCAGGCCGCCCTGGTGCCCGTCTATCTGCGGACCATGTTTAACGAGACGCCCCTGGCCTCCGCCAAAACGGTCCTCACCATCCACAACCTGAAATTCCAGGGCGTCTACAACATCCCGACCGTCCGGTACTGGTCGGGCCTCCCCGATTACGTCTTCAACAAGGACGCCCTCACCGTCAAGTGGCTGGACGCCAACATGCTCAAGGGGGGCCTCACCTACACCAACGCCATCACCACCGTCAGCCCCACCTACGCCTGGGAGATCCAGACCCCCGAGTACGGCGAGGGCCTGGACGCGCACCTGCGGTATCACGCCGGCAAGCTCCGGGGCATCGTCAACGGCATCGACTACGACATCTGGAACCCCCGGACGGACAAAAACCTCGCCGTCAACTACGACATCACCGACGTCCTGCCCCGGAAAAAGGAGAATAAGCGCGCCCTCCAGGAGGAGCTGGGCCTGGAGGTGGACGACGGCAAGCTTGTCCTGGGCCTCATCTCGCGCCTGACGGACCAGAAGGGCCTGGACCTGGTCAACGCCATCCTGCCCCAGCTCATCGACGGCAACACTCAGGTGGTCATCCTGGGCACCGGTGAGGCCCGCTACGAGGACTCCTTCCGCTGGTACGAGAACGCCTACCGCGGCAGCGTCTGCTCCTGCATCATGTACGACGAGGCCCGTTCCCACCGTGTCTACGCCGGCGCGGACGCCCTGCTGGTCCCCTCCCGCTTCGAGCCCTGCGGCCTGACGCAATTGAACGCCATGCGCTACGGCACCGTCCCCGTCGTCCGGGAGACCGGCGGCCTTAAGGACACCGTGGAGCCCTACAACCAGTTTTCCAACACCGGCAACGGCTTCACCTTCGACCGCTACGACGCCGGCCTTCTCCTGGACGCCATCAACCGCGCCAAGACCCTCTACTTCGAAAACCGCTGGTGCTGGGACGAGATGGTCCAGCGCGACATGGACAAAAACACCTCCTGGTCCCTCTCCGCCCAGCAGTACAAGGACCTCTACCTCCAGCTCACCTGAAAACAAAAACGCGGGAAAAGGCACCAACCTTTCCCGCGTTTTCCGTTCCCAAACCCAGGAGGAGGCGGGAGATGGAGGGCGCGATTCCGGAGCGTTTTCGATAAATCGCAACATCTCACGGTTTAGAGCCCTCCCCGCAGGGCGGGGAGGGGCAGGGGTGAGGTGGGAGCCGAAGGGCTGCAAGCAGTCCGATGAACGCTCCCTCCCACCTCATCCGGCGCTTCGCGCCACCTTCCCCGCCCTGCGGGGAAGGCTAACCCTTCCGGCGCTTCGCGCCACCTCCCCCAGGGGGGAGGTTATTAAGCTCCCCCCTGGGGGAGCTGGCACGGCCGCAGGCCGTGACTGAGGGGTCGTCCCCGCCGCGGCGGATCATAAAAAAATTGCGCCGCAAAGCGGCGCAACCTTTTTTGGTAGGGGCGGGTTCCAAACCCGCCCGCCGATGATTGAGCGGTAACGAAAAACGCGGGCGGGTTCAGAACCCGCCCCTACAGTATGCCGCCCCTTTGAGGGAGAGGTCAAGATTTGCCTTGATCCTTCCCCTGCCTCTTCTCGATGACCTCCCCCGCCTTCCGGACGACCAGCGTGCCCAGGTATCCGAACAGCAGGCCCAGCACGGCGCCGCCCAGGACGTCGGTGGGGTAGTGGACGTAGAGGTAAAGCCGCGAGAGGGAGACGATCACCGCCACGACGCAGGCGGGGATCCAGAGCTTCGATTTATTGAACGCCAGCGCCCCCACCGCCGTGAAGGACGCCGCCGCGTGGCCGGAGGGGAAGGAGTATTCCCCCGGCTTGGCGATCAGCAGCACCACGTCCGGGTTCACCACATAGGGCCGCGTTCGGGCGATGAGATTTTTCAATAGCCCGTTGCACAGCGCAAGGTCTATGAGCAGCGACACGGCGCAGCAAAGCCCCAGCTTCCGGGTTTTGGGGATCAGGAGCAGCGCCAGGGTCATGAGGATCCAGACGATCCCCCCGTCCCCCAGGACGGTGATCTTGGACATGAAGAAGTCCCCGAACCCGGTGCGCAGGTTGTTCTGGATCCAATCCAGGATCCCGATCTCAAAAAGATTCACGGCCATACCCCTTTCTTTCCGTCGGAAAAAGGTTTAATATATAAGGTATCCCCTCAAAGGCGGTGACACCATGAAAAGGGCCCTCTACACCCTGGATACGAAACGCCCCCCGGGCCTTGCGGCCGTGGGCTTTTTCGTCCTGTCGGCCCTCCTGCGCTTTGCCTGGGCGCTGGCGTTTACGGACGCCGCCCGCGCGCGCGGTATCATACTCCACGTGCTCCTGCCGGAGCTTGCCTGCGCCGCCTTTATCGTCCTGCTGGTGAGCGAGGGCAAAAAGCGCCTCTGGCCCACCTTCTTCCCCATGCTCCTGGGCGTGGCCTTCTTTATTTTAAAGGCCACGGGCTTCACCCCGGTCCACCAGGCGTTATGTACCGCCCTGTATCTGGGGGTGGCGGTGCTCTACGGCGCGGCGGTGTGGGGACTGGCGCCGCTGCGGCCCCTGCTTATCCCCCTCTTCGGCCTGCCGCTCCTTTATCACATTTTCGTGGAGGACCTCGTTTTCAACCGCCCCGTCTACACCCTGAGCGAGTGGCTCCAGGAGTGGTCGGTCCTGTGCATCATGGCCGGCCTTTTGTGCGTGAGCCTGGGGATGAAGAAGAAATCTTAAAGAAAAACGCCGGAGACCCCGGCGTTTTTGCTTTTGTTACATACTGGCGAGCTTCGTGTCGATGCTGCTCTTCTTGTGCGCGGCGTTGTTCTTGTGGATCAAGCCCTTCGCCGCCGCCTTGTCCACTGTTTTGACAGCAACTTTATAGGCGCTCTCGGCCTCTTTGCGGTCACCACCGGCCACCGCGGCGTCAAACTTCTTGAGGACTGTCTTGAGCTCGGACTTGTCAGCCTTGTTGCGGGCGTTGCGGACCTCGCCGACGAGGACGCGCTTCTTCGCGGATTTGATATTGGGCATTCTACTGGCCACCTCCTCCTATAAAGTCACGTGTTAATCACAATATAATTTCCTTGATAACCGTGCGGATTGTTATTCTACCATTCTTTCGCGGAAATTTCAAGGGTTTTTTTAAATTTTTTGCGCCGGACCCGCACTTTTTTCGCTTTAGTGGAGATACTACCCCTAAACCACAAGATATGGGGGTAGACCATGCTTTCAAGACGTTCGGACCTGGCCATGGAGGCCAAGAAAATTTGGAGCGAGGACCATCCCGACGCCCTCCCCGGCGTGGAGGAGGATGTCAGCACCCGCCGCGGCTTCGAGGTGGTGACGGTGGACGTGAGGTCCGAGGAGGCCGCCAGGGCCCTGGGCAAGCCGCAGGGGCGCTACGTCACCGTGGAGCTGGGCCGGTTCCTCCGCCGGGAGGACGACGCCTTCGCCGACGGCGTTCAGGTGCTGGCGGAGGTCCTGCGGGACCTGCTGGGCCAGGTGTCCGGTCCCGTTTTGGTGGTGGGCCTGGGCAACCCGGCCATCACCCCGGACGCGGTGGGACACCTGACGGTGAAAAACACCCTGATCACCCGCCACCTCAAGGACCGCAGTCCCCGGGATTTTCGCGGCTTCGGCAGCGTGGCCGCCCTGGAGCCGGGGGTCCTGGGCACCACCGGCGTGGAGAGCGTGGACACCGTGGGGGCCCTGGTGCGTCAGATCCGCCCGGAGGCCGTGATCGCCGTGGACGCCCTGGCCTCCCGGAGCATGGAGCGCCTTTGCCGCACCGTCCAGGTGTCCGACACCGGCATCGTCCCCGGTTCCGGCGTGGGCAACGCCAGGGCCGCCCTGTCCCGTGACACCCTGGGCGTCCCCGTCATCGCCCTGGGCGTCCCCACCGTGGTGGACGCCGCCACCCTCACCCTGGACCTGGCCCGTGAGGCCGGCGCGGACCTGGACGCCGACGCATTGCGCC
>CANQSD010000150.1 GCA_947626385.1 uncultured Oscillospiraceae bacterium | reverse complement strand
TAGGAGGGGCTGACGTGTCGGGGGTGGGTGCGGGTTATCGGGACCGGTCTATCATCCAACCGCGCACGGGCGGGTTTGGAACCCGCCCCTACAGGTTTTGGGATTCATTTCCATTCATGCCGTATGGGCCGCCGCCCACGGCGGCCCATGCCCCCCGTTGACTGACATTTCCCGTTTCATCGGAACTGTTTCGTCACACAACGTGGGCACGGGCGGACACATGGGTCCGCCCCTACGGCGGATATTGGAGGCAATCCGAAACCTGAAAGATGGGCCGCCGTAGGCGGCGGCCCGTACGGCGGTGATTATTTGGAAAATGTAGGGGCGGGTTCTAAACCCGCCCGCATTCTGTTTCCCCCTCAGGGCGGCGGATCTACGCTGCCCCGCTTGTCTTCATAGCCCTCAGGGCGTTGAGGATGGCCAGGAGCGCGACGCCTACGTCGGCGAAGACGGCCAGCCACATATTGGCGTACCCGACGGCGATGAGCAGGAGCATCCCCAGCTTCACCGCCAGGGCGAAGAGGATGTTCTGCCAGACGATCCTCATGGTCCGGCGGGCGACGCGGATGGCCTGGGGCACACGGGAGGGCTTGTCGTCCATGAGGACCATGTCGGCGGCCTCGATGGCGGCGTCGGAGCCCAGGGCGCCCATGGCAAGGCCCACGTCGGCGCGCATCAGCACCGGCGCGTCGTTGATGCCGTCGCCCACGAAGGCCACGGCGCCGCGGGCCGTCTCCATGATCGTCTCCAGCCCCGAGACCTTGTCCTCGGGCATCAGCTCGCTGCGCGTCTCGTCGATGCCCAGCTCCCGGGCCACGGCCTCGGCGGCGGGCCGCCGGTCGCCGGTGAGCATGGCCACCCGGACGCCCTGGGCGTGGAGGCCGTCCACGCAAAGCTTGGCGTCCTCCTTCACCGTGTCGCGGATGACGATATCCCCGGCGTAGGCCCCGTCCACGCTGACGTAGACGGCTGTCCCCGGCGTCTCCGCCTCCTGAAGGTCGATGCCGTTTTCCGCCATGAGCCGCCGGTTCCCGGCGAGGACGGTGTATCCGTCAACGCTGGCCCGGACGCCGCGCCCGGCCAGCTCCTCCACCTTCACGTCTCCCGTCTCCCGGTCCCCGGCACGCTCCACAATGGCCCGGGCGATGGGGTGGGTGGAGAAGCTCTCGGCGGCGGCGGTGAGGCGCAAAAGCTCCTCCGCCTCCATGCCCACGGGCCGGATCTCCGTCACCCGGAAGGCCCCCTGCGTCAGGGTCCCGGTCTTATCGAACACCACCGCGTCCACATGGGACAGGGCCTCCAGGTAGTTGGAGCCCTTCACCAAAATGCCCTGTTTGGATGCCCCGCCCAGGCCCGCGAAGAAGGTCAGCGGCACGGAGATGACCAGGGCGCAGGGGCAGGACACCACCAAAAACGCCAGGGCCCTGTGGACCCACACGCCCCATGCCCCGTCGAAGGCCAGCGGCGGGATGAGGGCCAGCGCCACGGCGGAGAAGACCACCGCCGGGGTGTAGTACCGGGCGAATTTCGTGATGAAATTCTCGGTCTTCGCCTTGCGCTCGGCGGAATTTTCCACCATGTCCAGGACCCGCGCCACCGTGGACTGGGCGTAGACGCTCTCCACCCGGGCCTTGAGGACGGAATTGATGTTGACCGTGCCGGAGATGAGCCGGTCCCCCGGCTCCACGTCCCTGGGGGCGGACTCCCCGGTCATGGCGGCGGTGTTGACGCTGCCGGCGCCCTCGAGGACCACGCAGTCCAGGGGGATGCGCTCCCCGGGCTTGATGACGATAGTCTCGCCCACCGCCACCTCCTCCGGGTCCGTCTCCATGATTTGGCCGTCCCGGAGGACGTTGGCGTACTCCGGGCGGATGTCCATGAGGGCCGCGATGGACCGGCGGGACTTGCCCACGGCGATGGACTGGCAAAGCTCGCCCACCTGGTAAAAGAGCATCACCGCCACGCCCTCGGCATATTCCCCCGTGGCCATGGCGCCGATGGTGGCCACGGACATGAGGAAGTTTTCGTCGAAGATCTCCCCGTGAGCGACGTTCTCCGCCGACCGCCACAGCACATCCCAGCCGATCACAAAATAGGGGACAGCGTATGCCGCCAGCCTCCAAAGCCCCTCCGCCGGCACAAAATACGCCGCGATGAGGAGCGCCCCGGCCAGGACGATCCGCGCCAGGGTCCGCTTGTGCTTTGCCGTCATACCGTCACCTCACGATGACGCAGTCCGGCTCCACCTTATGGCAGAGCCTCACGACCTCGTCCATGATCTCCTCAAAACGCCCCTCGTCGGCGTCCACGGTCATCTTCTGGGTGAGGAAATTGACGCTGGCGTCGTTGACGCCGTCGATCTTTTTGATGTGCCGCTCCATCTTGGCCGCGCAGTTGGCGCAGTCTAAGTCCTTCAGACGAAAAATTTTTTTCATATGTAGATCCTCCTTATATTTAAATGTTACTCCAATACATGGTTGAGTCCTTGATCGATGATACTCCGCACATGGTCGTCGGCCAGGAAGCACACGATGTTTTTGCCCTCCCGGCGGGAGGAGATGAGCTTGGCCTGCTTCAAAATGCGCAGCTGGTGGGAAATGGCCGACTGGCTGATGCCCAGCAGCTCCGCGATGTCGCAGACGCACATCTCCGACTCCATGAGCACAAAGAGGATCTTCATCCTGGTGGAGTCGCCGAACATCTTGAAAAGGTCCGCCAGCTCGTAGAGCGTGTCGTCCTCCGGCAGCACGTCCCGGACCCGGTCCACCACGTCCAGATGGGCGGCGGGTTCGTCGCACAGGAGCTCGTTTTTCTCTTCCACAATGGTTCATCCTTTCATATGAACAAGTGTTCACGTGTTGATGATCAGAGTATAGCACAGCCCAGGGCGGGCGTCAAGGGAATTCGCGGAAAAAATATTTACAATTTTGTAACTATTTTTCCTGCCCCCTTTTTTGCGGGTTTCGGCCGAATTCGGCGGGAATCGTCAAGATTTTGCGTGAAAAATCCCCCCAAACCCCACATCTTGCGGCAAAAGCCACACGAAAGCGTCCTTTGGCGGCAGGAAAATTTGATGTTGACAAAGAGGAAACAATGTGTTACAATTTGGTTACGATAACGTTCCGGGAGGTTCCCAAATGGCAAACGCGACTGGCAATAAGCTGCTGGAGTATCGCGGCCGGCCCCTTCGCAGGCTGGACAACATCCTCTATTACGGCAGCATGGCGGACAAGTACATCATCATGATGCAGGTTACGGACACCAAAAAGGTGGACGACATGGATGTGGCCACGCGCGTCTCCGTCCAGCTCCAGCTGACGGACCCGGACCTCAAATCCCGCGACCGTGTGGTCAAGAAGACAGAGAAAAGCGGGCTGTACGCCGCGATGGATGTGGCGTCGGTGTGGCTGGAGCGGGCGCTCTCAGCCAAGTGACGAAAGGACATAAACAAAAGATGAAGACACAAAAGAAGGTCCTGGCATTCCTCATGGCGCTGGTCATCCTGACGGGTCTTATGAGCGCCACCGCCCTGGCCGACTCCGTGGAGATCGCCTGGGGCGCCGCCACGGTGGACACCGCGGCCCTCAACATCCGCTCCGGCCCCTCCACCGACAACGACCGGGTGGGCATCATCGCCGGCGGCACCATTGTGGTGATTCTGGAGAAGACCAACAAGGATTGGTACAAAATAAACTACGCCGGCACCGTTGGCTACGTAGCCAGCGAGTACCTCACCGACGTGCTGAAGGCCGAGAACTTCAAGGCCACCGGCACCGTCATCGGCAACAAGGTCCGGATGCGCAAGGGCCCCTCCACCGACAAGGCCGTCATCACCACGTACGACGAGGGCGAGAAGCTCTCCGTCATCGGCATCAACAACGGCTGGTACAAGGTGGTCACCCAGGACGGCACCGGTTACATACGCTCCGACTACATGAAGATCACCGGTGGCGGCCCCAGCTACACCTCCGTCAAGTCCGAGACCCTCTCCCTGGGCCAGCAGATTGCCAACTACGCCCTCCAGTTCGTGGGCTACAAATACGTTTATGGCGAGGAATCCCCCTCCCGCGGCTTTGACTGCTCCGGCCTTATGTACTACGTCTACGGCCAGTTCGGCTACAAGATCGAGCGCGGCGCCACCTCCCAGTACAAGGCCCTCCCCAACCGCTTAAAGCGCGACGAGCTCCAGCCCGGCGACCTGGTCTTCTTCTCCAAGGACGGCGGCAAGGTCATGTACCACGTGGGTATGTACATCGGCAACGGCCAGTTCGTCCACGCCTCCAACTCCCGCGTCGGCGTCATCATCTCCGACCTCGACAGCA
>CANQSD010000149.1 GCA_947626385.1 uncultured Oscillospiraceae bacterium | reverse complement strand
TGTGTTTCCATTTTTCTCTCCTGTGTGTGCTTGATTTATTTTGAAAAATGTGATAAAGTAACGTCTATTCCTGGAAAAGGGGGGCGACCGGCTATGTATGAGATCATCATCTGCGACGACGACAGCGCCTTTGCCTCGGCGCTTTCGTCCACCCTGTCCCGGTCCTTCGGAGAGCGGGACGCGGCCTGTCATGTCACCTGGTATCCCGACCCGAAGGAGACGCTGTCCGCCCTGGAGCGGGGCGAGCGGTGCGACCTTCTTTTTCAGGACATCCTCTTCGGGGAGGAAAAGGGCATCCGCTTTGCCAAGCTTCTGCGGGAGCGGGGCCTGGACCTGGACCTTGTACTCATGTCCAGCAGCAGGAGATACGCCGTGGACGGCTATGACGTCCGGCCTTTGCACTATCTCTTGGAGCCCCTGCGTGAGCATCAGTTGGAGGACGTGCTGGATCAGTTTCTGGAGCGGCACGCGCCCCATATGCTGTCCCTGACCACGCCCCTGGGGGAGGTGCGCCTGCCCATCGCGGACGCGCTCTATTTTGAGGTATACAGCCATGTGGTGGAGCTCCACCGCCGGGACGGCAGCGAGAGCTCCTGGCGGGGTTCGCTCCAGGACCTGGAGCGCCAGCTGCCCGCCGGACGGTTCGTCCGGGTACACCGCAGTTATCTTGTGAACCTGGAGCACATCGCGGTGCTGGGCCGGGATAAGCTCAAGCTGACCTCCGGGGCCATGGTGCCCATGGGCCGGTCCGACTATGCCGACGTCCAAATGGCCCCGGCCGCCTTTGACCGGCGGCACCCCTGACCCTGAACCTCACAGCTTCTCCAGGCAGAAATCGCTTGTCACGGAAAAACTATTCGGCGTCCGCTCTATGAGCAGGGCGCTGTTGTATTTTTCCGCCACGGCCCGCATGGCCGTAAGGCCGTAGCCGTGGCCCTCCCGCGCCTCAGGCTCCTCCCCCTCGGGGCGGCTGTTGACGCACTGGACGCAGAGGAAATTCCCTCTGAGGTGCATATCCACCCAAATATGCCGCTCCCGCTCCGGGGCCATCCGCTCACAGGCCTCCAGGGCGTTTTGCAGCATATTGCTCAAAAAGACGCTCAGATCCTCGTCGGCGATTTTCAGCGTCTCGGGCACGTTCAGGTGCTGTTCCACGCGGATGCCCCGGGCGGCCGCCTTATCGAGGAAGCTCCCGGCGATCATATCCACCAGGATGTTCTGGCTGTAGCGCCCGGAGGGCGCCTGGGCCATGTCCTCGGCCAGGGCATCCACATACCGGCGGGCCCGGACCGCGTCGCCGTCGGCCAGGATGGCGGACAGGGCCAGCATATGGTGGCGCATCTCGTGATGGAGGGCGCGGGTGTCGTCCTCCGAGGCCCGCATCCGCTCATATCCGGCCATGATCTGCCGTTCCCGCTCCCGGAGCACGTCCACGGTCCGGTGGGTCGCCAGCGTCCTGCGGACGGCCTCCGACACCACCGCGATCACGGTCATCCAGGAGATGACGTCTGTCAGCAAATTCACCACGGGCCAGAAGTTGCCCACCCGCATACCCAGCCACAGCTCGTCACGGAAATAGCCCGCGACGTCGCCGTCCCAGGCGTGGATGCGGTTCAGCACATACGCCGCCGTGAGGCCGGCGGCGAGAAGCGCGTAGACGAGAAGGCGCTTTTTCTCCTGCTTCGCGCGCTTTTTCCACCGAAGGCCGTCGGCGGCCAGCACCGCCGTCACCACCAGCAGGACCGCCAGCGTCTCCGGGCCCACAAGCCCGGCCAGCCCCTCGGGAGCGGTCAGCTCCCGGACGCTCTCAAAGACCGCCCACGCGCCCACGGCGGCGCAGAGGGGCCATTTCCACCGGCTCCTCATCCGAAGCGCCAGGTAGAGATACAGCGGCGCCATGTATACCGCGCTCAAAAACCGCAGGTCGAGCCGTGCGGTGAGCACGCTGTAATACCCGGCGAGGGAGCCGTAGGCCTCCTTCAAAAAGAGCAGCAGGAAGTAAAGGCACAAGAGCAGCGTCCGCCCGTCCACACGGCTGTTGTTGTACGCGTCCACCAGGAACACGCCCGCCATCAACAGCGCCAGCAGCGCGTAGAGGGTCATGACGGCGTTATACCGCACCGAGGTGACGAGGGTGGAGGCCGCCACTACGGTGTCCTCCCCGCCGATGTAGGGATACTCCGGCCACAGCTCGTACCCCTCCCGGAAGTAGGTGGTGACAGAAAGCTCCCTGCCCACATAGTCCGTGGGCAGGGACATGCGCGTGGAGCGCACCGTCTCGCTCTGCCGACGCCAGATGCGGTCCCACTGGGCCTCGTCCGGGTGGACGAAGCCGTCAGCGTCCCTCTCTAGGCCGGGGAAGTCGGTATAGAGCGGGAACCCGTCCAGGGTCACCTCCACGCCGTCCTGATAGCTCATCCACATAAGCTCCGCCTGGGGGATATCCTCCGTCATAACGCGGGTGACACGCACGGCGCGGGTATCCTCCGGCAGCTGAAGATAGACCCAGTTCTCAAAAACCGGCTCATAGGGGCGCGCGCCCTCGTCCGTCAGCACCTCATAGCGCCAGCCGAAGCGCCGCTCCTGAGTGTCGCCCAGGGACAGGTCCGTCCTGGCCGTCACGCTGAGCAGGGAGAACACGGCGAGGATCAGCGCCGCCACGGCCAAAATCACAGCCGTGCCCAACAAATACCGCCGCCCGGAATGCTCTTTCATTCCCGTCCTCCCTTTCCGTCTGTTCCCCCTCTGTACCGGGGAACACATTTTTCTGTTACCGGCGCTTGCAGCGGGGCTCCACCGGCCCGCCGCCGGACCACTCCATCAACAGGCAGTTATATTCCTCCGTATACATTCTGTAAGGACGCCGGAGGCTCCTATTGGAGCAGGCGTCACAGCGGTTTAAACGGACGAAGTCATCCGCCACGGCGGCGAAGCTCATCCCGCCCGCGCCGCCGCTGACGCCGGCGAGCTCCTCCCGGAGGGTCCTTTCGTCCATGATACCACCCCTCTCAGCGTACCGTCTCCCTGTTCTCCGGCGCTTTATTGGCGACGGTATTCATTGTTCTCCTGTATAGCTCAATAGGCCCTTGGGGCACACGATGTCCAGCTTCGTGCCGGGGTTTGCCTTGAACTCTGCGATCAGGCCGTCCAGAAGCGCCTTGCAGTTTTCGTCGCGCTCATCTGTGCCTCTGCACGCGATTTGGGAAGCGCTGACTTTTTTGCGGAGGAACTCGTCGAAGGTCATCCCGGCCCCGTTGGCCGCGTAATCGGCCCGCGCGTCCCGCTCGTAGCCGGCGTCCCATTTTTTGCTCCCGCCGTAGCCGCCCGTGACCGGGGCAAGCTTGTCGCCCGAAAGCCTCCTGGCCCTGTGCGGGGCCTTTTCGTTGGTCATGGGTGTTCCTCCTGTTTTTAGGGATTCTCTACATCAGATCAGTCGCCACTTCCATGTCCACATGACAATTCGAGCAAACCGGCCAGAAAGGGGGGGGGGCCACATCATATCGAGCAGCCTTTTTGCACTTGGGGCAGCGATAATTGATCGGATTTAAATGAATGCCGACGGTCCCGCCGGAGACGGCCTCCAGGGTTTTCGTCCAGAGCCTTTGTCTCGCCCATGGGCGCGCCCACCTTATGGCGAGCCATTTTCTGCAGTATCCAAAAAATTGGCCCGGTTGTCAATCCCTCTGTCCCGAATCAACAAAATCACGACCTGAAATGCAGGTGGAAACGCATTTCGGGTCGTGATTTGGGCAATTCGGGTTTGAGGCCTTGACAAAGTTCCCGCGCCGCGCTACCTTCATACTTGAAGGGAGGAATGGAGCATGAACGCGCTGTTCGTAAATGCCTGTTTGCGGGAAAAATCCAGAACAAAGCTTCTCTGCGACGCGTATATACGAAAATACTGGAAAGGGCCGGATACGCACGTACAGGAGCTGGAGGTCCGCAAAGAGCCGCTGGTCCCCCTGGACGAAAAGGGCCTTCTTCGGAGGGATAACGATATCGCCGCCGGGGAGCTTTCGGGGGAGGAATACAGGCTTGCCAGGGAATTTGCCAAAGCCGATGAGATTTTGATCGGCGCGCCCTATTGGGACTGCTCTTTTCCCGCCGTGCTGAAGCTCTATCTGGAGCGCATCTGCGTCAACGGCATCGTCTTCCGCTACGGGGAGGACGGGCGGCCCGTGAAGCTGTGCGCCGCGAAAAGGCTCGTCTACATCACCACCGCCGGGGGGTATCTGCCGGCGGAGAGCTCGCTGGAGCTGTACTTAAAGGAGCTGTGCGGCCTTTTTTGTATTCCCGATATGCTCTTTATCAAGGCGGAGGGGCTGGACATCTGGGGGAACGACCCGGAGAGGCTCCTGCGGGAGGCAATCGAGGGCATATAAGACCATTTTTCAAA
>CANQSD010000148.1 GCA_947626385.1 uncultured Oscillospiraceae bacterium | reverse complement strand
ATGCTGGCGGATTACCACACCCACTGTCTGCCCTATTCCCCCGACGCGCAGGTGTCCATGACGGAGCTATTCCGGGGGGCCTTGGACAAGGGGATGACCCACGTATGCCTCACGAGCCACATGGAAAACTGCGTACAGGACCCCAATTTTGAGGGTCAGTTCCCGCCCTTTCGGGAGTGGGACGCGCTTTTTGACGAGTTTGAGGCGGCCAGGCGTGAATTTGCCGGGAAGCTGGACCTGCGCCTGGGGGCGGAGATCGGCGCGCCACACTATCTCCCGGAGGAGGGGCAAAGGCTCTATACCCACCCCGGCCTTGATTTCGTCATAGGCTCCATCCACAATCTCCGGAACGCCCCGGACTTCTATTTTTACGAGTACCCCAGCTTCGAGGCGGTGCGGCAGGATGTGGAGACGTACCTGGACGAGTACCTGGCGCTGGCCGGGGCGGGGCTGTGCGACGTGCTGGGGCACATCGGCTATATGCAGCGCTACATGGCCCGGCAGGGCACCGGCTTTGACATCATGCTCTACGCGGACCGCCTGCGAGCCATTTTCCGGACGTGCATTGACCGGGGCGTGGGCATCGAGGTCAACACCTCCGGCCTGCGGGACGCGCTTGGCGACTTTATCCCCCAGCCGGCGGCGCTGAAGCTCTACCGCGACATGGGCGGCGAGCTCGTCACCGCCGGGTCGGACGCCCACAGCGCCGCCGGGGCGGGCCAGGGCATCCGGGAGGCGTACGCGCTTCTGGAGAGCCTGGGGTTCCGCTACGTCTGCCTTTATAAAGAACACAAACCCGAATTTGTACGGATATAAGGAGGAATTTTTCATGAAAATCGCGCTTGGCTGTGACCACGGCGGGTATGATCTGATGCAAAAGGTGAAGGCGCATCTGGAGGAGCTGGGGCATCAGACCCGCGACTTCGGCACCTTCTCCAAAGACAGCTGCCACTACCCGGAGTTCGGCGCCAAGGCCGCCCACGCCGTGGCGGAGGGACAGTGCGACCTGGGGGTCGTCGTCTGCACCACCGGCATCGGCATCTCCATCGCCGCCAACAAGGTACCGGGCATCCGGTGCGCCCTGTGCTCGGACTGCTACAGCGCCGAGATGACCCGGCGGCACAACAACGCCAATATGCTGGCCCTGGGGGCCAATGTGGTGGGCGAAGGGCTGGCCCTGAAGATCGTGGACACCTTCCTCAGCCATGAGTTTGAGGGCGGCCGCCACGCCACGCGGGTGGGCATGATCGCCGCCATTGAGCGCGGGGAGCTTTGATGGAGCGTCCCGTCCGCATCTACCGCAGCCGCAAGCCGGTGAAGACGGCGTTCACCGTCCTCTTCGCCCTCCTGGCGGTGCTGATTGTTTTGGCGGTGGCCATCTTCTTCGGCTTCAAGCGGTATATCGTCTACACCTCCGAGGGCGTGAAGCTGGAGGTGCCCTGGCTTTCCGAGCCCGCGCAGACGGAGTCCCCCGCCCCCGGAGGCGGGGAGGAGACGCCGTGAGGCGGGCGCTTTCGGCGTGCCTGGCGCTGTGCCTTGTCTTGGGCTCCTGCGCGGCCCAAAAGCGCGAGGGGACCTTTTTCGCCATGGACACGGTGATGGACCTCACCGTCTACGGCGATGAGGACATTCTTACGGACACCGAGGCGCTCATCCGGGACCTGGAGCAAAGGCTCTCCGTCACACGCCCCGACAGCGAGATCTACGCCCTCAACGAGACGGGTAAGGCGGCGCTTTCGGAGGATACGGAAGCTCTTTTGCGCCGCGCGCTGGAGATCTGCGCCCTCACCGACGGGGCGCTGGACATCACCGTCTACCCCGTGGTCCGGGCCTGGGGCTTCACCACCGGCGCGTACCGGGTGCCGGGGGCGGAGGAGCTTGCGGCGCTTTTGGAAAAAGTGGACTATACGAAAATTTCCGGCCTCACCCTCCCGGAGGGCGTTCTTGTGGACCTGGGGGCGGTTGCCAAGGGCTATGCCGCCGACCGGGCGGCGGCGCTTTGGCGGGAGCGGGGCGTGGAAAGCGGGCTCATGAACCTGGGCGGGAACGTCTACGCCCTGGGGACCAAGCCGGGTGGCGATCCCTGGCGCGTGGGCCTGCGGGACCCCTTCTCGGACGCGACCCTGGCCGCCCTGGAGGTCACGGACAGCGCCGTGGTCACCTCCGGCGGGTACGAGCGGTACTTTGAGGAGGACGGCGTCCGCTGGCACCACATCATCGACCCCGCCGCCGGGACTCCCGCCCGGAGCGGCCTTGCCTCCGTCACCGTCGTCGGGGCGGAGGGGACCTTGTGCGACGGGCTGAGCACCGCCTTTTTCGTGATGGGGCTGGACAGGGCCTCGGCGCTCTGGCGGACGCTGGAGGGCGTGGAGGCGGTGTTCGTCACCGAGGAGCGGGAAATTTTCATCACCGAGGGGCTGGAGGGGCACTTCCAGCCCATGAACGACTACAAAAACGCGGAAATCAAGGTGATTCGACGTGGCTAGGACGAGAACATGGATCATGGTCATCCTCGCGATCCTCGTGCTCTCCCTGGCCGCGTCCGTCTATCTCCTGACGCGCCGGCCCGACGGGCGCGTGGCGCGGATCTACGTGGACGGGGAGCTGGTGCGGGAGATCGACCTGGACGCTCTCGCCGCGCCGGAGCGGTTCACCGTCGCCACGGACCGGGGGGAGAACGTCGTTTTAGCCGAACCGGGCCGGATACGGGTGGAAAGCGCCGACTGCCCGGACCAGGTGTGCGTCCGCGCCGGGTGGCTGTCCGATTCCGCCGCGCCCATCGTGTGCCTGCCCCACCGGCTGGTCATCGAGCTTGCCGGCGAGACAAGCTTAGACACGGAGGTGGGCTGATGAGCGCCAAACGTCTCGCCCGGGACGGCGTCTTCGCCGCCGTGGCGACGGTCATTTTCATGGTGGAGCTGCGCCTTCCGGAGCTTACGCCCATCCCCGGCGTGAAGCTGGGCCTTGCCAACATCGTGACGCTGGCCGCGCTCTACCTTATGGGTCCGGCGGACGCGGCGGGGGTCCTGGGCACGCGCATCGTCCTGGGCGGCGTCTTCGCCGGGAATTTGATGGCCGTGGCCTACAGCGCCGCCGGCGGCGCGGCGGCGTATCTGACAGCGCTTTTGATGCGAAAGCTGGTGACGGAAAAGCAGATCTGGGTATCGTCCGTCTTCATGGCCCTGGCCCATTGCCTCGGGCAAATGGCGGCGGCGGTGCTCCTCACCGCCACCCCCGGCCTTGCGGTCTATCTGCCGCCCATGCTGGCCGCCGGCGTGGTCACGGGAACGCTCACCGGCTTCGCCGCCCAGTTCGCGGTGGGCCGTCTGAAGCCCATTTTGAGGAAATGACATGGAAAACGAAGCCCTTTTGAAAAACCGCCTCACGGAGCTTGCAGGCCGCGCCTGGGGACGGGGGACCTGGGTCTTTTCGGAGTTTCTGACCCTGGCCGAGCAGGATACCCTCCTGCGCCTGCGGCTTGAGTGCCCCTTCACCCTCTGGGGCGGCCTTCCCTCCTCGGAGCGGAAGGTGGCGTGCTTCGGCTCGGAGGCGCTGTGCGGCTACGTGGAGCCGCCGCCCATTACGTGCCTGCGCATCGAGCCGGTCCTGCAAAAATTCGCCGACGCCCTGAGCCACCGGGACTTTCTCGGCTCCCTCATGGCCCTGGGCATCCGCCGGGAGCTTCTGGGGGACATCGAGATCGCGGACAACGTGGGGTATCTCTTCTGCCTCGATTCCATCGCGCCCTACATCACGGAAAACCTTGCCTCCGTCCGCCGCACCACGGTGCGCTGCGTCCCCTCCACCCCGCCGGAGACCCTGTCCTCTCCCCCGCCGGTCACGGAGCTGGTCGTCGCCTCGGAGCGCCTGGACGCCGCCGTGGCGGCGGTCTACCGCCTTTCCCGCGCCCAGGCCCAGGAGCTCATCGAAAAAGAGCAGGTCTTCCTCTCCGGCCGCCTCGCCCTCTCCCCCTCCGCCGATCTTCAGGAGGGCGCCATCGTCTCCGTCCGCCATTACGGCCGGTTCCAATACGAGGGCATCGCCCGCGAAACCAAAAAAGGCCGCCTGCGCATATGCGTCCGGATCTGGGCGTGAATGAGACGGGGGCGGGTGTGGATTATCGGAACCGTTTCGTCAACGTACCCTCTTTAGCCCCTCCTAGGTCGGGGTGGCGCGAAGCGCCGGGGTGGTGCCGCAATCCGATTATCGGAAGCATCAGTTACGCTCCACGGGCTCGAATACCCCCGGCCCTGTGGGGCCACCCCTTTTTCCGAAAAAGGGGTCAAGGGGAATAAGGATGCGGCGCTTTGCGCCGCGTTTATAAAAATTGCGCCGCAAAGCGGCGCATCCTTTTTAAGCCCCCTCCTCGTAGGAGGGGGGCAGGGGGGGAAGCGAAGGTGGGATGACAGAG
>CANQSD010000147.1 GCA_947626385.1 uncultured Oscillospiraceae bacterium | reverse complement strand
CCCCCGCCGCAGAGGGGCAAACTCTGCGACCGTATCAAGACTGTCATATCAAGGCAAAGTGATCCGTTTCGCGCAACACGAAGCCCTAAGAATAAAGAATACGCCACGAGCGCCGCAATGATGATTGCGGTGCTTTTTCTTCGATCGAGCCATGACTCGGCTCATAATGAATCCCCATCTTCTTTCTGCTTTTCGCGTACCTTTTCATGGTCTGCCAACTTTTATCAATAGATTATACACCATAGTCCACCTAAAAGCAAGACTATATTTCACCAAGGTAGACTTATTTGCAAAAAAGCTGCCCCGCTTTCGCGGGGCGTCCTTCATCTTTTCCGTTTTATTTGTTTTCTGAAAATTCCGCAAGTACCGCCTCAATGATTCGCAGGGCGCTTCTCTGCTTGTCGGCGGGGAGCTTCTCAAGCATTGCCGCCACTCTGGACGACTCTATTTCGGGGCCTCGGTCAAGGTAATCCACCAACAGCGTATTTGCGTCAATGTTAAGGGCGTTGGCTATATCAACAAACGTGTCCATGCGGGGCATACGAAAACCGCATTCAAGATTACTGAGATATTTAGGTGTCAAATCCACCATCTGCGCAAGATCAGCCTGTGTAAGGCCTTTGGCGGTACGGACATCCTGCATCCTTTTACCTAGCGCTTTTGAATCCAACGGTACTCCTCCTTTAAGAAAGATTGTCCATCTTAAAGAAGTATAACCGTTATACAGAAATCAATAAATCCACGCAAGGTTATACTGTCCGCCAGAAAGGTAGACCTAATAAAAATTAATCGCTTCGCGGCCAGGTTGAGCTCCTTCTGCTCTTATCCATGTTCTCTCTGAAAAACTCACACAGAGAAATGCCACAGTCGTCACAAAGCCTTTCAATAGTTTTTGCCATGAGCTGGCCGCCCCTTTTCCCGTTGTTTTTATCGTGGAGTGAGATACTCCGCTGAGTCTCGCCAACTGGTAGAGGGACATATTGCGCTCATTAATACTAATATCTAATTAAAACAAGCCATTCGCAACGGTCTTTTTCACGTCTGGCAAAACCAAGATATTTTTTTGAAAAATAATTTCATATCCGGCAACTGGATAACTTTAACGGACGGTCCCTTGACGGGGACAGCGGCGGGCGGATGCGCCGGGACCTTCCTGTGCAGATTTCTGCATCAAAAGACGGCCTTTAAGGAAGCGAGCGTGTAACCATCCGAACCGCAACGGCTTTGGCAAGCCGCGCGCAGACAGCGTCCGCCTACAATGATACCCCTGCCCAGCCACAGACAAGCCTGGGGGCAGCTCGGAGAGGATTTGTTTTTTTGGTCGGGGTGAGATTCCCGGTACGCGTCGCCAGACGCAGTCCAGTTGTACGCCCTTGGCCTCGGGAAGTAGTGTCGAATAGAGGCCTTCATTTTGAGATTACAAACATTCTATTTTTAGGAGTGATAATGAATATTATGAAAAAACACATTTACCATAGTATAGACGACCTCCCGGACTTCTGGACGGTAACAGATTTCTCCGGGCTGTTCGGCGTCTCCCGCGCCACGGCCTACCGCATGGCGGCGCAGGGTAATATCCCCTGCATCCACATCGGCAGGCGCGTGGTAATGTCCAGAGAGCATATCCGGCGCTGGGCGGATCAGGCGGCGGGAATGGGGGCGGGATGATGGCAAGAAACGAAAAGGGAACCGGTAGTCTCTATCAGGCGAAGACGAAAAATGCAGGAATACTTTGTGTATTTCAAGTTTTTTCGGCGAAGCATGACGGAAAATATGCCGCCAAGATCGGTGCGGCGATTTGTTCAGAGGTTCCCTGGGCGTTTTTCAATGACCGCGGCGCCAACGGCAACCTCCCGCGGCAAGGCAGACTGTCCCCCAAGGCGCTGACCAACATCCGCAACATGATGCACATCGCCTTCGACCAGGCACTGAAGAACGGCATGATCACCGTAAACTTCGTTGAGAGCGTCCGGCTCCACAAAGCCGAGAAGAAAGAGATGCGCGTCCTGGACCGGGAGGAGCAGTCCCGTCTCGTCGCCGCCGCGCGCCTAGCCCCGGGGCCCGCCGCCTTCGGTATCATCTTCGACCTGTTCACGGGCCTGCGGATCGGCGAGCTGTGCGGGCTGCGATGGAAGAACGTCAACATGGACGACCACTCAATAAGGGTCCGCGAGACACGCAACCGCCTCCCCAACTTCGACGACACCATCGAGACAGCCACCAGCGTCAAAACAGTGGAGAGTACCAAGACCTCCAACTCCCGCCGGACAGTCTACATGACAGACAGCCTCTACCGGGACTTCCAGCAGTACATGAACATTTCAGCTCTCCCTCAAAAAGCAGTACCCGTCCTACAACCCGGACGGGTACGTGCATACGCCGCCCCAAAACTACACCCATTCCGGCGTACTCCTACACCTTGACCGCGTAAATCCTACACCTTCACCGCAAGCCAGACAGTGGTGCTGACCGCGCGCCTTGGTGCATCCTGACCGGACAAATGGTGCATGGGGACCGGGGCTTGATGCACGGCCCGGTCCCCATTGGGTCACTCGGTGAGGATGCCTTTGCACTTGCGCATGGTGTCGCCGTTGATCCGTATCACATAGGAATCATACACGATCCTGTCGCAGATGGCATCGGCCAGGGTGGGGTCATAGAGGTTCTCGTGCCAGCCGGGGACATCGAATTGGGAACAGAAGATGGTGGACGCGGTCTTGGCCCGTGACTCGACCAGCTCCAGCACGTCCCGGGCCTCGTTCTCCTTCAGTGGGTACAGCAGCCACTCGTCCAGGATGAGCAACCGTACTTTTCGAAGTTTCTTCATGTACTCCCGGTACGTCCCCTCGCTCCGGGCCATAGAGAGCTCCACCAGCAGGTCCGGCAGGCGGATGTACCGCACCGTGTAAAACTCCCGGCAGGCGGCATTGCCCAGGGCACAGGCCAGGTACGTCTTCCCGGCCCCTGTCGCTCCCAGCAGGATGACGTTGTGCGCCTCCCGGATGTACGCGCAGGAGGCCAGACGCAGGATCTGGTCCCTGTTGAGGTTGCGGTCAGGAAGGTACTCCACATCCTCCACACTGGCGCCTGGGATGGAAAACCCGGCGCTGCGGATGAGCCTGAGCAGGTGGTTGCTCTTTCGCGCAGCCCATTCAGCGTCCACCAGCAGGCCAACCCTGTCCTCAAAGGACATGGAGGTATACTGCGGATCATCAAGTTGGGTCTTGAATTGTCTGGCCATGGTGCCAAGGTGCATCTCCTGGAGCTTTGCGAAGGTCTCGTTGGTGATCATCAGTTATCCCTCCTTCTGTAGTACTCCGCCCCGCGGGTGAAGCTGTACGGGGAGGGCTTGGCCGGTTCAGGCTCCTCCTGAAGCGTATCCTGGCCGGAACGGAGGATGGACTGGATGCTCTTCAGGCTGGGCGCCGTGATGAAGGAAAGCGCCATTTTGCAGGCGGCCTCCAATCTGGCGTTGGAGTATTTCTCCGCGGACTTCAGCAGAGCCATGCAGGACTTGTACCCCTGCTGCTCCACCTTGTGAGCTGAGAGGAACAACTTCACCACAGCCAGCGTATTGGGACCGATCTGCCTGGCCCAGCGCTCAAAGCGTTCGCCGTTCCATTGCAGGTACTCCTGGTGCTCCGGCGGCATATGGGCCTCGCTGGTGCTGTACCGGTTGGGTCTGCCGTAGAGCCTGGGATGCGACGCGATCCGGTGGCCCTCGAAGAAGACCTCCACGGCGGAGCGTGTCAGACGAACGTCCACTTTCCGCTTGATGTGCTCGTAGGGCACGGAGTAATTCTGCTTATCTACGCTGATGTGGTAGTTATACTGGACCACAGCCACCTTCCATGCAGCGAGCTCGAAGGGCACAGGCGGCAGGGGCTGGAGGAAGAGCTGCTCGTCCCGGAACATCTCAGTGCGGCTGCCATCCTTCTTCTGAAAGGGCTTGTGGTTGAACTCATAAAGCTTTTCAGCAATTGCTTCATTCAGCTCACGGAGCGAGAGGAACTGCCTGTCCCTCAGAGCGGCGAGGATCCATGTGGAAACCACACCTACTGAGCCCTCCACGAAAGCCTTGTCCTTTGGTTTCCTGGGCCTTGCGGGAAGAATGGCCGTGCCGTAATGCTCGGCCATCTCCTGGTAGGACTTGTTCAGTACAGTTTCGTCCCGGCTGTTCTCCAGCACGCCGGTCTTCAGGTTGTCCGAGGTCAGGATGCGTGTGACACCGCCGAAGAAGCGGTAGGCGTTCACGTGGGCGGTGATCCAGGCCTCCTGCTTCACACGCAGGAGGTCACTGGTTCGAGTCCAGCAGTCTTCACCATCAAAAATCCCTGATTTCGAAAGAAATCAGGGATTTTTCGTACTTTTCTGGGCAAAAAGTTATATCGCAATTTTCAGTTTTTCCGTTGACCACATGGGATACCACAGTTGACTTTTTTGTTTGACCACATCACCCTTCCCCCGCTCCCCTATTTT
>CANQSD010000146.1 GCA_947626385.1 uncultured Oscillospiraceae bacterium | reverse complement strand
AAGCTATAGTAAAGGTTCACGGGGTCTTTTCGTCCCATCGCGGGTAATCGGCATCTTCACCGATACTACAATTTCACCGAGCTCACGGTTGAGACAGTGCCCAGATCGTTACACCATTCGTGCAGGTCGGAACTTACCCGACAAGGAATTTCGCTACCTTAGGACCGTTATAGTTACGGCCGCCGTTTACTGGGGCTTCAGTCAAAACCTTCGAGTTGCCTCTAAGCTCCTTCCTTAACCTTCCAGCACCGGGCAGGTGTCAGACCCTATACGTCATATTTCTATTTTGCAGAGTCCTGTGTTTTTGATAAACAGTCGCCTGGGCCTTTTTACTGAGGCTGTCATTGCTGACAGCGACCTTTCTCCCGAAGTTACAGGTCTATTTTGCCTAATTCCTTAACCATGAATCGCTCGAGCGCCTTAGGATACTCTCCTCGACCACCTGTGTCGGTTTACGGTACGGGCTGCACATCTCGCTATTTCTTGGAACAATTTTCAGAGGATTATCACTCCAGCCGAAACCTTCGTGTACTATCCCTACTTTACGTAGGTTCAACGTACTATTCCGTCAGTACGCACCTCCTACAATCATTCGTCACTTTTATTGAGTGCAGGTACGGGAATATTAACCCGTTTGCCATCCACTTCCCCCAAAGGGTGCGTGTTAGGTCCCGACTAACCCTCAGCTGATTAGCATAGCTGAGGAATCCTTAGTCTTACGGCGAATAAGTTTCTCACTTATTTTATCGTTACTCATGCCTACATTTTCTTTTCTAAAAGCTCCACCACCCATTACCAGGTGACTTCTGCGCCGTTAGAATGCTCCCCTACCAGTACATCTAAAAGATGTAATCCATAGCTTCGGTAATATGCTTATGCCCGATTATTATCCATGCCGGATCGCTCGACTAGTGAGCTGTTACGCACTCGTTAAATGAATAGCTGCTTCCAAGCTAACATCCTAGCTGTCAATGCAATCCAACCGCGTTTTCTCAACTTAGCATATATTTGGGGACCTTAGCTGATGGTCTGGGTTCTTTCCCTCTCGGACATGGACCTTAGCACCCATGCCCTCACTGCATAGAAACATATATTAGCATTCGGAGTTTGTCAGGAATTGGTAGGCGGTGAAGCCCCCGCATCCAATCAGTAGCTCTACCTCTAATATACTTAACTATACGCTGCACCTAAATGCATTTCGGGGAGTACGAGCTATTTCCCAGTTTGATTGGCCTTTCACCCCTACCCACAGGTCATCCGAAGACTTTTCAACGTCAACCGGTTCGGTCCTCCACTTTGTGTTACCAAAGCTTCAACCTGCCCATGGGTAGATCACAAGGTTTCGCGTCTAATACTACTGACTATAACGCCCTATTCAGACTCGCTTTCGCTACGGCTCCGGACCTGAAGTCCTTAACCTTGCCAGCAACATTAACTCGTAGGCTCATTATGCAAAAGGCACGCCGTCACACTTGCGTGCTCCGACCGCTTGTAGGCGTACGGTTTCAGGTTCTATTTCAACTTTCTATTCGAAATGCTTTTCACCTTTCCTTCACAGTACTAGTTCACTATCGGTCTTTGAGGAGTATTTAGCCTTGGAAGATGGTCCTCCCATATTCGGACAGAATTTCTCGTGTTCCGCCTTACTCGTTATCAACTATATAAAAATTTCACTTACGGGACTATCACCCTCTTCGGTTAACCTTTCCAGGTTATTCTGTTATCTTTATAAAGTCTTTAGGGCTAATCCGCGTTCGCTCGCCACTACTTACGGAATCTCAATTGATTTCTTTTCCTATTGGTACTTAGATGTTTCAGTTCCCAACGTTCGCTCTGCTTGCGCAGTGACATGTCTTCAACATGCCGGGTTGTCCCATTCGGAAATCTTCGGATATAATGTGTATGTGCCACTCCCCGAAGCTTATCGCAGCTTATCACGTCCTTCATCGCCTCTCAAAGCCTAGGCATCCGCCGTACGCCCTTTGTAACTTTTTTCTCGATTTAACCGTCATATTTATGAGCGGTTATGTTAATCTTACTCGTTTTATTGATTAATTGTATACCTTTTTAAAACTTTTGTATTTATTTCTAAATCTGTTTGTTTTTGATTGTATGCGATTATAATTATTAAATTATAATCTGTTTCTAATAATGTCAATGAACTCTTCTGTTAATTCGGAAATGTGATAATTTGCTAATTAGCTAATTAAATAATTCTCAAATTAAATTCGTGGAGAATATCGGAGTCGAACCGATGACCTCTTGCGTGCAAGGCAAGCGCTCTAGCCAGCTGAGCTAATCCCCCTCTTTATGTTATTTAGTAGTCTCAGGCAGACTCGAACTGCCGACCTCTACATTATCAGTGTAGCGCTCTAACCAGCTGAGCTATGAGACTCTTTAATACTCTTAAAGAGTGGTCTATATTTATAGTTTATACAGAATAAAAAGCCGAATCAAAATCAATCTTCTAATTAATAGAAGAAAATTCGTCGTTCTCTAAATATGAGATGTTCCAGCCGCACCTTCCGGTACGGCTACCTTGTTACGACTTAGCCCTAGTTACCAGTTTTACCCTAGGCAGCTCCTTGCGGTCACCGACTTCAGGTACCCCCAGCTTCCATGGCTTGACGGGCGGTGTGTACAAGGCCCGGGAACGTATTCACCGCATCATGGCTGATATGCGATTACTAGCGATTCCAGCTTCATAGAGTCGAGTTGCAGACTCCAATCCGAACTGAGATAAGTTTTCGAGATTCGCATCTTGTTGCCAAGTAGCTGCCCTCTGTACTTACCATTGTAGCACGTGTGTAGCCCAAGACGTAAGGGCCGTGATGACTTGACGTCGTCCCCACCTTCCTCGCGGTTTGCACCGGCAGTCTCATTAGAGTCCCCGTCTTTAAACGCTGGCAACTAATGATAGGGGTTGCGCTCGTTGCAGGACTTAACCTAACACCTCACGGCACGAGCTGACGACAGCCATGCAGCACCTTGCATTCTGTCCGAAGAAAAAACTATTTCTAGTCCTGTCATTATGCATTTAAGCCTTGGTAAGGTTCCTCGCGTATCATCGAATTAAACCACATGCTCCACCGCTTGTGCGGGCCCCCGTCAATTCCTTTGAGTTTCATTCTTGCGAACGTACTCCCCAGGTGGGATACTTATAACTTTCGCTTAGCCACTGAATCCGAAAATCCAACAGCAAGTATCCATCGTTTACGGCGTGGACTACCAGGGTATCTAATCCTGTTCGCTCCCCACGCTTTCGTCCATCAGCGTCAGTTAATGTTTAGTCACCTGCCTTCGCAATTGGTGTTCTGCGTAATATCTAAGCATTTCACCGCTACACTACACATTCCAGCAACTTCAACATTACTCAAGACTAACAGTATCAATGGCAGTTTCATAGTTAAGCTATGAGATTTCACCACTGACTGATTAATCCGCCTACGGACCCTTTAAACCCAATAAATCCGGATAACGCTTGCACCCTCCGTATTACCGCGGCTGCTGGCACGGAGTTAGCCGGTGCTTATTCTTCTGGTACCTTCAGCTATCTACTCGTAGATAGGTTTATCCCCAGATAAAAGTAGTTTACAACCCATAAGGCCGTCTTCCTACACGCGGGATGGCTGGATCAGGCTTCCACCCATTGTCCAATATTCCTCACTGCTGCCTCCCGTAGGAGTCTGGTCCGTGTCTCAGTACCAGTGTGGGGGTTCACCCTCTCAGGCCCCCTAAAGATCGTCGACTTGGTGAGCCGTTACCTCACCAACTATCTAATCTTACGCATGCCTATCCTACTGCGATAAATCTTTCAAAATCTCATAATGCTATGAAATCTATTATAAAGTATTAATCCTCCTTTCGAAGGGCTATCCTTTTCAGTAGGGCAAGTTGCATACGCGTTACTCACCCGTGCGCCGGTCTCTAATTCCCGAAAGAATTATACCCCTCGGCTTGCATGTGTTAGGCCTCCCGCTAGCGTTCATCCTGAGCCAGGATCAAACTCTCCATTGTAAATTATTTTGTTTAGTCTATAAGACTTATGTTTTTACAACTTCGAATTTCCTTAAGCTCCATTATTCAAGGATTGACTTCGTTATTATTCGGCTTATTTTTTCTTCTGTATATATTATAATTTCAAATGAACTTCTCAGTTTATAACTTACAAAACATCGCTGTTTCTGTAAGCGGTTGCAAAGGTAAAACTTATTTTTTAACTACCAAATTTTATTTTTAAAATTTTAAAGTTTTTATTTCAACAAGTCAATTTACTTCACAGCAAAATCACTCTCGTGATTTGCGGTTGCAAAGGTAAAACTTATTTCTAATTCAACAAAATTTATTTTAAAAAATTTCTGTCGTTTGTTTTACTTTATGTCAACTACAATACTACTCGTCTTTCGTATTGGGATTGCAAATATACAACCCATTTTTCCGAACTTCCAAACGCATTTTACATTTATTTTACTTTCTATCCCTAACTGA
>CANQSD010000145.1 GCA_947626385.1 uncultured Oscillospiraceae bacterium | reverse complement strand
AAGACTCTGAAAAAGACCCTGTGCTTGGTCTTGGCGGTAGTCATGGTAGTCGGCGTGCTGATTTTACCTGCCAGCGCAGTCGATGCTACTGCTAAGGTCGAGTACAACGAGGAGGCCGTCGAGCTGCTCCAGGGGATGAACATTCTCCAGGGCAAGTCTGGCGGCGTGCTGGACCTCGAATCCAACGTCACCCGCGCTGAGGCCGCCACTTTCATGGCTCGCCTGGACGCGACTCCGGCGTTCATGGAGAAGTTCTCCAGCAAGGCCATGCCCTTTACGGACTGCGAGGACGTCGACTGGGCTAAGACGGCTATCTCGTACTGCTATTCTCAAGGCATCCTCAGCGGTACGTCAGCAACCACCTTTGAGCCCACCCGCGGCGTGACCGGCCACGAGATGGCGAAGATGCTCCTGTGCGCCATGGGCTATAAGGCGGACAAGGAAGGCTTCACCGGCGAGCTGTTCCAGCCCAATGTTGAGATCCTGGCCACCAAGACCGGCATCAATAAGGGCATCGATGACCTGAGCAAGCCCCTCACCCGCGGCCAGGTCGTCACCATGATCTACAATGCCCTGTTTGCCGGCACCGTGACTGCCTATGAAGATGACGGCACGGCCAAGACCTTCGATAAGGCGACCACTCTGTATGCCGAGACCTTCGAAGGCAAAACCGTTTACGGTTTTGTTCAGACCAACCAGGCCACCGGCGCTGAGAAGACCGGCCTTAAGGTGATTAGCGATGTTAATGCCGATGTCCTTACCTTCTCGAATGATCCTGTTTCCTACGCGATCGAGACTGGCCTTGACATGATCGGTCATGTCCTGAAAGTCTACTGCGCGGATGCCGATACCATTTATTACGCCGAGGATGTTTCCGAGGTAAAGACCGTTAAGGATGTTGCGGCTGCAGATTACGACACCAAGATCGGCAAGAGCATGGGCAAGGGCTATGAAATCAATAACTATGCTCCTGTCATGAACAGCAGCTCTTGGGCGCTTACCGGTACTGGTGACTATATCGTGTTCAATGGCAAGGTCATTGCCAAGCTCGGCACTGTTGCCTACACCCTGGATAAGGTCACTAAGGTCGAAGGCACTAAGGTTACCCTTAACAACGGCGGCACTGCCAAAACCCTTGAAGAAAAATACAAGGCTTATGACGGCATTGCCGCGAATGACATCGTCGCTTACTATGTGGCTGGCGAAATGACCTATCTGAGCAAGGCCCAGAAGGTTACCGGCACCCTTGATGCTATTGACGGCACAAAGATCACTGTCAACGGGAAGGCTTATACTCAGCTCTCTGACAACAACAAATCCGGCATCGTCAATGCCGCGTCCTACAACTTCAAAGATACCTATGAGATTTATGTTTCCCCCGATGGAGTCAGCTACTTTGTAGCCTATGTTCCTGAAGGCGAGGAGCCTCCCACGCCTGATGAGGTTGATGTTTTCGTAGTCGCTGTCTACAAGCTCTCTACCACCGAAGCCACCGATGCGTATGGTCAGCCCGGTGAGACCACCTACGAGTATTATGTCCAGGCTCTTGACATGGACGGCAACGAGCTCAAGCGGAAGATCAGCAAAACCACTTACACCACGACGTTTGAGGCTCAGGAGACAGATACCAAAAAAGAAGTCAAGAAGCTGATGAGCATTATGGCCGACACCACTGAAGGCAACACCGACTGCTATCTCTTCGGTACCGCTACGAATGCCGAGACTAGTACTGCCGGCCTTGATGCAGCCGCGATTAAGATTGGCACCAACCACTACTTTGCCAGCACCGTCAAGTTCATCTATGTCAATGGTGTTCTTAGCGCGCTGAAGCCCGAAGTGAAGACCGGTGTCCAGGGTGTTAACAATAGCACGACAATCGCATACATTGCCACTCCCGTTGATTCTACTAAGCCCGAGGGCAACCGCACAGTAAGCGTTGTCTTCGTCCTCAATAGCGTTGACAATGCGAAGGTCGAAGCCGGTTCCGGCAGCACCGTGACCTACAGTGAGGTCGTGTTTGCCTGGGAGAGTGACGATGTTACCGCTCAGGCCCCCTACACCGATGCGGATGGCGTGAAGCAGGCCGGTTATGTCCACACCGTGTTTATCGACGGCGTTCAGACTGAGATCCTCACCAGCACGGGCGCTGCGCTGAAGGGCTTCTACACTATCGGTGCCAAGGTTGATCGCCTCTATACCCTCGAAAGTGTTGCGGCTGATAAGGATGATGACGTTCTCATCATTGGTGCCGACAACGCGTCTGGTGTCAAAGTCACGAATATGTACAATGGTCTGATTTCTCTTGAGAACACCACACCTGCGGTCACTGACGTGTCTGTCGCCGGCGCTACGCTGATCAATCTGACCGGCAATGACAAGGTGCCCACCAATGCTGCGGAACTGGATACTCAGGACAGTGTCTGCGTGGTAGTCACGATGACCGGCACTACTGTTACCGGTATTAAGACCATCTACGTTGTCGCTACTGAGCGCGCTGCAGACTAATCCCCGCAACTCCTAACCCTAACGCACATCCGGCCCCCGGGAATTCCCGGGGGCCGGTTTTTGTGTTTTTTGGGGCGGGGAAGCCGCTGGGGGTGCGGGTGTCGAAGGGTGGGGGATTTTGTGCCTTTTTCGTGTCTTATTGCGTTTCACACCCCGGCGTAGGCGACCTTGTCGACCTCGCGGATGAGCTCCGGGAGGTCCTTGTGGGTGTAGCGGTCGGTGACGTCGCGCTGGGAGTGGCCCACGATGAAGCGGAGGGCGCCGGGGCGGACGCCGGCGGTGTCCAGGGCGGAGACGAAGGTGTGGCGGGTGTCGTGGGGCGTGTGGGGGAAGCCCAGGGCGGCGGTGACGCGGTCGAACCAGCCGTACTTGTAGCTTGCGTAGGTCATGGGGTCCCCGGCGCGGTCGGTGAGGACTGACTGCTCCCCGGCACGGGCGAGCAGCGCGGCCATAACGGGCATGATCTCCCGGTGGAGGGGGACGCGCCGGCGCGCGGCGCGGGTCTTGGTGCCCCGGAGGTTGATGCACCGGCGCTCCATGTCTACGTCCTCCCGCCGCAGGGTCAGCAGCTCCCCCACGCGAAGGCCGGTGTAGAGCAGGAGCAGCACGGACCCCAGAAGCCCAAGCCCCCGGAACCGCGGGGCCTCCCCCGGCACATCGGCCCCGGAGCGCCAAAGCCGCCAGAGGGCGTCGATCTCCTCCGGCGTGAAAACCCGGCGGGGCGTGTCGGCGGCCTCGGCGGTGAGCTCCACGAACTGGCTCCAGTCCCTGTCCACGATGTTGCGTCCCATGCCCCAGCGATAGATCATGTGCATGAGCGACCGGACCTTGGACTGGTACCCGCGGCTGCGGTCCATGCGGGTGATGACGTTTTGGAGCTGCGTTACCCGCAGATCCCGCAGGGGCACGTCCCAGATGGAGCGGCAGAAGACCATGGCGCAGCTCATGACCTTCTGGGTGCTGGGGTATTTGAGGAAGTAGTCCGGGCTCCACTGTAAGTAGACCTCCCGGAAGGTCATGCGGCGGTCATCCGTGTCGTAGGGCGAGCGGTTATACTGCGCCAGGGCCATCATAGCCTCCGACCGCGTGGCGTAATAGCCGATGGTTGCGAAGTTCTGGAGCGGCCTCCGGCCCTCGCGCTCCGTCCACCCCACCGTCACCCGCGCCCGATAGGGCCGCCGCCGCGCCCCCGGCAGCTTGGTCACGCCTCCGTACCCGTTTGGATTTTTCATGGTTTAACCTCCCTAAATAAAATGTAAAGAGATTATCCCACTTTTCCCCCGCCCGTAGTATCCCCAATCGGGGAAGTTTTATGCAAGGATGGGGGCGGTTTTCGGGGGATAAGACACGGGGAAGACACGACCCCTCAGTCACGGCCTTCGGCCGTGCCAGCTCGTCTCCGGCCTAAGAGCCGCCCCTGCGGGGTGGTTGGCCTCCGACACGCGCCTGCGGGCGCAGCCCCACGGGGGAACTTAACCTCCCCCGTGGGGGAGGTGCCGAGCGAAGCGAGGCGGAAGGGTTCCCCCGTCTTAGCCTTCCCCGCAGGGCGGGGAAGGTGGCGCCCGCAGGCGCCGGATGAGGTGGGTGCGTTCATCGGGGCCGCCCAAAGCCCTTCGGCTCCCACCTCACCCCTCCCCCTCCCCGCCCTGCGGGGAGGGCTCTCAATTGGGGGACTGGTGCGGGTTATCGAAAATGTTCCGGTATCGCACCCGCCTACGATACGGTTGCCCCTCCCTCTGGGAGGGGGCAGGGGGTGGGTGCGAGTTTTTGGGCGGTGGGATAGACGTCCCCACCCTGCCCATCGCTTCGCTCGGGCACCCCTCCCGGAGGGAGGGGCTTTGGCTGGTGCGTTCATCGATACCGTCCTGTCCTCCCACGCTCGCTACCCCCCCGCCCCCCTCCTACGAGGAGGAGGCTTAAAAAGGTTTGCGCCGCTTTGCGGCGCATTTTTAAACGCGGCGCAAAGCGCCGCATCCTTATTCCCCTTGACCCCTG
>CANQSD010000144.1 GCA_947626385.1 uncultured Oscillospiraceae bacterium | reverse complement strand
GAGCCCGCCGTCACCGTCACCAATACCTTCCCGGACGTGCCCGTGGGTAAGTATTACGCCGCCCCCGTCGCCTGGGCCGTCAAGCAGAAGGTCCCCATCGCCCAGGGCGCCAACGACGGCCGCTTCTACCCCGAGGACCCCGTCACCCGCGCCCAGATGATCACCTTCCTCTATCGCTGGATCGTGGAGAATAAATAAGCTAAAAGGAAACAACGAACCCCCGGTGTGAATTCCACGGAATTCGCACCGGGGGTCCATTCGTTAAACCCGTCCGTTTTTTTGAACAAGATTCTCAGTTGCGCGAAAGCCTGTACCCCGCCACGCCCACTGCCGCCAGGGTCATGGCGGCGGACCAGGGGAGGGTGGGGCAGAGGTGGGGGAGAAGGTTTGCATAATCCAAGGCTATCGCCGCGCGGGCGGCCTGGGCGGCGTGGAGGAAGGGGAAGACCTTGACGACCTTTTCAAAGGCGCCGCCCACCAGCGCCGGGTCGAACCAGACACCGGAGAGCCAGGCGGAGACGTTGGTGACCAGCGCTCCGCACACGCCGCCGATCTGCTTTTCCGTGAGGAGGCTTCCCAACAGCAGCCCCAGGGCGTCGTAGAAAAGGCCCATGGGCAGGAGGACCGCCGCCGCTAAAAGCGTGCCCGGCCCCGGCCTCAACCCAAAGAGCGCGGCGAACAAAAGGCACGCCAGGCTTTGCGCGAACCCCACGGGCAAGAGCGGCAGGAGATACCCCCCGATGAAGTCCGCCGGCCGCATGGGGGAGGCCAGGAGCCGCGTCATGAACGCCCCGGACCTGTCGCGGGCCACCAGCATCCCGGCAAAGAGGCTGAGAAAGCTTAAGCCGAAGACGGCGATCCCCGGCGCCAGGGAGCCGATGGGGAAGATGTCCGCCGGGACGCTCCGGCCGATGAGGGACATGAGCGCCAGGATCAAAACAGGGAAGAGGACGCCGAAAAACAGCGTCAGCTTGTCCCGCGCGATCTCTTTGCCGTTCCTCCCGGCAAAGGCAAGACATTTCATGTCCCGTCACCTCCCGCCAGCTTCACGAAGGCGTCCTCGAAGGCCGCGACGCCCGCAAGTTTACATAATTCATCTACCGTGCCCCGCGCCGCCAGCCTGCCGCCGGCCATGATGCCGATCTCATCGGCCAAGGTCTGAGCCTCCTCCAGATAGTGGGTGGTGAGCACCAGCGTCACCTGGCCCCGCAGGCCCTCCATGACGCGCCAGAGCTCCCGCCGCGCCAGCACGTCCAGCCCCAGGGTGGGTTCGTCCAGAAAGAGGACGCGGGGCCGGGTGATCAGCGCCATGGCGATGGACAGCCGCCTCTGCCACCCGCCGGAGAGGGTGGAGGCCGTCTGCCCCGCCCGGTCCGTCAGGGACAGCTCCGCCATGAGCTCCTCCGCGCGCCGGCGCCTGTCGGGCAGGCCGTAGAGCCCGCACATGAGCTCCAGATTCTCCCGCACCGTCAGGCGCGCCGCCACGGCGGTCTCCTGGGGCGAGACGGCGGTGAGGGCCTTGGCGGCCAGGGCGTCGTGTACCACGCTGCGGCCGAGGATCAGCGCGTCCCCGGCGCTGGGGGCGGTGAGGCCCGTGAGCATCCGGACGGTGGTGGTCTTCCCGGCCCCGTTGACGCCCAGGAGGGCGAAAAAACACCCCTCCCGCACCGTCAGGTCCAGCGCGTCCACCGCCGTCACGTTTTTGTAGCGCTTGGTAAGCGCCCGCGTCTCGATGGCGTTCACGGCTCCTCCCCGGAAAGCGTTTTCCGCACCTCCCCGGCGAAGACCTCCGCGTTTTCCGGGTCCTCCGCCGGCAGGACCTCCGACGCCCGCCCGTCAAAGACGGCATCCGCCAGCTTCGTCAGCACCGACGGCCGCTCCAGGGCGATGCCCCGCTTGGGGTGCGCCAGCAGGACCAGTGTGTCCCCCGGCTCCAGCCCGAACATCTCCCGCACCTCCTTGGGCACCACGATCTGCCCCTTCGGCCCCAGCTTCACCGTCCCCATAAACGGCGCAGGGGCGTCTTTTTTTCGTTTCATGCGGATCACCTCGCGTCAGAAGTATAAAAAGTATTACTTTTCTTACTTATGATACCATGGATTACGCCTTTTGTCAAGGGGACACAAAAAATTCACAGATGAAACTACCGCAGTAGTGTTGACATTCTCACACGACTGTGGTAGTATAATCATGCCATGGCAAATAACTGTTGTTTTTTGAAAGGAGGCGATGGTTTGGCAATCAAGCTTTTTGATTCTGAGCTGAAGGTGATGGGGGTGCTTTGGCGCGAAGGGGACACCACGGCCAAGCATATCTCCGACGTACTGAAGGAGGAGACGGGTTGGAACATGAACACGACCTATACGCTGATCAAGCGGTGCATCCAAAAGGGCGCGATCGAACGTTCCGAGCCAAACTTCATCTGCCACGCCCTGATCTCCAAGGAGACGGTCCAGGAGGCGGAGACCAACGAGCTCATCCAAAAGATCTATGACGGCTCCGCGGACCACCTCTTCGCTGCCCTGCTTGGCAAAAAGCAGCTCTCCTCCGAACAGATCCGGCGGTTGAAGGAAATCGTTGACCAATGGGAGTGAGCAGACCATGAGCCTCATGCGAATGAGCCTGTCCGGGGCGGTCATCATCCTTGCGGTGACCGTCATCCGGGCGGTCGCGCTCCACAAGCTGCCCAAGAGAGTGCTTTTGGCCTTCTGGGGCATTGCCGTTGCGCGTCTGCTCCTGCCCGTGTCCTTCCCGCCCGTGCTGGGCCGCCTTCTGCCGGCAGATGGGCGTACCGGCGTGGCCAATACGGCGGGTACCTACGCGGCGGCCCTCCGGGCGGAGGCCGCGCCGGTCCTGCCCGCCCTCCGGCTTGTCTGGCTCGCGGGAGCGGCGCTGTGCCTCGCGGCCTTTGCCCTGGGCCATCTGCGCTGCCGCCGTGAGTTCAGGACCTCTTTGCCCGTGCGCAATGAGCTCGTGAAGGAATGGCTCTCCGCGCACCCGCTCAGGCGCGCCATAGAGGTGCGGAGCCTGACAGGGCTTTCGACGCCCCTGACCTGCGGCGTGCTCCATCCGGTCATCCTGATGCCGAAGGCCACGGACTGGGAAAATGAGCGCCAGGTCCGCTATGTCCTGTTCCATGAGTATGTGCACATTTGCCGGTTCGACACGGTCCGCAAATGGATCGTGGCTGCGGCGGTGTGTGTCCACTGGTTCAACCCAATGGCGTGGGTGCTCTACATCCTCTTTGACAGGGACATCGAGCTGGCCTGTGACGAGGGCGTTCTCCGCCGCTTCGGGGGAGGGGACAGGGCCTCCTACGCGCGGGCGCTGATCAACATGGAGGAGACGCGGCGGCAATTTACACCGTTCTACAACTACTTTGCGAAAAACGCACTTGAAGAAAGGATCGAAGCCATTATGAAGTTCAGTAAAAAATCAATAGGCGTGCTGGCACTTGCCCTTGTCCTTGTGACGCTGGTGGCGGGGACTGCTTTTGCCTCCGCCGATCAAGCCCACGAGACGCCGGACCCGACAGACGGGGCGGCGCAGGAGAATGTCGAAACCGGATTTATCATGGGGAGATTTGAAGACGAAAACGGTCAAACGGTGATCGTGCTCGATTCCAGGGACCCTTCCTGCCAAACGGTTAAAACGGACGCGGAAAACGTGTACGAAATGGCCGGCATGACGCTGCATCTCCATAAGGATGTCCCCTCGGAGCTTCTCGATTAAATCAACGCCCCGGCTTGGGAGAGCGGGAGATCGAAAAGGTCTCCCGCTTTTCCTTTTGCGCAACCGTAAAAATTTTGTGAACCCCTTGCATTTCGCGGCAAAAGTATGTAAGCTTTGGGGAGGAAGGAGGTGAGCGCATGCCCTGCGCCTATGCGCACAAACGGTTTGCCGACGAGGTACTGCGGGAGCTTCCGCGGCAGATGCGGGAGGAGATTTTGGCGTTTCGGGAGCTTTACGACATCGGCCTGCACGGGCCGGATATCCTTTTCTACCACAGCCCGCTGACGCCCAGCGCCGTCACCAGGATCGGCCACGGTACCCACCACATCAGCGGCCGGGACGTGTTCGCCCACGCCGCCAAGGTCCTCCGCGCCCACCCCGAGCCCCTGTACCGGGTCTACGTGTGGGGGTACATGTGCCACTTCGCCCTGGACTGTATGTGCCACGGGTACGTGAACCGGTTTTCCAAGGACAAGGGCGTCAGCCACAACGAGATCGAGATGGAGTTTGACCGGTACCTCACCGTCTCGGACGGCTTCGATCCCCTGCGCTTTGACACCGCCGCCCACCTGGTCCCCAGCCGACGGAACGCCGCCGTGGCGGCGGCCTTCTTCACCGGCGTGGAGGCGAAGGACGTGATGAAGTCCCTGCGGTCCATGAAGCGCTGCCTGCGCATGCTTTTAGCGCCGGATATGCTTAAGCGCCGCGCGATCCTCGCGGCCTTCAGGGCCACGGGGCACTATAAGGAGCTGTCCGGCCTTGTCATGAGCCTGGAGCCCAGCCCCGTGTGCCGCGAGAGCAGCCAGCGGCTTTCGGAGCTTTACAAGCTGGCCGTCCCCCTGGCCGTGAAGCTCATCACCGA
>CANQSD010000143.1 GCA_947626385.1 uncultured Oscillospiraceae bacterium | reverse complement strand
CCGCCCTTGAGGATGTAAAGCGTCTCGGCGTCCGGGTCCGTGAACCCGCCGTACAGCGACGAAAACCCGCCCGGCGAGTTGGCCCCCAGGAAAAAACGCGAGACAAGAGGCTGTTCCATAGAACCATCCCTTTCAAAAAACTGATCACTCCAGAATATGCCGCCGCGCCAAAATGTGTGGCCCCCGGACGGGCCGTTTCTCCTTCCATCGGCGCGCAAAAAACCCGCCAGCATCATGGCTGGCGGGTAATCATGCAAAATACTTTTCAACAAACGGGAAGCCTCCTGTTTCCGGCCCTGTCGGGTTGACGGTCCGCGAGAATGCCATAGTATTCGGGCCGCCTGTTATGTAAATAGTGGGCTTCCCGTTTGCGATATTCCCGCAGCGTGGCGATGTCCAGCCGGGCGAGAAAAACGCCTTCGGTTTCGTCTGCTTCCAATACGCACATGTCCCGGGAACCGGGCATTTCCCGCAGGTACGCCACACCGTCAAACAGCGTGGAATGGCCGTTGCAGTCCAGGTGGGGCGCGGGATAATTGCAGGTGGCAATGGCAAGCAGATCTTCATACGCACGGCCCCGCAGTTGGGACAGGCGGTTTATCTCCATGGGGCAGGCGTTAGGTACCAGCAAAAGCTCTGCGCCACGGAGTGCAAGGATGCGGGCGCTCTCCGGGAACTCGCGGTCGTAGCAGATCATGGAGCCCACCATGACATCTCCCTTGGCGGTGTTCAACGTGGCAACGGGAAAATCGTCCCCCGGGCACAGAACGCTCTCGTCGTCCGGCTCGCCGAAGTCGCAGATGTGGACCTTGGAATATTTGTAGACCAGCCGCCCCTGACGGTCAAACAGGCAGATACTGTTTTTCGGCCCGCGGCCGCTTTTCTCCAAAAATGTGATGCCGATGGCCATTTCCAGTTCTTTGGCCAGCGCAGCAAAGCGCATAACAAACTCTCCGTCCGCCGGAACGGCCATAGCGTCCAACTTTTTTGCGTCACGGGGAATGGTATAACCGCTGCTCCACATCTCCGGGAACAAAGCAATGTCCGCGTCTCGTGCCTTGGCGTCTTTGCAGTATCGGACTCCTTTTTCCATGTTCCGCTCAACGCTCCCGGCGGGCAGGATTTGAAGCAGGGCGATGTTTATAGAATCGTTCATTACAGGTTCCTTTCTGGTATCCGCTTCCCGAAAAACGGGAAGCGCTATTTCATCTTTTTCGGTTTCGGCGACGGCAGCTCCTCAACCATGGCGTTGAATAGACCTGTCAAAAACTCTCTGTTGTCAACTTCGTCTACCAGCAGCATCTCTTTTGCGCCCTCATAGGGGATTTCATAGGCCGCTGTTGGCATATAGAGAATGGCCGCTTTGATTGGTTTAACAAGCAGCCTGTCATCATAGATACCGCCTACGATCTTGCCGTGGTAATAGAGGATAAATTCGCCCATCATAGGCCGAACTGTAATTCCATCCAATTCGGATAGCTGCTCTAAAACAAATTCTAAATATTCCTGACTCGACGCCATACCTTCACCTCAAATCACGAGTTTTCGAACAGTCACCCACGCGATATTTCACATTATACCACCCAAGCGTGAAGAAATCTACTGTCCTTTCAAATCAGGACCCGCCGAAAACGCGCGAAAACCGCAAAAATTGAATTACCCCTTGAAAAACCCGTGGACGGGGGGTATAATAAGGGCGAAAATGCGATTAGGAGGTCATTTTTATGGCATTTACAAAAGATACCATCGTCGCGGAGGTCATGATGAAGGCCCCTCAGGCACAGCCGTTCTTCCTCAACATCGGGATGCACTGCCTGGGCTGCGCCCTGGCCACCGGCGAGACCATCGAGCAGGCGTGCCTCACCCACGGCGTGGACCCGGACACCTTCCTCGACGAGCTCAACGACTTCCTCGCCAGCGAGGCGTAAGTAAAGCTATAAGAACACGGGGAAGGCGGACAAGCTGTCCGCCTTCCGTCGTATAGGAGCGCTATGATCAGGCTGTCACCGAGACTTGCCGCCGTGGCGGCGCTCGCCGGGTCCGGCGGGAGCGTCATCGACGTGGGGACGGACCACGGGACCGTGCCCGTGTGGTTCGTGGAAAACGGGTGTTTCCGGCGTGTGGCCGCGTCGGACGTAAACGCGGGCCCCCTGGAGCGCGCCAAAAGCACCGCCGGGGAGCGGGGCGCGCTGGGAAAAATCGACTTTTACCTCTCCGACGGGCTGAAGGCCGTGCCGGGGAGCTTCGAGACCGTGGTCATCGCCGGCATGGGCGGGGAGACGATGGTCGATATCCTGTCCGCGTGCCCCTGGATCGACCGGGCGCGGCTGATTCTCCAGCCCCAAAGCAAGCTCGCGGAGCTCACGTCCTGGCTGGCGGGGGCCGGGTTTGTCTGCCAGGAGGCGGCTTTAGTGGAGGACGCCGGGAAGGCGTACCTCGCGTTCCGCGCCCAAACGGGCGAGGGGGGCTTCGATCTTCTGCGTGCCCTCACGGGGGACCCCCTGCTGCCGAGGTGTCTGGAGCGGGAGCGGGCGCGGCTCCAAAGGGCTCTTGAGGGCCTTCAAAGGGGCGCGCGGGAGACAGGCGCGGCCTATGAAAAGCTCGCCCGCCAACAAAAGCTGGTGGAAAATGCCATTCGGGAGGTTTCAACATGGCAAAGGTAAAGGACATTTTCGAAAGACTCAATGAGCTGGCCCCCACGGACTTAAAGCTTGGCTTTGACAACGTGGGGCTTCTGGTGGGCGCCTGGGAGGACGAGGTCAGCCGCGTTCTCTGCGCCCTGGACATCACGCTGGACGTCATCAAGGAGGCCAGGGAGCTGGGGGCGGACCTCATCCTCTCCCACCACCCGCTGTTTTTCGAGCTCAAGCACGTGACGGACTCCGACGTCACCGGCCAGCGCGTCCTGGCGCTGGCGCGGGCGAATCTGGCGGCGATCTGTATGCACACGAACCTGGACATCACCCTCGGCGGCGTCAACGACGCGCTGGCCGCCGCGCTGGGCCTGGAGGACACGGAGACCTTCGGCCAGGAGGCCTGCGGCCGGGTGGGGTACGTGCCGGAGCAGAGCCTTTTTGACTTCCTGGGCCGGGTGAAGGCCACTTTGAACGCCAATGGCCTTCGGTACGTGGACGCGGGCAGACCCGTGAACCGGGTGGCCGTCCTGGGCGGCGCCGGAGGCGGCAATATGTTCGAGGCCTACGAGGCCGGCGCGGACACCTACGTCACCGCTGACGTGAAGCATCACCAGTTCATCGACGCTAAGGAGCTGGGCCTCAACCTCATCGACGCCGGACACTTCTCCACGGAAAACGTGGTGGTGCCGGTGCTGGCGGAGACGGTGGCGGAGAGCTTCCCGGAGACGGAGGTCCTCATCAGCCGCATCCACGCCCAGCCGGAGCGGTTTTTCTAAAAGGAGGCAGCGCTATGCTGTTGGCTGTGGATATCGGCAACACCCACATCATCCTGGGGCTCATGGACGGGTTCGAGATCGTCCGGACGGCGCGTCTTGCCACGAATACGGCGAAGACGGCCTTTGAGTACGCCGGGGACATCCGGAATTTCTTTGACTTCTTCGGCCTGGACGCCGGGATGCCGGACGGCGCTGTCGTCTCCTCGGTGGTGCCGCCGGTGACGAACGCCATCGCCAGGGCGGTGGAGCTGACGGTGGGCGTCAGGCCCCTCATCCTGGGTAAGGGCGTGAAGACCGGGGTCAACATCCTCATCGACGACCCGGCCCAGACCGGCGCGAACCTGGTGGCCGCCGCCGCGGGGGCGCTGAAGCTCTACACCCCGCCCCTCATCCTCATCGACATGGGCACCGCCACCACCCTGTCCGTCCTCAACCGGCAGGGGTCCTTCATCGGCGGCGCCATCGCCCCCGGCGTGGCCCTGGGCCTCTCGGCATTGAGCTCCGGCACCAGCCAGCTGCCCAACATCTCCATGGAGGCCCCCCGGCACGTCATCGGCACCAACACCGTGGACAGTATGCGCTCCGGCGCTATATTGGGCGCCGCCGCCATGCTGGACGGCATGATCAAGCGCGTGGAGGCGGAGCTGGGCGAGAGCGCCACCGTCGTCGCCACCGGCGGCGTCGCCGCCTTCATCGCCCCCCTCTGCCGCCGGAAAATTGAGGTCAACGACACCCTCCTCCTCACCGGCCTCGCCGCCATTTACGAGCGCAACCAGAAAGCGAAATAAACAGCAAAAAGCCCCGGTTTTCCGGGGCTTTTTTCAGTTTGTCAAAAAACTCAAATCGAGCATTTTTTCCGGCGGCATGTACGTCGGAAAAAATACCTTTTGTCGCCCAAGTGTGCCCCGAAGGGGCGCGCGCAGGGCGACGGCAGGAAGATTTTGCGTGAATTCCGCAGAATTCACGCGGAATCTTCCGCACGTTCCCCTTTGTCGGAAAAGGCCAAAGGCCTTTTTCGACAGGCTGAAAAAAGCCCCGGTTTTCCGGGGCTTTTTATGCCTGGACGGAATTTATTTGCCGTCCTCCTTATGCTCCTCCCCGGCCTTGGCCTGGGCGGCTTTTTTGGCCTGATAGGCGCGCTCATAGCGCTTGTCGCGGAGCTTGCGGATGAGGGTGAGGATGAGCTTGAAGCCCAG
>CANQSD010000142.1 GCA_947626385.1 uncultured Oscillospiraceae bacterium | reverse complement strand
AGCGCCGGGGCGGAGGCGGCAAACTACCCCTTCTGCACCATCGAGCCCAACGTGGGCACCGTCACGGTGCCGGACAGGCGGCTCGAGTATCTGGCCAATATGTACAGCCCCAAAAAGGTCACCCCCGCCGTCATCGAGTTCGTGGACATCGCGGGCCTCGTGAAGGGCGCCTCCAAGGGGGAGGGCCTGGGCAACAAATTCCTGGAGAACATCCGCCGCACGGACGCTGTCGTCCACGTGGTGCGGTGCTTTGACGACGAGAACGTGATCCACGTGGAGGGCGCCACCGACCCCTTGCGGGACATCGACATCATCGACCTGGAGCTGGTGATGGCGGACCTCGAGATGGTCACCCGCCGCCTCGATAAGGTGGAGCGGGGCGCCAAGGGCGGCGACAAGAAGCTCCGTCACGAGGCGGAGGTCCTGGCGGCCCTGCGGGACCACCTGGATGCCGGAAAGTCCGCCAGGAGCTTTGAGGCGGACAATGACGACGATGCCCGGCTCATCGCCGAGAGCGAGCTTTTGTCCCTAAAGCCCGTGATTTACGCCGCCAACATGGACGAGGAGGGCGTCGCGGACTTTGAAAATAACGCCTACTACAAGGCCGTGAAGGCCCGTGCCGACGCCGAGGGGGCCCAGGTCCTGCCCATCTGCGCCAAGACCGAGCAGGAGCTCACGGAGCTTTCTCCGGAGGAGCGGGCGATGTTTTTGGAGGAGCTGGGCCTTGCCGAGTCCGGCCTTGACCGGCTCATCAAGTGCTCCTACGCGCTTCTCGGCCTCATCAGCTTCCTCACCGCCGGGGCGGACGAGTGCCGCGCCTGGACCATTACGAAGGGCACCCGCGCCCCTCAGGCCGCCGGGAAGATCCACTCCGACTTCGAGCGCGGCTTCATCCGGGCGGAGATCGTGGCCTTCGACGACCTGGAGGCCTGCGGCTCCATGGCGGCGGCCAAGGAAAAGGGCCTTGTGCGGAGCGAGGGCAAGGAATACGTCATGCGCGACGGCGACGTGACGCTCTTCCGGTTCAACGTATGACGGAGAAGAAAAAGCGCATCGACGCCATCGACGCCGCCCGGGGGCTGGCGCTGGTGCTCATGGTGATCCACCACCTCCTTATCGACCTCGTGAAGCTGTGCGGCGCGCCCTGGTGGATCTTTTCGAACCCCGTCTTCGACTTTCTCCATTACGTTTTCGCGGGGCTGTTCATCTTCCTGGCGGGCCTTTGCTGCCGCTTCTCCCACAGCAATTTAAAGCGCGGCCTCATCGCCTTCGCCATTGCCCTGGGGATGACGGCGGTGACGAGCCTGCCCATCATCAACGACCCCATCCTCTTCGGCGTTTTGCACCTGCTGGGCTTCTGTATGATCTTCTTCGCCCTGACGCGTAAGCTCTGGGACGCTATTCCCCGCAAAATCGCGCCCGTGCTCTACATCGCCCTCATCGTCTTCACCGCGTGGCTGGTGGAGCACACGACCATCCCCGACGCCGTCGCCCGCTGGATCTTCCCCCTGGGCTGGACGTACCGGGGCTTCTATACCGCCGACTGGTTCCCCATCTTCCCCTGGCTCTTCGTCTTCCTCCTGGGCACCTGGGCGGGCCTCTACGTGGTGGAGCGCAAGCTCCCCGAGAAATTTTACACCTTCACCTGCCCCGTCCTCCCCGCCATCGGCCGCAGGAGCCTCCTCATCTACGTCCTCCACCAGCCCATCCTCTACGGGCTTATTTACGGAATAAAATGGATCTTCAAGCTCTGAGACCACAGTGAAAGAGCTTGCAAGCGGGGGCGGGGTGTGGTATACTATTGCTACTTGACCGTTTTTTACCGAAAGGAGGCGCGTTATGCCTATCGCGCCGGATCTTACAGGAAGCAAGCGCCTGGCGGTGCTGATTGACGCGGACAACGTCCCACGGGGGACGCTGGCGGGCATCATGCAGGAGGTGGCCATTTACGGCACCCCCACCGTCAAGCGCATCTACGGGGACTGGACAGGCCCCCATATCGCCGGGTGGAAGAATTCCCTCCTGGAAAACGCCGTGACGCCCATCCAGCAGTACAGCTACACCACCGGCAAAAACTCCACCGACTCGGCCATGATCATCGACGCCATGGACATCCTCTACAACGAACGGGTGGACGGCTTCGTGCTGGTCAGCTCCGATTCCGACTTCACGCGCCTGGCGATCCGCCTCCGTGAGGCGGGGATGACCGTCTTCGGCATCGGGGAGCGCAAGACGCCGGGGCCCTTCATCGCCGCATGCGACAAGTTCATCTATATCGAGAACATCAAACAGCCGGGAGAGCAAAATCCCCCGGAGGAGGCCCACCCGGCCAAGGACAAGCGTTCCAAGCCCGCCGCCTCCAATCAAAACGACAACCGCGTCCCCAAGTCCCTGGTGCGCCTCATCGCCCAGTCCGTGGCGGACCTCTCCGAGGGGGAGGACGGGGTCTACATGGGGGAGCTGGGGAACCTCATCATGAAGAAAAAGCCGGACTTCGACTGCCGCAACTACGGCTTCAAGTCCCTCTCCGCCCTCATCAAGTCCATCGACCGCTTCTCCGTGGAGTTCCGCCAGACCGCCGACCCCAATGTGAAGCACCCCTACGTCCGGGACAAGGAGGCGTAGCCGCCGGCCATGAGAAAGCTAAGGAGATTTTTTCTCGTCCTTCTCATCCTCGCCGCGCTGTTGGGCCTGGCGGTCTGGGACAGCCAGACGCGTCTTGTCACCGATGAATTTACCGTGGGAAATTCCCTTCTCCCGGATGCCTTTGAGGGGTTCCGGATCGTGCATCTCTCCGACCTGCACGCCACGAGCTTCGGCGAGGGCAACGAAAGGCTCCTTTCCGCCGTGCGGGATGCCGAGCCAGACATCATCTGCGTCACCGGCGACATGGTGGACGGGCCGCGCGAGGAGGAAGAGGATTACGTCAGGACGTTGATGACCGGCCTTACCGCCATCGCGCCCGTCTATTTCGTCTCCGGCAACCACGAGTGGGCCGTCGGCTGGGCGCGGGAGCTCTTCGACCTGTTGGAGGAGCTGGGCGTCACGGTCCTGCGCAACAAATATGTGACTCTGGAGCGTGACGGAGCGCGGATCGTCCTGGCCGGCGTGGACGACCCCAACGGCCTCCGGGACCAGAAGACCCCGGAGGAGGTCATGAAGGATATTGACGAGACGTACCCCGGCGATTATGTGGTGATGCTGGCCCACCGGGACACGGAGCTGGAGACCTGGTCCCGCCTGGGTGTGGATCTTGTCCTGTGCGGGCACGCCCATGGGGGGCTCATCCGCCTTCCCTTCACCGACGGGCTCGTCGCCCCCGGACAGGGGCTGTTCCCCACCTGGACCGCCGGCGTCTACGAGGAGGGCGGCACCCAGATGCTGGTGTCCCGGGGCTTCACCGGCTCCCACGGCTGTCCCCGGCTCTTCAACAACCCGGAGATTGCGGTAGCGGTGCTGGGAAAAGGGTAACACGCATTTTTTCACCTCCCCGCGCATAGGATGGTACTGTTATCATTTTTAAAACGGGGGTGGAAAGATGGACAAAAAGAACGAAAAGCCTCAGCCCAAGCCGGATATTGACGAGCTCATCTTCGGTGAGCATGAGGAAAAGCACTCGGAACGATAATTTTTGACGTACAAGAGGAACACGCCATGATAGTTGAATACGAGGATTATAAGACGAAGCTGGGGGCCATGCGGCCCCAGCTGGAGACTGTCCGCCGCGCCATGAAGCTGGACGAGGTCTCCGCCGAGATCGACCGGCTCCAGGCCGAGTCCGAGGCCGACGGCTTCTGGAACGACCAGAAGAATTCCCAGAAGGTCCTCCAGCGCTTAAAGCAGCTGCGCGGCAAGCGGGAGGGCTTCGCAAAGCTTGAGTCCCGCTATGAGGACCTGGTGACGCTGTGCGACATGGCCATCGAGGAGGACGACATCTCCCTCCTGCCCGAGCTGGAGGCGGAGTTCAACGCCTTTTCGGGCGATTTGGAGACGACGCGCCTTTCCACCATGCTCTCCGGCGAGTACGACAGCGCCAACGCCATTCTCAGCTTCCACCCCGGCGCCGGCGGCACCGAGGCCCAGGACTGGGCCAGTATGCTCTACCGTATGTACACCCGCTGGGCCGAGCGCCACGGCTATAAGTACACCATCCTGGACTACCTGGACGGCGACGAGGCGGGCATCAAGTCCGCCACCATCAAGATCGAGGGCGACAACGCCTACGGCTTTCTCAAGAGCGAGAACGGCGTCCACAGGCTCGTGCGCATCTCCCCCTTCGACGCCTCCGGCCGCCGCCAGACCAGCTTCGCCGCCGTGGAGGTCATGCCGGAGATCACCGACACCAGCGAGATAGAGCTCCGGGACGAGGACATCGAGATGCAGGTCTACCGCTCCTCCGGCGCCGGCGGACAGAAGGTCAACAAGACCTCCTCCGCCGTCCGGCTCATCCACAAGCCCACGGGCATCGTGGTGTCCAGCCAGGTGGAGCGCAGCCACTTCCAGAACCTGGAAAACTGCAAGGAGATGCTCCGGGGCAAGCTGGCGGAGATCAAGGAGCGGGAGCACCTGGAGAAGATCAGCGACATCAAGGGCGTCCAGATGAAGATCGACTTCGGCTCCGCCATCCGCAGCTA
>CANQSD010000141.1 GCA_947626385.1 uncultured Oscillospiraceae bacterium | reverse complement strand
CGCATTTTAGAGTATACGGTTTAAAACCTGGCCTCCCCGCTTGATGATCACCTTTCCGTCTTGAAAATCCCTCAATGTGCAAATGAATTTGTGGTCACGAAGCGGCATATCCGCAAATATACATTTTGTCATCGGCGCGCCAAAGCCAAGGCCCTCGTCCACATAGATTTTTATATTCGCTTCGAATTCGATGGTTCGCGGCTCTTCCTTTTGCGGCGCTTTCACCTCGGCGGGCTTTTCTTTTTTCGCCTCCGGCCGCTTCTTGGCCGCGCCGCTCCCGGATTCGCTCAGCCCGCTGGCGACGGATTTGCCCACCAGGAGCACGACCGCCATCACAAGGGCAAGGACCAGGACCATGGCCGCGAGGGCCAGCAGATTTTCCACGATCAGCGTCAGCAGCGGCAGGAAGGCAAAGGCGAGGAGCCCCGCGGCGATCACCCGGTCAAGCAGCTGCTTCCGCCGGATCTGCAAATAAAGCAATATCGCCAGAACGACCAGGGAAACGAGGGGCGGGAGGATCAGCCCGGCCTCGCTTCCGATGCCGAACGTATCGACAGCCCATTTCAGCAAAGAAACGACGGGCGTGTCGACGCCGATTTTTCCGGAGAGCGCGCGATCCACCAGGACCAGCAAAACGACGGCCGCCGCGATCAGCGCCAAGGTAAGGGACACGAACACTTTTCTCACAACAGAGGACGTTTTATAGAAATCAACGAGCGTCAGCGCCACGGATAACGCCATAAGGCCCAGCACAGGGCCGCTTACAAAGGGACCGTACAGGATCGAAACCGTTCCGCCGGAAAAGTTTTTTTCAATCAGCTCGGCCCCGTTTGTTTTGATCGCCTCGATCTGCTCGCCGTACCCGCCGTTTACGGCGAACAGAACGACGGCGGCGATAAACCCCACAGCCGCGACGGCGCAGGCCGCGTAAGAACAGCACAGGGAGGCGCTTTCCACCGGGCTTTCCCGAAAACGCCTGATCCGGCGGAAGTCCCGGCCCACAATGCCCCGCGTTTTAGAAACGATGCTCATCGGTTTTTCTCCTTTGTAAGCCGTTCTTTGGAAAGCCTTTACGAAAACGATTATAACACGGCAAAAAATCAATTACAACAGCAAACGTCCCGCGCCCGGAGCGTTTTTTACTCCATTTAAGCTTGGAGGATAAAATAGAAGGGTGGAGCACACCGTACTTTCAGGGAGGGTGATCATAGATGAGGATCCTGATAGCCGAGGACGAACGGCCTTTGGCGAAGGCGCTTGTGAAGCTGCTGGAGAAGAACAACTATTCCGCCGACGCGGTGTATAACGGCGAGGACGCGCTGGCGTATCTGGACGGCGGCAATTACGACGTGGCGATCTTTGATATCATGATGCCTGTCATGGATGGGATCACGGCGCTGAAAAAGCTGAGGGCATCCGGCAGCCGGCTCCCGGTGCTGATGCTGACGGCCAGATCCGAGGTGGACGATATGGCCGAGGGCCTTGACAGCGGCGCCAACTACTATCTGACAAAGCCGTTCCACACCAAAAGCCTGCTGGCCGCTATTCGCGCCATCACGCGCACCCAGACGGAGGCGGACACGAAGCTGACGGTGGGGAACGTCACCCTTGACCGCGCGACCTTTGAGCTGTCCTCCCCGACGGGAAGCTTCCGGCTTGCCAATAAGGAATTTCAGATGATCGAGATCTTTATGGCGAATCCTCACCGCATTTTCCCGGCGGAGCGCCTGATGGAGAGGATCTGGGGCTTTGATTCGGACGCGGAGATCAATGTGGTGTGGGTGTACGTGTCCTATCTCAGGAAAAAGCTGGCGGCGCTGAACGCCGATATCGTCATTAAGGTGTCCAGAAATATAGGGTACTCTTTGGAGGCGGCCAATGATCAAAAAGCTGAAAATTAGATTTATCTGTCTGGCCATGGCGGCGCTTTTTATCGTGCTCGCCGTTTCCGTCGCCGGCATGAACGCCATCAACTATTCCACCATCGTAAAGGACGCGGACGCCATTTTGGCGTTCCTGTCCAGAAACAAGGGCGTCTTTCCCGAAACGGACAGGGAGCCCATGAAGGACCGTAACGCGCCGAGGCCCTTTTCTCCCGAGACGCCGTACGAATCCAGATACTTTTCCGTTCTGTTGGATGGCTCGGGCGCGGTACTGCGCGTCGATACCAGCAGGATATTCTCCGTCGACGCCGAAAAGGCGGGGGAATACGCCGAAAAGGTGTTTACCTCCGGCAAAAAATCGGGCTTCGCCGACGAATACCGGTATCTGCAAAGCGGCGAGGGCGGCGTCACACGCGTCATTTTTCTCGATTGCGGGAGAAAGCTGGACGGGTTTTATGCCTACCTCTGGATCAGCGTCGGGATGACCCTGGCGGGGCTCGCGGTGATGTTCTTCGTGATCGTTTTCTTCGCCGGCAAGATCGTCCGGCCCATGGCGGAGAGCTATGAGAAGCAAAAGCGCTTCATCACGGATGCCGGGCATGAGATCAAGACGCCGCTGACGATCATCAACGCCAACGTGGACCTGCTGGAGGACGACCCGGAGGACGCCGACTGCCTCTACGAGATCCGCCAGCAGACTCAGCGCCTGACAACGCTGACGAACGATCTGGTCTATCTGGCCCGTATGGAGGAAGCGGACACGCCCCTTGAGATGACGGACCTGGCGGTTTCCGAACTTGTCTCCGAGACGGCGGCGGCTTTCCGCGCGCCCGCGGCCGCGCAGGGGAAGGAGCTCCTGTGCCGGATCGAGCCGGGGCTCGTGATGAAGGGAAACGACAAGGCCATCCGGCAGCTCATGAATATTTTGATGGATAACGCGTTGAAATACTCCCCGGAGGGGAGCGCGGTCGCCGTCGGCCTTGCGCAGGTCAAGCGGACGCTGCGGCTCACCGTCTCTAATACGACCGAGACGGCGGTCAACGGCGAGGAATTGGAGCGTATTTTCGACCGGTTCTATCGAATGGAAAGATCCAGAAATTCAGACACCGGCGGCCACGGCATCGGCCTTTCCATCGCGAAGGCCATCGTCGAGGCGCACCGCGGGACCATCCGCGCCTGGTCCCAGGACGCCCGCTCGTTCAACATCACCTGCGTGTTTCCCGGTTGAGAGGGGTTGCCTTACGCTGAAAACAGGCCTGCATGAGGCCTAAGACGGGATGCGCGATCGTCACGGTTTGACGCCGTGAAGGATCCTGTCCGTATCTATTCCGTATCTATAAGGAAAATCGAAGGTGACAGTATAGTGAAAAAATATATTTGGGGCATCCTCTACGGGATCGTGTTGACAGCGTTCACGGGCTATGTCTTGTTGGATACATTCGTCATCACCAGAGTTTACCAAACAGTCCCGCGCGGAAATGAAAGCACAAACGCGGCCAGACAGGACGATAACGGCGCCGGTCCTCGTGCGTCTCTATCTGAACCGGCAGAACCTCAGTCGAACAATGCTGTATACAGCTATACGGATGATGAGATCTCCATTTCCGTCTCCGAGGTTACATCAAACCATACGACGGTCTATGTGGCGGATGTGCGGCTTTCCTCCCCGGAATATCTGAAGACCGCTTTTGCCAATGATTCCTACGGGAAAAATGTGACGGCGAAGACATCGGAGATCGCCGCGGAAAACCATGCGATTCTCGCCATAAACGGCGATTACTACGGCGCGCGGGAAAAGGGATATGTGCTTCGAAACGGCGTTCTGTACCGGGATTCCGCGTCGAGGGATCAGGAGGATCTTGTCATTTACGGCGACGGCTTCTTCGGGGTAATTGAGGAGACAAGCGTTTCGGCGGATACGCTTTTGGCAAACGGCGCGGTCCAGATCCTATCGTTTGGCCCGACATTGGTAAACAACGGCCAAATAGCCGTCACAGAACGTGACGAGGTAGGCAAGGCCAAGGCGAGCAATCCCCGCACGGCCATCGGGATCGTGGACGCGCGCCATTATGTTTTTGTCGTTTCCGACGGCAGGACCGAGGAAAGCGAAGGGCTGTCGCTCTATGAGCTGGCCGCGTTCATGCAAGGCCTGGGCGTCCGAATTGCCTATAATCTTGACGGCGGAGGCTCATCCACCATGGTATTTAACGGAGAGATCGTCAACAAGCCCACAACGAACGGGAGGAGCATTCAGGAAAGGAGCGTGAGCGATATTGTATACATCGGGTACTGAGGAAAAAGGATCGGGAGCCGCGAAGACGGCCCTTGTCTATTTGAGCCTCTCTATTCTTTGCGCTTTGTTCGGAGCGGTGTATGAATCGTTCAGTCATGAGGTCTATTCCTTTTATATGATCTACGCGTTTGCTTTTCCATTGGCCGGGGGCGCTCTGCCCTATGGGATCCTTTCCGCCTTTCATTTACGCCAATGCTCCTCGGCGCTCGCAAGAAATCTATATCATTCCGGGATCGCGACGCTTACCGCGGGGAGTATTGTCCGGGGAATTCTTGACATATATGGGACGACAAACAGCCTGTCCCGGTATTACTGGGTCGTCGGGTTTTTCGCTGTCGCCATGGGAGTTGTGATCGGCAGTATCGGCTCTTTTTTCTCGAGAAAAACAAAATGAGCGGCGCTTTAACTCCAGTTAAGCTTCGCAGGATAAGATGCCCTCAGCAGAAAGGAGGACAGAGGATGGACTTTCGGCATGAATGGAA
>CANQSD010000140.1 GCA_947626385.1 uncultured Oscillospiraceae bacterium | reverse complement strand
CGCGTTTGGGGTTGACTTTTTATTTGCAGGCTTTTTCGGAAAAAGGGGTGCCGCCGCGGCGGCGGGGTATTCGAGCCTGTTGAGCGTCGCTGGGGCTTTCGATAATCGGATCGCAGCACCACCCCGGCCTCGCTGCGCTCGGCCACCCCGACCTAGGAGGGGCTAGAGAAGGTGCGTTGTCCGAACGGTTCCGCTTCCCGCCGCCGCGCAAACCCGCCGCCCCGCGGAGCGGCGGTCTTTTCACCCTATCGTACACAATTTCCCCCTGAGCACATACCCGATCTTCTCGTAACAGGCGTTCGACGCGACATAATCGGCGTCCGTATAAAGCATCGGCATGTATCCCGCGTCCTTTGCCATTTTGGACACCTGATAGACAAGATTCTCCGCGTAGTGCCGTCGCCGGTACTCCCGGCGCGTATACACTAAACCGATGCCCGCCAGAGTGCCGTTTGGCTTGACACAGCAGACGGCCGCGTTTCTGCCCTCCGCGTTTCTCCAAAGAAAATGGCTGCCGCTTCTTATGGCTTCCTCCGCTTTGCGGCGGTATGCTTCGAGACTGTTCTGATCGACTCCGATCTCTTTATGGAACAGGTCCATAAGCTCAACCAGCTCATCCATATCCTCCGGCGCGCATCTACGGTATTCGCCGTCAGCCCGTATATGCGGTTCTATTAAGCTCGGGCAGTCATAGGCAAACATATTGGTCTTTATGGACAACGCCGTCGCGCCTTCCGCCGACCGGCTGATAAAATGCTCCGCCAGATCGTATTTTAAATTGAAGGTATGGCCCTTCGTGAGCAAGCCATGCTCTCTCACAAGCTCATAGGCTCTTTCCTTTTCTTCCTCCGGCGCTCCGTCCGGCGTCCATATCCACACGGGATACGGGTCGCACGAAAAGCAAACGATCAGCCGCTCGTGGTCTGTCAGAAGCAGCTCACAGTCCCCGCCCATGATGCGCCCAAGCATGGAAAACGTATATTTGTCCTTCTCTAACAGCTTATAATCTCTTTCATCTACAAAACGATCCATAGCATCCTCCTGAAACGCCGCTTTGCCGGGCAATGCACACTATACCATTCAAACGCGAAGAAATCAACTGCCCTCCAAGTATAACTCCCGCCCCACGTCAGAGAAATCCCCCTCATCCTCATCGATCATTTTTTCCGGCGGCCTGTACGTCGGAAAAAATACCTTTTGTTTTGCGGAGTGTGCGGCCCCAACGGGGCCGTGCGCGCAGCAAAACAGCAGAAACTTCCTCCCTGAATTCCGCAGAATTCAGGGAGGAAGTTTCGCACGTATCCCCTTGGCATTGAAAGGGCGAAGCCCTTTCAAGCCAGTCGAATCATCCATTTCCTCCCCCGGATCATCACAAACCCGATGACGCACTTGACGGCCTCGGTGGCTTGGCAGATGAAGAAGAGGGGGACCACCGGGATGGGGGTGTAGTTGGCCAGAACGTAGGCCAGGGGGACGCAGACGCACCAGACGAAGACGGAGTCGAAGACAAAGGTGATGACGGTCTTGCCGCCGGAGCGCATGGCAAAGTAACAGCAGTTGGTGAAGGCGCAGAAGGGCATCATCATCGCCGCCACGCGGATGAAGCTGGCCGCCAGGGCCCGGACCTCGTCCGTCGTCTCATAGAGCAGTGGGAAGACGCCGGAGACGGCGGCGAGAAGGGCGGCGGTGAGGACGTTCAGCGCCACGGAGAAGAAGGTGAGCTTTGTGAGGTCGTCCATGACCCGGTCCTGGGCCTCCCCCTGGCCCAGCTTCTGGCCGATGAGGATGCCCACGGCGTTGCCGGTGGCCATGTAGGCCACGCTCATGGCGTTCCAGACGGTGGACTCGATGTTGATGGCGGGGACCACATTGAGGCCCTTGGCGGAGTAGCACTGGTTGAGCACGGCCATGCCGGCGGCCCAAAGCGTCTCGTTAATGAGCAGCGGCGTGCCCTTGCGGAAGATCTGGCCTGCCAGGGCGCGGGGGACCTTCAGCGTGCGATAAAGCCCCCGGGCGAAGGGCATTTTTGCCTTGTGGGTGTGGGTCCAGGCGGCGGCAAGGGCAAGCTCCACGTACCGGGAGATCACCGTCGCCACAGCCGCGCCCCGGACGCCCATGGCCGGCGCGCCGAAGTGCCCGAAGATGAGGACGTAGTTAAAGAAGAGGTTCACCGCCACGGCGATGACCCCGGCGGCCATGGGGACCACCGTCTCGCCGTTCTCCCTGAGGGTGGAGCAGTAGACGTTGGCCACGGCGAAGGGCGGGAGCCCCCACAGCATGACCTTTAAGTACTCCATGCCGTACCGGAGGTAGAGGTCCGCCTCCTCGGCGCTTCCCTCGCCCCGGAGCCACAGTCGGATGAGCTCCTCCCCAAAGGCCAGGAGCGCCGCGATGCCCACGGCGGTGATGGCCAGGACGCTCAAAAGCTTAAAGCGGAAGGTGCCCCGGACGCCCTCCTCGTCGCCGCTCCCGGCGTACTGGGCGGTGAAGATCCCCGCCCCGGAGACGGCGCCGAAGATACACAGGCTGAGCACGAACAGCACCTGATTGACGATAGCTACGCCGCTCATGGGCGCGGTGCCCACCCGGCCCACCATCAGGTTGTCGAGCAGGGAGACGAAGTTGGTGATGAAGTTTTGGATCATGATGGGCAGAGTCACGCCCAACGCCACGCGATAAAATTTCTTGTCGCCGATAAACCGGGAACGCATAGGAACACTCCGTTACTGTTATCTGTAAAATCCGTCGTCCGGGATATACCCGCCGATGAGCTCGGGGTCCAGGCGGTAGAGCACCGAGAAGTAGTCGTACAGCGCCTCCCGGACGGTGTCGGCCCCCTCCAGCCATGTAAAGGTGAGGCACTCCAGGGACGCCCAGGCCTCCTCCTGATTGGCCGCCAGCCCCAGGGCCACGGCCTTGTCAAGACTGTCGGAAACGGTCTCCTGGGACGCCTTCAAATCGACCTTCAGGGCCTCCAGGTCCTGATCCTCCATATCCGCGCTGACCACAAGGCACGCGGCGGGCAAAAAGTCGCTGCCGGTGATGGCCGTCCACTCCTCTCCCAGGTCCAGCGCCTTATGGGTGTCCGGGTCCCGCACCAGGGTGACGCCGGCGAGCTTGGCCGGCATGAGCGTCAGGTCCTGCTCGGCAAGCCTGGAGACGGGGACGCTCTCCAGCTTCAAGGTGTCGCCCACGATGAAGTCATACCGCTCGGCGACGTAGGTGAAAAGCTGTGTGGAGACAGGCGCGTCCGCGTCGGTCCAGACGGTCTTGGCCGCAAGGTCCCAGATGTCGTGGACGGCGTTGCCCCGCTCCACGATCCCCCAGCCGCCGGCGGCGGTGACGGCGGCGATGCTCACCTTCCCGTCCGTCTCGGCGTAGATCCGGGCGGCGGTGTCCACGGGGACGATGGCGGCGTCCAGCGCGCCGGAGGCCAGGTCCCCGCCGGGGTCCGTGACGCGCGTCACCAGGGCGTAGGTCCCGCCGTAAAGGCCGGCGGCCCCCAGGGCGGCGGCGTCATCCATAAGGCCCAGCCGCAGGGCGTCCGGGTCCGTGATCGGCGGCGCGGTAGGTCCGGCGGGCTCGGTGGCCCCGGAGGGACCGGCAGGCCCTGTGGCCGGCGCGGTCCCCGAGCCCACAGGCGTCGTGGCCGGCCCCACGGACCCGGAGGGCTCTCCCCCCGAACCGGGCCCGGTGACCTTGGCTTCCCCGCGGTCACAGCCGGCGAGGGCCGTTATCAGGATAAGCGCCAACAGCAGCGCCAGACATCTCTTCATAAAAGACCCTCCCCGGTCATCGATTTCTACCCTTGAGTTTAATGACAAAACCCCGATTTGTCAAGTCCCCGGACATGGGAAGAGAAAGGAAACCCCTCAGTCGCTTCGCGACAGCTCCCCCAAGGGGGAGCTAAAGGGCGGGTTTGGAACCCGCCCCTACTGTTTTAAATTGCCTTCAAATAACGCCGTAGGGGCCGCCACTCCTGGCGGCCCGCGTTTCGATGACCTCCGACGTCATTTTTGTGGGATAACTTTCCATTTCTCCTGTAGGGGCGGGTTCTAAACCCGCCCGTGCGGGGTCCGATAGACGCCCCCACCCTGCCCATCGCTTCGCTCGGGCACCCCTCCCGGAGGGAGGGGCTTTAAGGTGTGCGGTTTGCTGAAACCGCTCTGTCATCCCACCTTCGCTTCCCCCTGCCCCCCTCCTACGAGGAGGGGGCTTAAAAAGGATGCGCCGCTTTGCGGCGCAATTTTTAAAAAAGGCGGCGCGAAGCGCCGCAACCTTATTCCCTTGACCCCTCTTCGGGGAAGAGGAGTGGCCCCGCAGGGCCGGGGTATTCGAACCCGTGGGGCGTTGCTGGGGCTTCCGGTAAACGAGACTTACAGCGTGCGGGCCGCCAAGAGAGGCGGCCCCTACAAGGTGTGTTTTTGGAACGGTTCCGATAAAACGAATCCGCCCCAATTATGCCGTAGGGGCCGCCACTCTTGGCGGCCCGTGTTTCGACGACCTCCGTGGTCCGTTTCCCGCACCCACCCCCGACACGCCAGCCCCTCCCAGGTCGGGGACAGCCGCGAAGCGGCAGGGGTGGTTCCGCCCCGCTTTGATTTTGGCTTTTTTCATACGAAAAAAGTATTGCAATCGGCGGCAAAGTGTGGTATACTACGTAAGCTAGGATA
>CANQSD010000139.1 GCA_947626385.1 uncultured Oscillospiraceae bacterium | reverse complement strand
CGGTCCGAATCGGCGGCCTTCATGGCCAGGAACTGCCCGCCCACGCGCACGAAGGGCAGGCACAGCTCCGCGAGGACCCGCAGGTCCGCCACGGCGCGGGCCACGGCGGCGTCATAGCGCTCCCGGTGCTCCGGCTCGTGGGACAGCTCCTCGGCCCGGGCGGCCACGGCGCGGCAGGGGATGCCCAGGCGCTCCGTCAGGGCCGCCAAAAACGCCACCTTCTTCTCCGTGGCGTCCAGGAGCGTCAGGTCAATGGCCGGCTCCGCGATCTTCAGCACCAGGCCCGGAAGGCCGCCGCCGGTGCCCACGTCGATGACGGTTTTTTCACGAAGGTCCGCGCGGGCGAGGACGGCGGCGCTGTCCAGAAAGTGGAGCGCCGCGGCCTGGTCCTCCCCCTCGATAGCGGTGAGGTTGAAGCGCCGGTTGGCCTCGCTCAAGGCGTCGAAATACGCCCGGTAGAGGCCCAGCGCCCCCTCAGGCAGGGAGATGCCGAGGGCGGCGGCGCCCCCGGCAACGATCTCTTCCAGCATCTTATTTTTTCTCGGCCAGCAGGTCCCGGATCTCGGTGAGCAGGACCTCTTCCTTGCTGGGCGCGGGAGGGGCGGGAGGCGCGGCGGGGGCCTCCTTCTTCTTGTGCATGGCGTTGAAGAGCTTCACGATGCAGAAGACCGCGAAGGCCATGATGATGAAGTTGAAGACGGCCTGGATAAACGCGCCGTAATGAATGACCGCGTCGCCGATCTCCAGGGTCAGGTTGGCGAAGGTCGCCTCACCCACGATGATGCCGATGAGGGGCATGAGGATGTCGTTGATGAGGGAGGTGGTGATGGCGGAGAAGGCGGTGCCGATGATCACGCCGACGGCCAGGTCCAGCACGTTGCCGCGCATGGCGAAGGCCTTGAACTCCTCAAAGAATTTTTTCATGCTCGTTCTCCTTCAGGGCGTCCCTTACGCGTCCGCCTCGGGGGTCTCGGGCTCGGCGGGGGTCTCGGGCTCCTCTACGGTGATGCCCTCGTCCGTCTCCGTCTCCTCGCCGCAGCAGCAGCACTCCTCGTCCTCGCAGGACTCCTCGTACTTCTTGTTGAGGACGGGCAGGAGCTTCACGTCCACGTTGCGGCCGTTCTCGTCCTTGGTGTAGGTGGCCGACCAGGTGGCGGAGGTGAGCTTCACCGCGCCGGTCTCCTCGTCCTTCTCCACCTTGTAGGGCGCTACCGCCGCCACAGCCGCGGCGCCGATGAGAATTTTCCAGATTGCTTTCATGGTTGGGTCCTCCTTATATAATATAATTTTTTATAAATGATTTTACACCTTTTTCGCCCGCTCCAGCATGGCCTTGCCGCCCATGTAGGGGCGCAGGGCCTCGGGGATGACCACCGAACCGTCGGCCCGGAGGTTATTTTCCAGAAGGGCGATGAGCATCCGGGGAGGCGCGACGCAGGTGTTGTTCAGGGTATGGGCCAGGTAGATCCTCCCGTCCTCGCCCTTGACGCGGATCTTCAGCCGCCGCGCCTGGGCGTCGCCCAGGTTGGAGCAGGAGCAGACCTCGAAATATTTTTGCTGCCGGGGGCTCCACGCCTCGATGTCGCAGGATTTCACCTTCAGGTCCGCCAGGTCCCCGGAGCAGCACTCCAGCTGCCGCACGGGGATGTCCAGGCTGCGGAAGAGCTCCACGGAGTAGCGCCACAGCTTCTCGTACCAGTCCATGGACTCCTCGGGCTTGCAGACCACGATCATCTCCTGCTTTTCAAACTGGTGGATGCGGTAGACGCCCCGCTCCTCCAGCCCGTGAGCGCCCTTCTCCTTGCGGAAGCAGGGCGAGTAGCTGGTGAGGGTGTGGGGCAGGGAGGCTTCCGGGATGAGCTGGTCGATGTACCGGCCGATCATGGAGTGCTCGCTGGTGCCGATGAGGTAGAGGTCCTCGCCCTCGATCTTGTACATCATGGCGTCCATGTCCGACTGGCTCATGACCCCCTCCACAATGGCCCCGTGCATCATGTAGGGCGGGATCATGTAGGTGAAGCCCTTGCCGATCATGAAGTCCCTGGCGTAGGCCAGCACCGCCTCATGGAGGCGCGCGATGTCGCCCACCAGATAGTAAAACCCGTTCCCGGCCACTCTCCGGGCGCCGTCCAGGTCGATGCCGTTGAAGCTCTCCATGATCTCGGTGTGGTAGGGGATCTCAAAATCCGGGACCACCGGGTCGCCGAAGCGCTGGACCTCCACATTGTGGCTGTCGTCGGGGCCGATGGGGACGCTGGGGTCGATGATCTGGGGGATCCGCATCATCACCGCCCGCAGCTCGGCGGCGTATTTGGCCTCCAGCTCCTCAAGCTCGGCAAGGCGCTGGCCGTCGGCCTTGACCTCCGCCTTCACGGCCTCGGCCTCGGCAAGCTTGGACGGGTCCTTCTTGGCCTGACCCATGAGCATCCCCACCTGCTTGGAGAGGGCGTTGCGCTTCGCCCGCAGGTCGCTGGCCTCGTTGATGGCGGCGCGGTTTTGGCGGTCCAGCTCCAGGGCCTTATCCACTAAGGGCAGCTTTTCGTCCTGAAATTTCTTTCTGATATTCTCCCGGACAAGCTCCGGGTCCTCGCGGATGAGCTTGATATCGATCACGGCAGGATGCCTCCGTCCAAGTTGATGTCTGTTTCTCCGTTTACAGGGATATTATACGTCTCCGGGCCGTCCGCGTCAAGTAGGCGGGCGGTTTTCGGCGTCTCCGGCGGGGCGATGTCCCGCTGCGTCACGGCGTAGGAGAGGGCGATGAGCGCCAGGGCCACCACAAAAAGGACGACCGTATAAATGAGCACCGACACCTCCGTTTTCCGGGTATTCTTGGGGGCCTCCTCCTGTCCGGAGGGCTCCTGCGGGGTGACGTCGGCCCCGTCGCTTCTTTTTCTGATCTTCATGACTGCTCCCATTCCATTTTGATGGTCTTCAGGGCCTTCACAAGAGCGGTAAGGTCCTTGTCGCTATAGTAATCCAGGGTCAGCTTGCCCGATTCCCGGCCCGGCTGGATGGTGACCTTCCGGCCCAGGACGCCGCTGAGCTCCCGTTCCAGCTCCGCGGCGTAGTCGATGCCGTCGGGGCCCAGGCGGTAGTTGCGCTTGGGGCGCGGGCGCTTCTCCCGCTCGCTTTTCACCTTTTTCACGGCGGCGGCGATCTCCCGGACGGACAGGTCCTGCTCCGCGGCCTTCACCGCCAGCTCGTCCTGGAAGTCCGCGTCGTCCACCTCCAGCAGCGCCTTGGCCTGGCTGACGGTGAGCCTTCCCGCCTCCGTCAGGGCGACGGCCCTGGGCGGCAGACGCAGAAGCCGCAGGGCGTTGGCCACCGCCGGGCGGCTCTTGCCCACCCGCTCGGCCACCTGCTCCTGGGTGAGGCCGTGGCGGTCCATCAGCGTCTCGTACCCACGGGCCTCCTCCAGGGGATTCAGGTCCTCCCGCTGGAGGTTCTCGATGAGGGCGATCTCCGCCGCCTCCCGGTCCGAGACGTCCACGATGTTCACCGGGACCTCCGCAAGCCCCGCCATCCGGGCGGCGCGCCAACGGCGCTCCCCGGCGACGATCTCATAGCGGCCAAAGCCCATGTCCCGGACGGTGATGGGCTGAAGGACCCCGTGGTCCCGGATGGACTGGGCCAGCTCCTCCAGCTTCTCCGGGTCGAAGCGCGACCGGGGCTGGTCGGGGCGGGGCTCCAGCTTTGTGACGGGCACCCGCTTGAGGCTCCCGTCCTGCTCCATCGTCTCGTCCCCGAAAAGGGCGCCGAGGCCGCTTCCCAATCCCTTTGCCATGTCAGCTCCTCCTCCCGTTGTTGCGCTCGATGATCTCCCTGGCCAGATTTGTGTACGCCAGCGCCCCCTTGGACGCCGGATCATAGGCCATCACGGGCTTGCCGTGGCTGGGCGCCTCCGACAGGCGCACGTTGCGCGGGATCACGGTCCGCAGGACCTTCTCCCGGAAATATTTTTTGACCTCCGCCGCCACCTGCATGGAGAGGTTGGTGCGCCCGTCGAACATGGTGAGCACCACCCCCTCGATCTCCAGGGCGGGGTTGAGCCTGCGCTTGATGAGCCGGACGGTGTTCATGAGGTCGGAAAGCCCCTCCAGGGCAAAATATTCGCATTGCACCGGCACCAGCACCGTGTCCGCCGCCACGAGGCCGTTGAGCGTCAGCAGCTCCAGGCTGGGCGGGCAGTCGATGAGGATGAAATCATAGCCTTCGGCGGCGTCCTTCAGGGCTTTTTTCAGTATGTACTCCCGCTCCGGCAGCTCCACCATCTCGATCAGCGCTCCGGAGAGGGCCTTGTTGGAGGGGAGGAGGTCGCCGTACTTCGTCTTGACGGCGCACGTCTCCACCGGGGCGGCGCCGATGAGCACATCGTAGGTCCCGGCCCGGACCCGGTTTTTGTCCACCCCCATGGCCGACGTGGCGTTCCCCTGAGGGTCGGCGTCCACCAGAAGGACCTTTTTGCCCTCCCCGTGGAGGGCGCAGGTGACGTTCACCGACGTCGTGGTCTTCCCCACGCCGCCCTTCTGATTGGCCACCGCGATGATCTTTCCCATGTCCGCCTCCGTTTTTGAAGTCAACGGGGTTATTATACATGACCGGTGGGCAGATTTCAATAACAATCTGTAAATCTTTCCGCCAAATTCGCCCCCGCGCACTTTAGCGCGCGAAAATGTTCCACGTGGAACATTTTCGTGAATTAAAGCGTTGAAATGTTCCACGTGGAACATTTTAGTTGGGTAAAGT
>CANQSD010000138.1 GCA_947626385.1 uncultured Oscillospiraceae bacterium | reverse complement strand
TTTGATTTTGGCTTTTTTCATACGAAAAAAGTATTGCAATCGGCGGCAAAGTGTGGTATACTACGTAAGCTAGGATAGGATAGGTTGACTTGAGTGGGCGCGTTTCCCACTCTTTTTTCTGCACTCATTGGCCCAAGCAAATTTTTCCCGAAGGGGGCGCGGCTTTCATGAACAAGGTCGAGGAGACCGTGGCCGCCATGGCAAAGCCCGTGGCGGAGGCCCAGGGCTGTGAGCTCTGGGACGTGGAGTACGTCCGGGAGGCCGGACAGTGGTTTTTGCGGGTGTATATCGACAAGGAGGGCGGCGTCTCCATCGACGACTGCGAGGCCGTCTCCCGCGCTTTAGACCCCCTTCTTGACGAGGCCGACCCCATCGAGACGAGCTACAATTTTGAAGTCTCCTCCGCCGGCCTCCAGCGGGAGCTGAAGCGCCCCTCGGATTTTCAGCGCTTCCTGGGCTCCTTCGTGGCCGTGAAGCTCTACAGGGCCGAGGACGGGGCCAAGGAGTTCACCGGGTATCTCAGGGGCTATGAGGACGGGGCCGTCACCGTGGAGACAAAGGGCGGCGAACAGCGGACATTCGAAAAGGACCGGGTGGCCAGCGTCCACCTGCGGCTTGAATAAGAGGATCAGAAAGGAATCATTATGAACGCGGAATTTTTTGAGGCCATAGCCGACATCGAAAAGGAGAAGGGCATCCCCAGGGAATATATGCTCGACCGCATCCGTCAGGCGCTTCTGGCGGCCCTCCGGAAGGACAATCCCGACGCGGAGGAGAACGTAGTGGTGGACATCGACGAGGAGAAAAAGAAGATCGAGATGTACATCCAGAAATCCGTGGTGGAGACGGTGGAGAACCCCGCCCTGGAGCTGGTGCCCGAGGAGGCCCGCCGCTACAACAAGCGCGCCGAGGTGGGCGACACGGTGAACGTCCCCGTGGACACCAAAAAGTTCGGCCGCATCGCCGCCCAGGCCGCCAAGCAGGTGATCATCCAGGGCATCCGGGAGGCCGAGCGCAGCATGGTCTACGAGCAGTTCACCTCCAAGGAGCACGAGATGTTCACCGCCACGGTGACCCGCATTGACCCGGTGCGCGGGTCCGTCAGCGTCCATTTGAGCTCCGGCAGCGAGAACACCGACGGCCTTCTCCCCACCGGCGAGCAGATCCCCGGCGAGCGCTTCACCGAGGGACAGCTTTTGAAGGTCTACGTGGTGGAGGTCCACAAGCTCGGCTCCGGCGCCCAGGTGCTGGTGAGCCGCACCCACCCCGGCCTTGTAAAGCGGCTCTTTGAAAACGAGGTCCCGGAGATCTTCGACGGGACCGTGGAGATAAAATCCATCGCCCGTGAGGCCGGGAGCCGCACCAAGATGGCCGTCTGGTCCTCCGACCCCGCCGTGGAGCCCGTGGGCGCCTGCGTGGGACCGCGGGGAGGCCGCGTGGCCGCCGTGGTGGATGAGCTGCGCGGGGAGAAGATCGACATCATCAAGTTTTCCGAGGACCCCGCCGCCTACGTGGCCGCCGCCCTGGCCCCGGCGGACGTGGTCCGGGTGGACTTCCCCGAGGAGAACAGCAAAAGCTGCCGCGCCATCGTGCCGGACAACCAGCTTTCTCTCGCCATCGGCAAGGAGGGCCAGAACGTCCGCCTGGCCGCCCGCCTCACCGGCCTGAAGATCGATATCAAGCCCGAGAGCTTTGTAGGTTGACGTCGTCGCGGAACACGCTTAACCTCGCCCTCCCGGCGGTCGGGCTCAGGCGCTGTGTTCGCTCCTCCTTTCCCCACACGATTTTCAATCGTGCGGGGGCCCCATGAAAAGAGGTTGTTGACTATGCAGAAAAAGATCCCCATGCGCCAGTGCGTGGGGTGCCGCGCGCAAAAGCCCAAGCGGGAGCTGGTCCGTGTCGTCCGCTCGCCGGAGGGAGCGCTTTCCGTGGACACCCGCGGCAAAAAGCCGGGGCGGGGCGCTTACGTGTGCCGGGACCCGGAGTGCCTCAAAAAGGCCATCCGATCCAAGGCCCTGAGCCGTGCCCTGGATACCCCCGTCCCGGAGGAGCTTTTCGACACCCTGCGGGCCCAGATGGAGGGAGCGGAATGAGCGCTCTTACCTTCCTCGGCCTTGCCAAACGGGCCGGCAGGCTGGAGTCCGGCGACGACACCGTGAATATGGCCGCCCGCGCAGGCAAGGCCCGGCTCATCCTCACCGCCTCGGACGCCGGCAGGAGCTCCCTCGTCCGGGCGAAAAACTCCGCCGAGGCCGCCAAGTGCCCCGTGGCCGCCGTCCCCTTCACCAAGGCCGAGCTTGGCGCGGCGCTGGGGCGTGACACTGTGGGCGTCGCGGCCCTCACGGATGTGGGCCTGGCCCACGCCTTTGTGGAAAAGCTCCAGGCGGAAAAGGGCGGCTATGAGGCGCTTTTGGAGACGCTGGCCGCCGAGAACGACCGGGCGCTCCAACGCCAAAGGGAAAAACGCCGCCACGAGCGGAACGTCAAGCGCGGAAAATAGAGAAACACCAAGCTTCGTAATTGAGAACCTGAAAGGATGATCGGATAGATGGCAATCGTAGTAAAGTACAGGGTGCATGAGGTGGCGAAGGACTTCAAGATGACCTCCAAGGTCATCACGGAGATTTTGACCAAATACGCCACGACCCCGAAGAATCATATGCAGGTGCTCGAGGACCCGGAGCTGGATGTGATTTTTGAGTACCTGACCCAGCATAACCAGATGGCGTCCATCGCGGACGTCTTCGCGGACGTGAAGCCCAAGGAGCCCCCCAAGCCCGCCTCCGCGCCGGCTTCCGAGGCCTCCAAGGCCCAGCCGGCAGGCCAGGGCGGCCAGAAGCCGGCCCAGCAGCCCGCCGCCCAGGGACAGGCGTCCCAGGCCGCACCCAAGGCCCAGCCTCGCCCGGAGAAGGAGTTCAAGCCCCGCCCGGAGAAGCAAAAGCGCGTCATCGACACCTCCGGCGTCACCATCAACATCGAGAAGTACGACGAGCGCTTCGACCAGATGGCCGGCGAGCGGGCCCAGAACATGAAGCGCGGCAAGGAGCAGATCAAGAAGAAGGGCGGCCAGCAGCGCCAGAGCCCCGCCCAGGACAAATCCGCCAAGCGCCGTCAGGAGGAGCGCGACCGTATGCGCCGCCTCCAGTTCGAGGTGGCGAAAAAGGCCCCGGTGCGCGTCCAGATCCCCGACGAGATCGGCGTCGGCGAGCTTGCCAGCCGCATGAAGAAGACCGGCGCGGAGGTGGTCAAGCAGCTCATCAAGATGGGCGTCATGGCCTCCCTCTCCGACACCATCGACTACGACACCGCCGCTTTAGTCGCCATGGAGCTTGGCTGTAAGGTGGAAAAGGAGGTCCACGTCACCATCGAGGAGCGCCTCATCGACGACCGGGCCGACACCGCCGAGGAGCTCAAGCCCCGCGCCCCCGTGGTGGTGGTCATGGGCCACGTGGACCACGGCAAGACCTCGCTCCTCGACAAGATCCGCTCCACCCATGTGGCGGCGGGCGAGGCCGGCGGCATCACCCAGCACATCGGCGCGTACAGGGTCATGGTGAACGGCAGTCCCGTCACCTTCCTGGACACCCCCGGTCACGAGGCCTTCACCTCCATGCGCGCCCGGGGCGCTATGGCTACGGATATCGCTATTCTGGTGGTGGCCGCCGACGACGGCATCATGCCCCAGACGATCGAATCAATAAATCACGCGAAAGCGGCAAAAATACCTATTGTGGTGGCCATCAATAAGATGGACGTCCACGGCGCCAACCCCGACAAGGTCAAACAGCAGCTGACGGAGTACGACATCGTCCCCGAGGAATGGGGCGGCGACACCATCGTGTGCCCCATCTCCGCCAAGACCGGCGAGGGCATCCAGGAGCTTTTGGAAAACCTGGTGGTCCTGGCCGAGGTCCAGGAGCTCCGCGCCAACCCCGACCGGGAGGCCCGGGGCGTGGTCATCGAGGCGCGGCTTGACAAGGGCCGGGGCCCCATCATGACCGTCCTCGTCCAGAACGGCACCCTCAGGCAGGGCGACATCATCATCGCCGGCACCGCCGTGGGGCGCGTGCGCACCATGATGAACGACAAGGGCGAGCGCGTCACCGAGGCCGGCCCCTCCGTCCCCGTGGAGATCGCGGGCATGAGCGAGGTCCCCGCCGCCGGCGACATCTTCAACGCCGTGGCCGACGAGCGCATGGCCCGAGAGCTTGCCGAACAGCGGAAAAACAACCAGAAATCCGCCGGCGAGGGCGCCCGGAAGGTCTCCCTGGAGGACCTCTTCGCCCAGATCAAGGAGGGCGAGCTCAAGGAGCTGCCCATCATCGTCAAGGCCGACGTCCAGGGCTCCGCCGAGGCCATCAAGGCGAGCCTCGAGAAGCTTACCAACGACGAGGTCCGCGTCCGGGTCATCCACTCCGCCGTAGGCGCCATCAGCGAATCCGACGTGATGCTGGCCGCCACCTCCGGGGCCATCGTGGTGGGCTTCAACGTCCGCCCGGACAACGCCGCCCGGGATTCCGCCGCCAGGAGCCACGTGGACATCCGGCTCTACAGCGTCATTTACGACTGCATCAACGAGGTGGAGGCCGCCATGAAGGGTATGCTGGCCCCCAAGTTCCGGGAGGTCCAGCTGGGCCACGCCGAGGTCCGGGAGACGTACAAGGTCTCCAAGGTCGGCACCGTCTGCGGCTGTTACGTCCAGGACGGCAAGATCCAGCGCGGCTGCAAGGTCCGGGTCATCCGGGACAACGTCATCAT
>CANQSD010000137.1 GCA_947626385.1 uncultured Oscillospiraceae bacterium | reverse complement strand
CCAAGGGGGAGGCTGACGGGGGCTCGAATCCCCCCTACCCCCCTTTCCCGGAAAGGGGTCAAAAAGGATGCGCCGCTATGCGGCGCAATTTTTATAAACGCGGCGCGAAGCGCCGCAACCTTATTCTCCTTGACCCCTTTTTCGGAAAAAGGGGTGCCGCCGCAGCGGCGGGGTATTCGAGCCCGTTGGGCGTAACTGATGCTTCCGATAAACGGATTGCAGCACCACCCCGGCCTCGCTTCGCTCGGCCACCCCTCCGTAGGAGGGGCAAGAAGAGCGGGCGCGTTATTGGTGCCGTTTCGAACAAACGCACCCACCCCCGTCTCGGTGCCCCCTCCTCGTAGGAGGGGGGCAGGGGGGAAGCGAACGTAGGACGACAGAACGGTTTCGACAAATGACACCCGCCCTCGACACGTTTGCCCCTCCTACGGAGGGGTGGCGCGAAGCGCCGGGGTGGTTCGTGCGTCGCCGTGTTTCATCCCCGGTATTTCCATGTCGTGCCTGTCGGGGTATCGGTAAGCTCGATGCCCTGGGCGGCGAGGGTGGCGCGGATGCGGTCGGCTTCGGCGTAGTTTTTGGCTTTCTTGGCCTCGGCGCGGCGGAGGACCAGGGCGTCCACGGCGGGGTCGCCCTCGCCGGTGACGGTGAAGCCGGACGTGCTGGTGGCGTTGGCGGCGGCTTTGGCGTCCTCGGCGCGCTTGGCGGCGGCTTTTTTGGTGAGGTCCAGGCCCAGGACGCGGTCGAAATCGTCCAGGACGGCCAGCTTCGTGGCGTCGTTCGCGGGGAGCTTCAGGGCGTCGTAGACGGCGGTGATGCCGAGGGACGTGTTGAGGTCGTTGCCCACGGCCTTCAGGAATTTCTCCCGCTGGGCCTTGAGAACCGCCTCGTCCACCGGGCCGTCGCCGGGGTTGAGGGCGGCCACGCGGGCGATGAGCTTCCGGTAAGCGCCCTGGGCGTTGTCCAGGTTCTCCCAGGTGAACACCAGGGCCTTGCGGTAGTGGCTCTGGAGGCAGAAGAAGCGGTAGCTCAGGGGGTCGTAGCCCTCCTCCTCCAGGGTGGTGAGGATCAGGGCCTTGCCCTTGGACTTGCTCATCTTCCCCTCCGGGGTCACCAGATGGTGGACGTGGAACCACTGGGGGCACCAGGGGTGGCCCAGGTAGCTCTCGGACTGGGCGATCTCGTTGGTGTGGTGAGGGAAGGCGTTGTCGATGCCGCCGCAGTGGAGGTCCAGGTACTCGCCGTTATATTTAAGGGAGATGGCGCTGCACTCGATGTGCCAGCCGGGGTAGCCCACGCCCCAGGGGGAGTCCCACTTCAGGGCCTGGTCCTCGAATTTGGACTTGGTGAACCAGAGGACGAAATCGTTCTTGTTCCGCTTGTTCCCGTCCTCCTCCACGCCCTCCCGGACGCCCACCTGGAGGTCTTCCTCGTCGTGGTCGAAGAAGATGTGGTAGCGGGCAAGCTTGGAGGTGTCGAAGTACACGTTGCCGCCGGCCACATAGGCGTAGCCCTTGTCCAGAAGGCCCTGGACCATCTCGATGAACTCCGGGATGAGGCCGGTGGCGGGCTGGACCGTGTCCGGGGTCTTGATGTTGAGCTTCCGGCAGTCGGCAAAAAAGGCGTCGGTATAGAATTGGGCGATCTCCATGACGGACTTGTGCTCGCGCTTGGCGCCCATGAGCATCTTATCCTCGCCGGTGTCGGCGTCGGAGCTCAAATGGCCCACGTCGGTGATGTTCATGACGCGGTTGACGTCCAGGCCCTCATAGCGGAGGAGCTTTTCCAGCACGTCCTCCATGATGTAGCTGCGGAGGTTCCCGATGTGGGCGAAGTGGTAGACCGTGGGGCCGCAGGTGTACATCTCCACGCGGCCGGGGGTGTGGGTCGTAAAGGGGGCCTTTTTGTGGGTGGCGGAATTGTAGAGGTACATGTCAGTTCTCCTTCTCTTTCAGCTTTTGTTCCAGTTCATAAACGCGGTCACGCAGGGCGCACAGCTCGGCCTTCACCGGGTCCGTGACGCTGACCTGGTCCACGTCCCCGGCGAAGTTCACGCGCTCGCCGGCGATGCGCACCACCCGGGCGGGGACGCCCACGGCGGTGGAGTCCGGCGGCACGGCGGAGAGGACCACCGCGCCGGCGGCGACGCGGGCGTTGTCCCCCACGGTGAAGGGGCCCAGGACCTTGGCCCCCGCGCCGATGAGGACGTTGTTGCCGATGGTGGGGTGGCGCTTGCCCTGTTCCTTGCCGGTGCCGCCCAGGGTGACGCCCTGGTAGAGGAGCACGTCGTCGCCGATCTGGGCCGTCTCGCCGATGACGATGCCGGAGCCGTGGTCGATGACGAGCCTGCGGCCGATGGTGGCGCCGGGGTGGATCTCGATGCCGGTGCGGCGCTTGGCGTGCTCGGAGATCATCCGGGCCAGAAGCGTGTGGCCGTGGGTCCACCAGAAGTGGGCGCGGCGGTAGGCCCGCTCGGCCCGTGGGCCGGGGTAGACCAGCAGTATCTCAAGGGCGGACCTTGCCGCCGGGTCCCTGGCCTTGTAGGCCCGGACCGTCTCGCGGGTTCTTTCAAACATAGGTTTTCCTTTCCGGGAGAAATAAAAACGCCTCCCACAGGCTGTGCCCATAGGAGGCGCGAAAGCGCGGTTCCACTCCCGTTTATCGCTCGCCGGTGGCGATCCACCGGACCTCGCCTTAACGCGGCGCACGGAGGGCCATTTCCTGCCCTCCCGCTCCCGGGCGCACTTCCCGCCGGTTCCCGTGAGGCGCGCTTCCAGCCGCTGCGCGCCCTCTCTGGCACTTCCCCGCCGGTACTCTTCCCGTTCAACGCGGTATTTTATCGTATGACAGTGTAGCAGATGAGGTGACGTTCGTCAAGTCAAATCTTCTCCTTCACCAGCACCGAGCCGTTTTTGGCGAAGTATTCTACGCCGGAGACGACGGTGGTGACGAGGATGACGATCCACATGAGGGTGTTGACGGTGAAGGAGCCCACAAGGGCGAAGTCGGCGACCGCCGGGACCATCATGACGCACAGGCCCACCATGGTGCAGGCGGTCTTGATCTTGCCGCTCCAGCCGGCGGCCATGACGATGCCCTCGGAGGCGGCTACCATGCGAAGGCCGGAGACGGCCAGCTCACGGGCGATGACCACCATGCAGACCCAGGCGGGCATCCGCCCCTCCTGCACGTAGATCACCATGGCGGAGAGGACCAGGAGCTTGTCCGCCAGGGGGTCCATGAACTTGCCGAAGTTGGTGACGAGGCCCCTGGAGCGGGCGATTTTGCCGTCCACAAAATCGGTGAGGGAGGCGACGATGAAGATGGCCAGCGCCGCGTATCTGTTCCACAGCAGGAGCACCGCCATGAAGACGGGCACCAGGAGCATCCGCAGGACAGTGAGTTTGTTGGGTAGATTCATAGTTCAGATCCTCTCTCCGGCGAGATCGCCGTCCAAATCGCCGCGTATCACCACGTCGTAAAATGTTCCCGCCACGGCCTCGTCGGGGCTGCCGAAATAGATGACCCCGTCCACGTCCGGGCTCTCGGCGAAGCTCCGGCCCACGTAGAGGCCCACGTCCGGGTCGAAGCCCTCGCACAGCACCCGCACGGTGGCGCCGAGGCGTGAGGCGTTGTACGCCTCCATGATCCGCTCCTGGAGCTCGCCCACGAGCTGGGCGCGGCGCTGAGCCTCGGCGGCGTCCACATGGGGCATATCATAGGCCGGCGTGCCCTCCTCCGGGGAGAAGGGGAAGACCCCGGCACGCTCGATCTTCGCCTCCCGGAGAAAATCGCACAGCTCCTCAAACTCCGCCTCCCCCTCGCCGGGAAGGCCGGTGATGAGGCTGGTGCGCAGGACAAGGCCGGGGATACGCGCGCGCAGCCTGGGAAGGAGCGCACGGATGTCGTCCCCGGTGCCCCGGCGCTTCATGTCCTTCAAAATCTTATTGTTGATGTGCTGGATGGGGATGTCCAGGTATTTGAGGACCTTGGGTTCGTTGGCGATGGTGTCGATGAGCTCGTCGGTGAGGCCGTCCGGGTAGAGGTAGTGGAGGCGTATCCACTCGATGCCCTCGATCTTGGCAAGCTCCCGGACAAGCTCCGCCAGCGCCCGCTTGCGGTAGAGGTCCATGCCGTACATGGTGGGGTCCTGGGCCACGACGATGAGCTCTTTTATCCCCGTTTCCGCCAGCGCCCGCGCCTCGGAGAGGATGTTCTCCATGGGCCTTGAGCGAAAGCGCCCCCGGATGGAGGGGATGACGCAGTAGGCGCAATTGTTGGAGCACCCCTCGGCGATCTTGATGTACGCCCAGCCCGGTCCGGTGGAGACAACGCGGCCGGCCTCATCCAGGGCGGCGTTGATGTCGCCGTAGAGCTGGGGCTTTTTGTCGGCGAAGGCGTCCCGGAGGACCTTCACGATGTCCCGGACGCTCCCGGTGCCCACAAGGGCGTCGATCTCCGGCATCTCCGTAAGGAGCTCCCCCCGGTAGCGCTGGGCCAGGCACCCGGTGACGATGAGCTTACGAAGCTTCCCGGTTTTCTTGAGCTCCCCCATGGCCAGGATGTTCTCGATGGCCTCCGATTTGGCGCTTTCGATGAAGGCGCAGGTGTTCACAATGGCCGCGTCGGCCTCCTCCGGGTCGCCGGTGAGCTCGAAGCCGGCCTCGTCCAGGAGCGAGAGCATCTGCTCCGAGTCGATGAGGTTTTTGGCACAGCCCAGGGAAATGAGACAGACCTTATTCATCCTCCGTCACCTCCGTCAGTGAAAATCTAT
>CANQSD010000136.1 GCA_947626385.1 uncultured Oscillospiraceae bacterium | reverse complement strand
TGTTCCGGCGTAATCTGTATCAATCAGTAAATTGGCAGCATTCCCACACAGTAAAAATGTATTTGTATTCCCGTATCTAAGTTTTATCATGCGTGGTGTTCTCCTAAATTCCGATTTGTCGAACGGTCTCCCACTCGACACTGGACATTATACCACCCGAATGTGAAGAAATCTACTGCCCGTTTAGACGGTTAATCGAATTTTTCACAACATTTCTGCCCATGTAGAATAAAAACGCCCCGGCGGCTCTCTGATATGCCCCCTATAGTAGACAGTGAAAATGACCAGGCCGGAGTTCGAGCAGTGGGCACGGATCGCCGAGCAGATACGCGACGCCGCCCTCCCCCATTACGAACGGGCGTGTGGGGAAGAGCGGAACCGGATCGCGAAAAAAGTTCGCCGGGAGTTGAACGGGCTATGAAATAAACCTTCCGCAAACGATTTGGTGAGCCTCGGATCATTCCGATTTTCGGCGGACGAAGGTGGCGATTCCCAATGCCAGCAGGGCCGCGGTTACAGCCATCGCCACGGCGGGCTGTCCCTGACGTTCCGTAAGGAGGCCTATGAGGTCGGCGGCTCTGCCGACCGACAGGAATTTCAGGGGCCCCACGCCCAGCCAGGCCCACAGGACGGTGGGGATCACCAGGGCGGCGCAGGCGGCGACATAGGCCGGCTCCGGGCGGCGGAACAGGGAGGACAGGAACAGCACACCGCACCCCAGGGCCAGCAGGATCAGCAGGCGCAGGAGGTACAGCCCTGTCAGAAACAGGCCGATGGATACGGGCACGGAAAATTCCTCCAAAAAGGCTAGGGACTGCACCGGCGCCGCCAAAGAGGCCGGGTCCGCTGAGGCCAGCAGTGTCTTCAGCTCCATCGCCGTGGGGACCGCCCACAGCAGGAACACCCCGCACCCGGCCAGAAGGTACTTCCGCAAAAGCAGCGCGCCCCGTCCCCTGGCCCCGGCCCGCAGGAGGGACCGAAGGCCTGGCGCCTGATCCGCGGCCATAGTCCCCGCCAGCAGAAGGGACAGTGCGAACAGCACCAGCACGTTCCACCGCAACCGGAGCGGCGACGCCTCAGGGCCGTATATGGACTGGTAGGGCGTCTCGTCCAGAAGCCACAGGTCAGTGCCCAGCTCCTCCCCCCGGGCCGCCAGCTCCTCCGCCCGAAGCCGGGCCTGCCGGATGCCCACCTGCTCCGCCGTGATGTTAGTGTTGTCGGACACGATGTCGGAGAAGGTATACCAGTCGATTTCGCCGCTCTGGAGACGGTCGCTGGCGTGGAGGACCAGGTCGTACCGGTCATCTATCTCCTGCTGGACGCTGTCGATCTCTTCCAGCTTCTCCTCCGTCAGCGGCCCCTGGAGCTGCAGGGCGTACTCCTCCGCCTGGGTCCGGTTCGGCTGGGCCGCCATGTCGCACCGGGCCATCAGCACCAGGAACACCGCCAGCACCAGGACCCCGCCCTGGAGAACGTACAGCTTGTACGCCTCGAACCCGGTGAGGCGCAGCCTCCCCCGGAGCTTATCCCATAGGGCGTTCCATGCGCGCCCCAGCCGGGCGAAGGGGGAAATCGGGTTTCGAGGCCGCATGTTTGCCTGAAGGGCCGCGCACCCGGCCCCCAGCGCCGCCGCCAGAGGCACACACCCCGCCTCCGTAAGCCGCCGGATGTTCACCGGCCAGCCGAACACATCCAGATTCACATACCTGGTGAACAGCACGGACAGATCGATGTAGCAAAAAATGTTGCCGTATTTCAGCACCTGAAACACACTCTGGTCCGGCAGATATGTATAGCAGGCGTACTCCGCCGCCAGAAATGCCGCCAGCGCCACGATCATCCACCGGACCCCGGTGTTGGCCGCGGACAGCAGGAGCCACAGTAGAAGGCCGATAACGAAGGCCGTGACGGCCCGCAGGAGGAAATACCGGACCAACAGGCCGCCCACCGATGCGGCAACCGGCAAGGTCTTAAAAATCTCCAGAGATTGGGCTGCCCGGTCCAGATCCTCCCAACCGCCGTACCGGATAAACCCCAGGACCAGCACGCCGCCGTGCAGGAGCGCCGTGGCGATCAGCGAGACCAGCGCCAGCACCGCCGCCCGCCGCAAGGCCAGCCGGGTCCGTCCGCCGGGGGCGGCGTAGAGCATATGCCACAGCCCCTTTTGCCGCTCGTCCAGAAAGGTCATGGCGGTGTAGGCCAGCACCAGCACCAGGATCCAGTCCGCCAGCGGATAGGAGAACAGCGCCGTCACCGCCTCGTCGTGCCCCAGGGCCAGATCGGCCCCTTCCAGAGGGGCGAAGTCCTCCGCCGTCCTTTGCAGATTGCGGCGGGCGAAGCTGCCCTCCTTGCCGAAGATGGAGAACCGACTCAGGCGCTCACTGCCCGCCTGGACCTGAGCCGGGTAATCCCTGTATGCGACCAGGTGCGTCAGCTGATCCTCCAGCTTGGAGGCCGCCTCGGTCTGTATTTTCAGGGCCTCCCAGTCCGGCTCCCAGCCGGAGCGGAGCTTTTCCATCTCCTCCGGCCACTGCTCCATATATTCCTCGTAGTCGTCCTCATAGTACAGGACCCACTGGGTGTTGTCGGGGTCGTCCTTCCCGTAGAGCTCCCAGGACTGGAGGCTGGACTGGAGCTCCCGGTACAGATCCGCCTCCCCGGCCAAAAGCCGGACCTCCGCCAGAGCCGCGTCCATGTCCGCATCCCGGTACCGCTCCTCCAGCTCATTGTAGAGCGCCCGGGCCGCATCGGCGTCCACCGGCTCCTGTATGGCGTTGTGGGCGGGGAAGCCCCAGTTGTCCTCCTTCTGTTGGCGGTTGAAGAGGAACAGATTCACCGCCGCCGCCAGGAGGAGCACCAGGATGGTGCCCCGGAAGAATAACACACGTTTCAGCTCGCCCATAGTCAGTCCCCCAGATAGTGGAGGTACACGTCCTCCAGGCTCAGCCGTCCGGTGACGGGCTCCGCCACATGGGGAGCCACGGCCCGGAGAAGCGCGGCGGGGCTGTCCATAGCCACGATCTTTCCTTTTTTCATAAGCAAAATTTGCGCGGCGATGGTCTCCACGTCCGGCACCACATGAGTGGCCAGCAGGACGATCCGGTCCCGCGCGATCTGCGCGATGTACTCCCTGGTGCGGATGCGCTCCTGTGGGTCAAGGCCGGCGGTGGGCTCGTCCAGGATCACCACCGCCGGGTCCCCCAGCAGAGCCTGTGCCAGCAGGACCCGCTGGCGCATACCGCCGGAGAAGCCGGACAGCCGCTTATGCCGCACGTCCGACAGATGCAGGGTGGATAAAATTTCCCCAATCTGCGCCCGTGCCTGCCTTTTGGGGATGGCCTTCACCTCCGCCATATAGTGGAGGAATGTGTCCGCCGTCATGGCCTCGTAGAAGCCCTGCTGTTGGGGCATATACCCCAGCTTTGCCCGGAAATCCCGGCCCAGCTTCAAAATGTCTGTGCCGTCGAAGAGGATCTCCCCCTCCGTCCGCCGGAGGGTATCGGCGATCATGTTCATCATGGTGGACTTGCCCGCGCCGTTGGCCCCCAAAATGCCGTACACCCCCGGCGTGAAGGTCACGTCCACGTGGTCCAGGGCCGTCAGGTCCCCATAGCGCTTGGTGAGACCCCGCAGGGTCAGTGTGTGGGTATTTTCCATTTCCTTTTCCCCCTCAATCTGTGTGGAAATCATACCAGTTATACAGAATGACCTGATGCCAGACCCCCTCCGGGAACCGCTCCTTCTCCACGGCGTAGAGGGCGTATGTGGCGCCGGTTCCCGGGTCCTCCACGTTGCAATGGACGAAGAGATACGTTTCGTCGGCGCCGGGGATGCTCACGTCCTTATAGAACCCGTCGCCGTGCTCCAGATCCAGCCCATCCGCCCTGAGAGCGGCCTCCAGGTCCAGAACGGTCACCTCCGCCCCGGTCTCCAGAGACAGCACGGTGATGGCCTCGGCGTCGTAGTCGATGAGATAGATGTACTGGCTGTCATACTCCGCCCAGTCGCCGCTCTGGCAGTCCGACAGCCGCACAGTCTCACCGGTGTCCAGATCGCACCGAAAGAGGCCGGTCTCCACCTCCTCGTAGGGCTGGGGCACCACGTAGTAGTAGAAGACCCCGTCCTTCAGATACCAGCCGTTGATGGCGTGGGTCCCCGCCATCTCATCGCTCCGCCATATGAGGGCGTTCTCCTCCGTTTTGGGGTCATACCGGTACAACAGCCAGCTGGCGGACCCCTTCATCTCCCCGCCGGGGTAGTTGAGGCCGCAGTAGTAGAAGCACCCCCCGTCCACCCACAGGTCCCAGTGGGCCTCGGAGCCGTCGATCATGGTGGGCCGGGGCGTGTTGTAGGTGAAGAGCACCCTCGCGTCCTCAATGGGCTCGTCGATCCCCGACACGCACACCACGCTGGACCGGGGGCAGAAGACGATCTGACCGTCCAGGATGGCGTAGGCGTATTGGAAATGGCTGCCGGGCTGGGCATCCGGCCAGCGGTCCTTGGACCGGTCAAAGAGTGTGCGCACGTCCCTAAGGCCCGTGCCGTCGGTCTTCACCGCCTGAAGGATATCCACATTGTATTCCCCGCCCATGAAATAGAGCTCCCCGTCGTAGACCTGGGTGGCGTACACGGAGCCGCCGATGCGCCGGGCCAGGCAGCTGCCGGTCTGGTGCCGGCAGGTGGGGTCCGCGCAGAACACGGTGTAGTCCAGGGTGGATTTCTCCACATAGAAGGCCACGCCCCGGATCACCGCGAAATACCCGTCCTCCACCGCCGCCATCTCCACCCAGGTCCGCAGGCCCGTGGTGAAATCCGGCTGGAAGCCGCCCTTGGG
>CANQSD010000135.1 GCA_947626385.1 uncultured Oscillospiraceae bacterium | reverse complement strand
GGGGTATATACTGGGATAAAAATACCGGGAGGGGGTATCCTATGAACTGCGATAAGGACTGCGGGTGCTGTCACAAGACGAAGGAGCGGTCGGAGGCGGAGGTCACGGGGCTCGTCAACCGCCTGAACCGCATCGAGGGGCAGATCCGGGGGATCCGGGGGATGGTGGAGAGAAACGCCTACTGCCCGGACATCCTGACCCAGGTGGCGGCGGCGAACGCGGCGCTCAACGGGTTTACGAAGGAGCTCCTGGCCAGCCACATCAAGACCTGCGTGGCCGACGACATCCGCGCCGGCAACGACGAGATCGTGGACGAGCTGGTGGGGCTTCTCCAGAAGCTGATGAAATAAGGTGAGAACATGGAACAATACAATGTGACGGGTATGTCCTGCGCCGCCTGTCAGGCGCGGGTGGAGAAGGCCGTCTCCAAGGTGCCGGGGGTGACCAGCTGCGCCGTGAGCCTCCTCACAAACTCCATGGGCGTGGAGGGCACGGCCGCGGAGGCGGACATCATCCGGGCTGTGGAGGAGGCCGGCTACGGCGCCAGCCGGAAGGGCGGGGGAGCGGCGAAGAGCTCCCCAAGCGCCGGCGAGGACGCGCTGGCGGACCGGGAGACGCCGGTCCTGCGCCGGCGGCTCATCTGGTCGGTGGGGTTTGTCCTTATATTGATGTATTTTTCCATGGGCCACATGATGTGGGGCTGGCCCGTGCCGAAGTTCTTCCAGGGCAACCACGTCGCCATGGGGCTCATCCAGATGCTCCTGGCCATCATCGTCATGGTGATCAACCAGAAATTCTTCGTCTCCGGCTTTAAGGGACTCATCCACCGCGCTCCCAATATGGACACCCTTGTGGCCTTAGGCTCGGCGGCCTCCTTCGGGTGGAGCACCTGGGTGCTCTTCATGATGACCCGCGCCCAGGTTGACGGGGACATGGACGCCGTCATGGAGTACATGATGGACTTCTGGTTCGAGTCCGCCGCCATGATCCTGGCGCTCATCACCGTGGGCAAGATGCTGGAGGCCATGTCGAAGGGCCGCACCACCGACGCCCTCAAGTCCCTCATGAAGCTCTCCCCCAAGACCGCCACCGTGGAGCGGGAGGGCAAGGAGGCGACGGTCCCCGTGGAGGACGTGGCGGTGGGTGATGTCTTTCTGGTCCGCCCAGGCGAGAGTATCCCCGTGGACGGGGTGGTGCTGGAGGGCCACAGCGCCGTCAACGAATCGGCCCTCACCGGCGAGTCCATCCCCGTGGACAAGGCACCCGGCGACAAAGTCAGCGCCGCCACGGTGAATGAGGCGGGGCTTCTCAGGTGCCGAGCCAATAGGGTAGGGGAGGACACCACCCTCTCCCAGATCATCAAAATGGTCTCCGACGCCGCCGCCACCAAGGCCCCCATCGCCAAGATCGCCGACAAGGTCTCCGGCGTCTTCGTCCCGGCGGTGATCGGCATCGCCCTTGTCACCGTCGCCGTATGGCTGGCGCTGGGGCAGACCGTGGGCTACGCCCTGGCCCGGGGCATCTCCGTCCTCGTCATCTCCTGCCCCTGCGCCCTGGGGCTTGCCACGCCCGTGGCGATCATGGTGGGCAACGGCGTGGGCGCGAAAAACGGCATCCTCTTCAAGACCGCCGTCTCCCTGGAGGAGACGGGCCGGGTGGAGACGGTGGTCCTGGACAAGACCGGCACCGTCACCTCCGGAAAGCCTAAGGTCACGGACCTGGTCCCCGCCGCCGGGGTCACGGAGACAGAGCTTTTGACCCTCGCCGCCGCGCTGGAGCGGGGGAGCGAGCACCCCCTGGCACGGGCCATTCTGGAGCGGGCCGGGGAGCTGGCGCTGACGCCCCCCGCCGTCGCGGACTTTCACGCCCTGCCGGGAAACGGCGTGGCCGCGAAGCTGGACGGCGCGGCTCTCACCGGCGGGAGCCTCGCCTTCGTAAGCGCCAGCCTGCCCGTGGACGAGGCTCTCTCCGACAAAGCCGCCGCCCTCTCGGAGGAGGGCAAGACGCCCCTGCTCTTTGCCCGCGACGGGCAGCTTCTGGGCCTCATCGCCGTGGCGGACACGGTGAAGGAGGACAGCCGCGAGGCCATCGCCCAGCTCCAAAACATGGGCATCCGTGTGGTGATGCTCACCGGCGACAACGAGCGCACCGCCCGCGCCATTGGCGCCCAGGTCGGCGTGGACGAGGTCATCGCCGGCGTTCTCCCCGACGGCAAGGAGGCCGTCATCCGTAAGCTCCAAAGCCGTGGGAAGGTCGCCATGGTGGGCGACGGCATCAACGACGCCCCGGCGCTCACCCGCGCCGACGTGGGGCTTGCCATCGGCGCGGGCACGGACGTGGCCATCGAGGCCGCCGACGTGGTCCTCATGAAAAGCGCCCTCCTGGACGTCCCCGCCGCCATCCGCCTGAGCCGCGCCACCCTCAGAAACATCCACCAGAACCTCTTCTGGGCGTTCTTCTATAACTCCATCGGCATCCCCCTGGCCGCCGGCGTGTTCGTGGGGCTCGGCCTCACCCTGAACCCCATGTTCGGCGCCGCCGCCATGAGTCTATCGAGCTTCTGCGTGGTGACCAACGCCCTGCGGCTCAACCTCGTCAAAATTCGTGACACCCGTCACGATAAAAAAATCCATCACCGTTCCAAAAAGGAGGAAAAAATCATGGAAAAGACCCTGAAAATCGAGGGCATGATGTGCCCCCACTGTGAAATGCGCGTGAAGAAGGCCCTGGAGGCCGTCCCCGGCGTCGTCGAGGCCACGCCCAGCCACACCGCCGGCAGCGCCGTGGTGAAGCTCTCCAAGGACGTGGACACCGCCGCCCTCAAGAAGGCCGTGGAGGACCAGGGCTACGAGGTCGTCGGGTAACATTTCAGCTTGCCGGTTCCCATACGGGAGCCGGCAAGCGCTTTTTTCCAATACCGGAGCTCCGGTCATGGAAATGTGACTATCTCAATTGGAAACAAATTTTTTGATTCACTTTTAAAAAATCTGTTGACTTTTTGGCAGAAGCACTATATACTTACGTGTATACAGTAAGCGAAACACGTCGAAATAACAATAAAATATCGGCCATCCCTGGATTGGAAATTTTTTCCGGGGGGGGGGGTCGATTTCTTTTCTAATTTCCATTTTTCCGTTCGTTTATCCTGACCAAAAGGAGGGGGAAGCTATGGCGTACATGAGGTTGGGCGACCTGCTTACGTCCGTGGGGCTCATCACCGAGGAGCAGCTGAAGACCGCGCTGGAGGCCCAGAAGACCAGCCACAAGCGTCTGGGCACGGTCCTCATCGAGGAGGGCATCATCAGCGAACAGCACCTCATCGAGACGCTGGAGATGCAGCTGGGCATCGACTTCATCGACCTTAGCCGCGTACATATCCCCATGGAGCTTGCCCGCGTCCTCCCCAAATCCATCGCCAAAAAGCACAACGTGGTGCCCGTGCGCCTTCAGAAGGACGAGCTCATCCTCGCCATGGCCGACCCTTTGAACTTCGTGGCCATTGAGGACGTGCGCACCGCCACGCGCAAGCGCGTCACGCCCCGGATCGCCACCGCCGCCGCCGTGGACCGGGCCATCGCCACCCTCTACGGCAACGAGGGCGCGGTCCGCGCCATCGAGGAGATCCAGTACGAATCCGCCGGCCGCGAGGCCGCGGCCCAGCAGCGGGCCGAGGAGATCGACGACGAGACGCAGTCCGCCCCCACCGTGCGGCTGGTCAACTCCATCATCGAGCGCGCCGCCGCGGAGCGGGCCTCCGATATCCACCTGGAGCCCCGGTCCGAGGAGATGGTCGTCCGTATGCGCATCGACGGGCTTCTCCGCAACATTCTCACCGTCCCCAAGGACATCCAGCCCTCCGTCGTCAGCCGCCTCAAGATCATGGGCGGCATGGACATCTCCGAGCGCCGCGTCCCCCAGGACGGCCGCGCTAACGTCCGCATGAAGGGCCACGACATCGACCTGCGTCTCTCCACCCTCCCCACCATGTACGGCGAGAAGGTGGCCGTCCGTCTCCTGGACCGCACCGCCCAGCTCCTGGACGCCCAGGCCATCGGCCTGGAGGGGGAGAATCTGGAGAAATACAACGCCCTCATCAAAAACGCCGCCGGCATGGTCCTCATCGTGGGCCCCACCGGTTCCGGTAAATCCTCCACCATGTACACCATGATCCGCTCCCTCAACTCCGAGGAGGTCAACCTTGTGACGCTGGAGGACCCCGTGGAGTACGACATCGACGGTGTCAACCAGGTCCAGATCAACGAGCGCCAGGGCCTCACCTTCGCCGGCGGCCTTCGCTCCATCCTCCGCCAGGACCCGGACATTATCGCCGTCGGCGAGATCCGCGACGGTGAGACCGCCGAAATCGCCATGCGCTCGGCCATCACCGGCCACCTCGTCCTCTCCACCATCCACACCAACGACGCCATTTCCGCTCTAGACCGCCTGGTGGACATCGGCGTGGAGCCCTACATCATCGCCGAGGCGCTCAACGGCATCATCTCCCAGCGCCTCGTGCGCCGCATCTGCCCGGAATGCAAGGAGGAAGTCACCCCCACCCCCGAGGAGCTGCGCCTTCTGGGCCTGGACCCCAAGACCCCCGCGAAATTCTACCGGGGCCGCGGCTGCGCCCACTGCTACCACACCGGCTACCGGGGCCGCACCGGCGCCTTTGAGATCCTCATGCTGGACCGCAACATGAAGCGCTCCATCGCCGAGGGCCACCACCGCGCCGAGTTTACCGAGAACATCACCGCCGGCCGCTACACCACCCTCCAGGACGCCGTCCGCAAGCTCGTCCTCGACGGCGTCACCACCGTGGAGGAGGCCGTGAGAGTCATCAACTCCACCGTGGATTAA
>CANQSD010000134.1 GCA_947626385.1 uncultured Oscillospiraceae bacterium | reverse complement strand
AGTACAGGGACAACCGTAGATGTGCTGGAGTATAATCAAACCTCCGGCAAGTTGGAGGTCCCCTTCTACGTCGGCACATATGCCCCCGCCGCATGACCCCTATCCCTAACCGCACACACCCCACAAACACCGAGGGCCAGGTACACGCAAGCCTGTACCTGGCCCTCGCCGTGGGGACGCAGATTTTAAGTCTCCTGGACTTCATCTATACCACCTTCGGCCTGCGCTTCATCCCCGGCAGCTTTGAGATGAACCCCTTCCTGGGCACCATCCTCGGAACCCCCTGGGCCGCGCTGGGCCTCAAGCTCGTCCTCATCCCCGCCGCCCTCTGGACCCTCTACCACCTCCGCCGCCGCCCCCTCGCGCGGGTGGGCCTGTGGCTGTGCTTCCTAGCCTACCTCGCCTTCGACGCCGTGGCGCTGTACATAGTCCTCACGTATTGGAGACGGGTGATGTGACCGCGGACCGGGCTTCGCAATGCGGGCCGCCAAGAGTGGCGGCCCCTACGGCGTCTAACGGAGGCAACGCAAGGGCCGCCGTGGGCGGCGGCCCGTACAAGGGCGCGGCGGGTGATGTAACCGCGGGCCGCCAAGAGTGGCGGCCCCTACGGCGTTTAACGGAGGTAACACAAGGACCGCCGTGGGCGGCGGCCCGTACAAGGGCGCGGCGGGTGATGTAACCGCGGGCCTGCTCCACTCGGGCGGGTTTGGAACCCGCCCCTACATTTTCCAATTTGTCTTCCATCAACGCTGTAGGGGCCGCCTCTCTTGGCGGCCCGCGTTTCGATGACCTCCTATGTTGGTTTTTTGCGGAAATGTTTCCCATTCCTCCTGTAGGGGCGGGTTCCAAACCCGCCCTTACTTCTTTGCTGGTCTTAACTTAATGACAAGGGCGCGGCGGGTGATGTAACCGCGGGCCGCCAAGAGTGGCGGCCCCTACGGCGTCTATCGGAGGTAACGCAAGGGCCGCCGCCCACGGCGGCCCATGTTCCGGGTTTCGGATGCCCCCAATCCTCTTGTAGGGGCGGACCCATGTGTCCGCCACCTCCGCGCCCATTTTATACGCCGCAAGGGCCGCCACTCCTGGCGGCCCTTTTTTATGCTTCCGTAATCTCCCGCGTGACGACCAGATCCGCGCCGGTGGAAAGGATATCCTTCACCAGCACGTCCCCCACATGGACAGGCGCGGCGGCCTCCACCCCGTTCAGGGCGGCCATGAGGTCGGCCACCCGGTCCTTGGGGATGGGGGCGGAGGTCTTCACGGGACAGCGCGGGTATGTCCCGCCGGTGAGGCGGACGGTGGAGGTCACGACCCGCGTGGGGTGCGTCAGCTCCGCTTTGGCGTAGGCCGCGCCCCGTGGACAGAGGTTGCCGGAGACGTTCAGGTCGTCGTCCGCCTTCATGTGACAGCCCCGGGGGCAGACGATACAGACAAGCTCTCTCATTTATCCCGCCTCCTTTACCGATACGGTGACCGCGCCCGTGACGCCTGTAATAAGCGCCTTGGGCAGGGTGATGTGCTCCATCTCGCCGGGGGCCAGCCTGTCGCGCTTGAAGGCGGCCAGCCTGCGCTCCCCCGCCGTCACAACGATTTCCGATCTCCCGCAGATCCGGTTGACCCGGAAGAACACGTCCACGGCCTTTTCCACGTTCCCCGGCCGGACGCGCTGGGGGACGGTGTAGCTCACGGCGTCGCCGTTTTCAAGGGGGATGGCCTCCCCCGCCGCCGCGCCGCCCAGCACGTATTTCGCCGCCGCCGCGCCGGCGCGCTGGCTCTCCTGCGTCACGAAGTCCACCAGGTCATGGACGTGCGTCACGTTCCCGCAGGTGAAGACGCCGGGAAGGCTCGTCTCCATGTTCTCGTAGACCACCGCGCCCTTGGTGCGGGGGTCGAGCTCGATCCCCGCGCGGGTGTTCAGCTCCGTCTCCGGGATGAGGCCCACGGAGAGAAGGAGCGTGTCGCAGTCGAAGACCATCTCCGTGCCCGGTATGGGCCGCCGGCGCTCGTCCACGCGGCTCACCACCACCTGCTCCACCCGCCGGTCGCCCCGGATGTCCGTGACCGTGTGGGAGAGGTAGAGAGGGATGCCAAAGTCTTCCAAACACTGGACGATGTTGCGCGTCAGGCCCCCCGAGTATGGCATGACCTCCACGCACGCCAGCACCCTGGCCCCCTCCAGCGTCATGCGCCGGGCCATGATGAGGCCGATGTCGCCGGAGCCGAGGATGACCACGCGCCGGCCGGGCATGAAGCCCTCCACGTTCACGTACCGCTGGGCGGCCCCGGCGGTGAGGACGCCGGCGGGGCGCGTCCCCGGCGTGCCGATGGCCCCGCGTGTGCGCTCCCGGCACCCCATAGCCAGGATGACGGACCGGGCCTCCTCGATCCGGTAGCCCGTGGCGGGGCCGGTCATGTGGACCTTCCGGTCCGGCGTCACGTCCAGGACCATGGTGTCCGTGCGGACCTCCACGCCCGTCTTGCCCAGCAGCTCCACGAACCGGTGGGCGTACTCCGGGCCGGTGAGCTCCTCCTTGAAGTACGTAAGGCCGAAGCCGTTGTGGATGCACTGGTTGAGGATGCCCCCCAGCTCCCGGTCCCGCTCCACGATGAGGATGGAGCGCAGGCCGCTGTCCCACGCGGACACGGCGGCGGCAAGGCCGGCAGGGCCTCCGCCCACGACGATCAGGTCATACATCCGCTCCCGCCTCCTTTGTCTTCCCCACCAGGATCCGGCTCCCGGCTTTGTCCTGCTCGATCGCGTCCGGCGTCACGCCGTATTCCCGCGCCAGAATGTCCACCACGCGCGGCCCGCAAAAGCCCCCCTGGCACCGGCCCATGCCGGCGTTCACGCGGCGCTTCACGCCGTCCACCGTCCGTGGCGGGATGGGCGAGCGCAGGCTTTCCAAAATCTCCCCCTCCGTCACCGTCTCGCACCGGCAGATGACCCGCCCGTAGGCGGGTTCGCGCGCAACCAGCGCCGCGCGCTCCTCCGGCGTCAGGTCCTTGAAGCGCGTCCTGCGCCGCTCCAGGATGAAATCCGGCTTCTCCTCCATGGGAAGTCCGTCATTTTTCAATAGCTCCGCCGCGTACTCCCCGATAGCCGACGCGGAGGTGAGCCCCGGCGAGCAAATGGCCGCCAGGTCCAGAAATCCCGGCGCTTTGAAGCCGATGACGAAGTCCTCCCGCCCGGAATTGGCCCGGACGCCGGCAAAATTGCGGATGGACTGGCCGAAATTCAGGTCCGGCACGGAGAGCATGGCGGTCCTTTTCACGAAGTCCAGCCCCTCCGCCGTCGTGGCGGTGTCGTGGGGCGCGGAGGCCTCGGCGTTGGGCCCGACGATCAGGTTCCCGTGGACCGTGGGGCCCACGAGGACCCCCTTCCCCCGCTCCGACGGGCACTGGAAGATGACGGCGCTCACCCGCTTGCCCTCGGCTTTGTCCAGGATGTAATACTCCCCCCGGCTGGGCTTGATGTCGAATTCGTGCGGCGCGGCCATGTCGTGGATGAGGGCGGAATCCACCCCCGCGGCGTTCACCACGTACCGCGCCGCGAAGTCGCCGCGGGTGGTATGGACCAGCCACCCCTCCCCCACCCGCTCAAGGCCGGTGACGGCCGTCTCCAGATGGAGCGCCGCGCCGTTCCTGACCGCCGTCTCCGCCATAGCCAGGCACAGCTCCCAGGGGGAGACGATGCCCGCCGTAGGGGCCCAGAGGGCCGCCAGGACGGCCTCCGAAAGGTGCGGCTCCCGCCGCCGCGCCTCCTCGCCGGAGAGGATCTCCAGCCCCGGCACGCCGTTCCGGACGCCCCGGTCGAGGAGCGTATGCAGGGTGCCCACCTCCTCCTCCGAGAAGGCCAGCACGAGGGACCCGCAGTTTTGATAGGGCACGTCCAGCTTCCCGCAAAGCTCCGCCGTGCGGGCACACCCCCGGACGTTGAGCTTCGCCATCAGCGTCCCGGGCTTCGGGTCATACCCGGCGTGGACAATGGCGGAATTGGCCCGCGTGGCCCCCAGCGCCACGTCGTTTTCCCGCTCCAGCACCGCCACGTTCAGCCGACAGCGCGACAGCTCCATGGCCGTCGCCGCCCCCGTGACGCCGCATCCGATGATCAATACGTCGATCAATAGCCTTGCCTCCTTTGTGTCAAAAATCGTCTCTCATTCCTCTACCATGGCGAGGAAGGTTTGGAAAAATGTCGGGTTCGTCTTCTGAATGTTCACGATGGACCCGTCCTCAGAAAGGTAACAGTGCTGGCTGGTCCCCGTGGCGCGCAGGGTGCCGTCCGGGCCCTTCACCTCATAGCGGAAGGCGCACCGGAACTTGCCCATGGAGGTGAGCATCACCTCCACCGTGATGTCCTCCGGGTAACGGACGGACTTTTTGTACTCACAGGCCACCGCGATCACCGGGCTCATGACCCCCTCCGCCTCCAGCCGCGGGTACGGGTACCCCGCTATCTCCATGAAGCGCGTGCGCGCCTCCTCAAAGTACCGGATGTAGTTGGAGTGGTGCACCACCCCCATCTTGTCCGTCTCGTAGTAGTTGACCCGCCGCTGATAAGCCACCATATAACCCCTCCGGGCCTTAGTATTTGCGCGTTTTGTCAAGTATACCACATTTTCCCGCGAGGGGCAAGACGAATTTGTGGAATTTTGCCCTGGGCGGGAGGGAGGCGGGAGAGACGACCGTACCGGGAGCAGGTGCGGGTCATCGGGACCGCCTTGTCGTCCCACGCTCGCTTCCCCCCTGCCCCCCTCCTACGAGGAGGGGGCTTTGAAAGGTTGCGGCTTCGCCGCAGTTTTGATTTCCCGCTGCGGCGGTGACGGGGGCTCGAATCCCCCCTTGCCCCCTTTGCCCCAAAGGGGGTCAAAAAGGTTTG
>CANQSD010000133.1 GCA_947626385.1 uncultured Oscillospiraceae bacterium | reverse complement strand
AGCGGCACCGCCGTGTCCGGCCGCGCCGCCTCCGTAAAGCCGGGGCGGCGGGAGCTCGTGTCCGCGAAAAGCGTGAATTGGGAGACGCACAGGATGCTTCCCCCCACGCTGGCCAAGTTCAGGTTCATCTTCTCGTTCTCGTCCCGGAAAACGCGAAGGCCGCAGACCTTGTCCGCAAGCCTTTTGGCGTCCTCCGCTGTGTCGTCCCGGTGGACCCCCAGGAGCACCAGAAACCCCCGTCCGATCCGCCCCACAGTCTCCCCGTCGATTGCCACCGACGCGGAGGACACCCTTGTCACGACTGCGCGCAAGCCGATCCCTCCTTACAAGCCAAATTATGCCCCCTGGCGTTTCACTTCTTTCACATTCCGAACGTTCATGATCTTCGTCATGGCGGCGGCCAGCTCCGATTTGTCGTGGACGCGCATGGTGATGTAGACGGTGGCCAGGCCCTGCTGGTTCCGGGCGGTGAGGGCGTCCACCTTCACCTTCAAAGAGCTCAGGACCGTGGCGATGTCCATGACCAGACCGTCCCGGTCCTCGGCGGTGATGGCGACGGCGGTGGAATAAAGGTCGTCCTCCCCCGGCGCCCAGTGGACCCGGATCCAGCGGTCCCGCTCCTCCTCGCGCTCGGCGGAGGAGGCGTAGTTCCGGCAGTCCGTGCGGTGGATGGAGACGCCGTAGCCCCGGGTGATGAAGCCCACCACCTCGTCCCCCGGCACGGGCATACAGCAGTGGGAGAATTTAACTAAGCAGTTGTCGATGCCCTCCACCACGATGCCGTTCACCGGGTGGGGCTGCTTGCCGTCGGCGCTGGCCCAGACGGGGGAAGCGCCCAGCTTTTTGGCGGTGCGCTCGATAAGGCGCATCTCGTCTTTGATGTTGTTCACCGTCTTCTGCGCCGACAGGCCGCCGTAGCCGATGGAGGCGTACACGTCGTCCAGGGCCGAGACGGACAGGCGCTCTAAGAGTCTGGGCAGGGCCTTCTCGTCGCTGAGCACGGTGAGGGGCACCGCCTGACGGCGCATCTCCGCCTCGAAGGCGGCGCGGCCGGTGACGATGTTCTCCTCCCGGCGCTCCTTTTTGAACCACTGGCGGATCTTGTTGCGGGCCTCGGAGGACTTCACCAGCGTCAGCCAGTCGCGGCTGGGGCCCTTGGAGGTGCTGGAGGTGATGACCTCCACCACGTCGCCGTTTTGCAAAACGTGGGAGAAGGGCACGATGCGCCCGTTGACCTTGGCGCAGGTCATGCGGTTGCCGATGGCGGAGTGGATGGAGTAGGCAAAGTCGATGGGCGTAGCCCCGGCGGGGAGGGCCTTCACGTCCCCGTGAGGGGTGAAGACGTAGACCTCGTCGGCGAACATATCCACCTTCAGGTTGGAGATGAAGTCCGAGGCGTCCGAGTCCTCCTGCGTCTCCAGGAGATTGCGGATCCAGGCGAATTTGTCCTCGTCGGCCCGACCCTGGATGCCGTCCTTATACTTCCAGTGGGCGGCGATGCCGTACTCGGCGGTGCGGTGCATCTCCCAGGTGCGGATCTGGACCTCGAAGGGGATACCCTCCGAGCCGATGACGGTGGTGTGGAGGGACTGGTACATATTGGGCTTGGGCGTGCCGATGTAGTCCTTGAACCGCCCCGGCACGGGCTTATAGAGCTCGTGGATGCAACCTAAGACGTTATAGCACTCGGCGATGTCGTCCACGATGACCCGAAAGGCGTAGATGTCCATGATCTCCTCAAATTCCATGGACTTGCCGTACATCTTGCGGTAGATGGAGTAGATGTCCTTGGTGCGGGACTGGACGGCGCAGGTGACGTGGGCCTCCTCCATCCTCCGGCGGATGGCGGCCTCGGTGCGCTCCATGAAGCCGGCGTTCTTCGTCTCCCGCTCCTGAAGGGCCGCCTCGATCTCCCGGTAGCCCACGGGGTCGAGGTAGAGAAGGGACAGGTCCTCCAGCTCCAGCTTGATCTTCTGCATCCCCAGCCGGTGGGCGATGGGGGCGTAGATCTCCATGGTCTCCCTGGACTTCTCCAGCTGCTTCTGGGAGGACTGATACTCCATGGTGCGCATATTGTGGAGGCGGTCGGCCATTTTGATGAGCACCACCCGGATGTCCCTGGCCATGGCCAGGAGCATCTTCCGGAGGTTCTCCATCTGCTCCTCCTCCTTGGAGGTGTAGCGCATTTTGGTGAGCTTCGTGACGCCCTCCACGATAGCGGCCACGGACTCGCCAAACTGCTTGGCCACGTCCTCGTGGGTCACCTCGGTGTCCTCGATCACGTCGTGCAATAAGGCGGCGATGACGGACTCCTCGTCCAGGCCCATCTCCGCCACGATGACGGCGGCGGCCAGGGGGTGGGTGATGTAAGGGCTGCCGTCCTTCCTGAGCTGGTCGCCGTGGGCGGCGCGGGCGTATTCATACGCTCTGCGGATGCGCTCGGTGCTCTTGATCTGGGTGGATTGGGCGATGGCCTCCTCCAGCTTCCGGTAGCGGTCCTCGCAAAGGGCGTCGATGTCTGTTGTTTGTTGGGAAATGTCCATACGTTCACCTGAAAAATGACGATTTGGCAGGGACGAAGTCCGCAAGGCACAGCTGGACGCTCCGGCGGCCCCGGAAATCGTTGATCTGGGGGGTGAAGGCGATGTGGGCGCGCTCCCCCACGCGCACGCCCAGCTCCTCCGGGCTCTTGCCGAAGAAGACCGTCTCGAAGACCTGGCCGCGCAGGCTCACCCACAGCTTGGTGTGGCGCCCCTCGGAGAGGGCGGCGGCGTTCTCCACGGTGACGTTCCGCATACAAAGGACCGGCTGGGGGTTGCCTGGGCCGTAAGGCTCCAGCTCCTCCAGGGCCTCCACGTTGCGCAAGGTGAGAAGCTCGGGCTTCACGACCTCCAGGTCGATGGCCAGGGTGCGCTGGGCCTCCTTGAGCTCCAGAGCGGCGTACCGCTCCCCCAGGGCGCGGCGCAGGTCGTCCACCCGCTCGGCCCGGACGGTGAGGCCGGCGGCCATCTCGTGGCCCCCGAAGCCCAGGAGGGTATCCTGACAGGCGGCGAGGGCGTCGAAGAGGTTGAAGCCCTCCACGCTCCGGCAGGAGCCCCGGCCCACGCCGTCCTTTAAGCTGATCATCACGGCGGGCAGGCCGAAGCGGTCGGAAAGCCGCGAAGCCACAATGCCGCAGACGCCCTGATGCCATTTATCGGAGGCCAGGACGATGGGCCGCCCCTCCGGGGGGTCCTTCTCCAGCATATGAAGGGCCTCCTCGAACATCTCCCCCTCGATGCGCTGGCGCTCCCGGTTCATGTCGCACAGCCGCGCGGCGAGCTCCGCGGCGCGGCGGGAGTCGTCCGTCAGCAGCAGCTCCACCGCCACGTCGGTGCTGCCCAAGCGTCCGGCGGCGTTGATGCGCGGGGCCAGGGCGAAGCCCACGTTGCTCACGTTGGGGGCCTTGCCCTCCTGGCCGGCGGCGGCCCGCAGCTCCCGAAGGCCGGGGCGCCGGCCCAGGCCCATGCGCTCAAGGCCGCGCTTGATGAGGACCCGGTTCTCGCCGGTGACGGGCATCACGTCCGCCACGGTGCCGGTGGCCACAAGGTCGGAAAAGCGCTCCAAAAGCGCCTTCTCGCGCCCCGGTCCCTCCACGGCGCAGATGAGCTTGAAGGCCACGCCCACGCCGGCCAGGCCCTTGGAGACGGAGGGACAGTCCGGCCGCTTGGGGTCCACCGCCGCCACGGCCTCCGGGATGGTCCCCGCGCACTCGTGGTGGTCGGTGATCACAAGGTCGAGGCCGATATCCCGGGCGTGCCTTGCCTCCTCCACGGCGGTGATGCCGCAGTCCACGGTGATGACCAGGGTCGCGCCCTGGCCCCGGATGGCGTCCAGAGCCGCGGACCGGACGCCGTAGCCCTCCTCCAGGCGCTCGGGTATGTAGATGTCGCAGACAAGGCCCTTGCCCCGCAGGTACTCGGCCACCATGGAGCTTGCGGTGATGCCGTCCACGTCGTAGTCGCCGTAAACGGCCACGTGCTCGCGCTCTTCGACGGCCCGTGCCACACGGGCGGCGGCCTTGTCCATGTCGATCATGTCCATGGGGTCGGTCAGCGCCGAAAGGCCGTCGGCCAGAAATGCCCGCACCTTCCCGAGGTCCGAAACGCCCCGGCTTGCCAGCACCACCGCCGACAGCGGATTCACCCCGCCCCGGCACAGCCCCACCGCCGCCTCCCGCTCAAACCCCCGGACTTTCCAAACATAACTCACTTTCCGCTCTACTCCTTAGGGTACTATTCTCATAAAATCATATTATAACAAAAAAAGCAAGGGAGTACAAGAGCGGGGGGAAAGAAATTTGATTTTTGCGGGGAAGGACCCCTCAGTCACGGCCTTCGGCCGTGCCAGCTCGTCTCCGGCCTAAGAGCCGCCCCTGCGGGGCGGTTGGCCTCCGACACGCGCCTGCGGGCGCAGCCCCAAGGGGGAGCCAAATAACCTCCCCCCTGGGGGAGGTGGCGCGAAGCGCCGGAAGGGTAGTGCGCGGTTACGGGACGGTTCCCATAAACCACACTCGCCTCCGTCTCGGTGCCCCCTCCTCGTAGGAGGGGGGCAGGGGGGAAGCGAGGGTGGAGGGGTCGAGAGGCGTCGAAAAAAGAGGGCGGGTTTAGAACCCGCCCATACTTATAATTACTAAAAAATACTTGACAAATCGTTTATTTTGTGGTATAATACAGGCAAACAGTGTGGTCATCCCAAACCCAAAAGGCGTTTTTCGCGGGAGTGGCAGGTGAAGAGGATGATCTGGCGGGTTTGGGACATATCCCGGAGGAGGTCCAGGGCGGCCTTGCAGCGGGCGTCGTCGAAGTTTGCCAGGGCGTCGTCCAGGATGATGGGGCAGGGGTCGTCGCCGCCCAGGAGGAGGTCGCACATGGCAAGGCGCAGGGAGAG
>CANQSD010000132.1 GCA_947626385.1 uncultured Oscillospiraceae bacterium | reverse complement strand
AGGCGTTCCTCTCTGATTTTGTCAGGGTCCAGGTCCAGCCCCTCTTTCGGGAACAGGCTCATAAAGTGCCTGAACGCCTCCCTCTTGTCCGGTTTGGCGCTCACGATCTTCGCCACCACCTTGCCGTTTTTCGTGATGAAAATGTCCTGGTCCTTCGCCATGGTCACGTATTTCCCGGTGTTGGTCTTCAGCTCAGATACGGATATCTGTGTCATGGAAATGTCCCCTTTCCAATCAGATTTCGGTCACTTTTATAGTAGCATAATAGACCTATTTTGTCAACAAGTTTGGTCTATTATTCAACGCAAAAGAGTACGTTTTTATTGAATCAGCATGGCGTCGCCAAAGGAGAAGAAGCGGTATTTCTCCCGGACGGCCTCGGCGTAGGCGTTGAGGACGTGGTCGCGGCCGGCGAGGGCGGAGACGAGCATGACCAGGGTGCTTTCGGGGAGGTGAAAGTTGGTGACCAGGGCATCCACGCATTTGAAGCGGTAGCCGGGGTAGATGAAGATATCCGTCCAGCCGGAGGAGGGCTTGAGGCGGCCGCCCTCGTCGGCGAAGGACTCCACGGTACGCAGGGACGTGGTGCCCACGCAGACCACACGGCCGCCCCGGTCCTTCGCGCGGTTCACAATATCCGCAGCCGCCTCGGGGATGACGCAGAACTCCGCGTGCATATCGTGGTCCTCGATGTTGTCCTCCTTCACCGGGCGGAAGGTGCCCAGGCCCACGTGGAGCGTGACGAAAGCCGTCTCCACGCCCTTCGCCCGGATGGCGTCCAGGAGCTCCGGCGTGAAGTGGAGGCCCGCCGTGGGAGCCGCCGCGGAACCGAGCTCACGGGAGTAGACCGTCTGATACCGCTCGGCGTCCCGGAGCTCCTCATGGATGTAGGGCGGCAGGGGCATACGGCCCAGCTTCTCCAGCGTCTCCAGAAAGATGCCCTCGTAGTCAAAGCGGATGAGGCGGTTGCCGCCCTCCAGGACCTCCAGGATATGGGCGGTGAGCTCCCCGTCGCCGAAGAGCACCGTGTCGCCGGGGCGGGCCTTCTTGCCGGGGCGCACCAGGCACTCCCAGCACCGCTCCCCCTTGTCGGTCAAAAGCAGCACCTCCACCGCGCCGCCGGTGGGCCGGCGGCCGATGAGCCGCGCCGGCAGAACGCGGGAGTCATTGAGCACCAGGCAGTCCCCCGGACGCAAAAGCTCCGGCAGTTCAAAAAACCGCCGGTGCTCAGTTTTGCCTGTGACCTTATCCAAAACCATGAGCCGGGAGGAGTCCCGCCGCTCCAGAGGCGTCTGGGCGATCAGCTCCTCCGGGAGCTCATAGTAAAAATCCGATGTTTTCATAAAATGTGTGATCCTTTCAGCCCACGGCAATATCCGCAAGGTCGGGCCCGGTCTCGCCGTCGGCGGGGCCGTCCCCGGCCCCCTCCTCCGGTCCGGTGGGCTCCGGCGGGGCGTCCGTTCCCTCAGGACCCGTAGTCTCCGGGTCCGTGGCCTCGGGTCCTGTGGTCTCCGGGTCCGTTGGCTCGGGCGGCTCGCTGGGGTCGGGTTCTGTGGGCAAAGTCCCGGCGTCCGGGGCCGGGAAATACTGCTGCTCCTGCTTGCGCGCGGAGGTCACCACCTGGGTGCCGGTGTAGTAGAAGGTGAGAATATCGAGATACGTTTTGCCGTAATATTTGGCCATGGAGTACGCGCCCCACTGGCTCATACCCACATTATGCCCCCAGCCGGAGCCGGAAAATACAAAGTTGCCGGCGGAATTGACACCCACGCCGCCCTTCTGCGTCACCGCCGCCGTGTCCACCTTGTCCACGGTGCCGGTGCCGGAGATGGCGTACACGTCCCCGGAGGGAAGCTCCGCCGTACCGGCGCCGCCCACGGCGTACGCGCCGTCCAGGCCGTTATCCAGGGGGATGCCGCCGTTGACGTAGACCACTCCCGCGTCCGCCGCCGGCCCCAGGCCGTTGACGGTGAAGCGCTGGGACCGAAGGCCCAGAATGGACTTGGCGCTGCTCTTGGAGGCGGTGTTCTTCCGGCCGTTCACATCGGTGAAGGTGATGGAGTAGACGTTGCCCACCTCCGTGAAGGTCAGCTCCACCCGCACCACGTCGGCACTGTTGCGGCCCATGTCCCTGAGGCGCTGGCCCAGGGAGGCGGGGGTAAAGGTCTTGGTCCAGTAGTAGTCCGACACGCTCCCGGCGATGTTCTTCTCATAGGGGTCCAGAACGCCCCGGAGGTAGTCCAGCTTCGCCGTCCAGACGTTCTCGCAATTCTCGGAGGCCCCGCCGTTGGAGGAATAATAGCTCGTCTCGCACAGCGTTCCCTTGTAGACAAGGTACTGGCTGCGCGTCTCGTCCACGGCGGCGTCGGAATTGGAGGTGGCCTTGGCACCGCCGTCTATCTCCGTGCCGTGATACGCCTGGCAGTCGGTGGTGTTGCAGACGTCGAAGCCGGAGCTTCGGTGCTTGGTGATGTTGGCCATGACGAAGGTCCTGGCGGCGATGGCCTGGGCCTTCAACGCCTCACGGGGCCAGGAGGCGCTCATCTCATAGGGCACCACGCCCTTGACGTAGTCCTCCACGTCCACGTAGTTGACCACGGTGAGGTTCCCGCCGGTGTTGCGCAGGTAGGCAAAGGCACCGTAATACTTGCACCCCTTGAACCACGTCTGGGCCTTGACGCCCTCCGGGGCCATGGGCTTCACCGCCAGGGACGAGGCGGTGCCGCAGTCGTACTCAAAGAGGATCTTGTTGGTCCGGGACTTCACCACCGTCACCGTGTGGCTGGTGCCGCTGTCCACCGTGGCGTTGAGGCCCCGGCTGTCCTTGGCCTCGGCGGCCTTGGCGGAGGAGACATACTGGCCCACCAGGACGTAAAATTTCCCGTTTTCATACCGGACAAAGGAATCCTGATATCCGTCCGCCACGGCCTTGGCGGCGGCGTAGGTGTCGTAGCTGCCGCTGAGCTTCAGATGGACGCACCCCACCACGACGCTGCCCTCGGTCCCCTCGGAGTAGGAGTTGGAGCCGGAGTTGTAGACCATGGTCCTGTCCATGAGCATGGTGATCTCCGTCTCGGAGAAGAACGCGCCCAGAGAGTGGAAGTCCCTGTTGTCGTCAAAGTACCCCATCTCATAGCCGGAGCCCAGGCCCCTGGCGTTCATGAGGTTAGCGGAGGGGAAGCTTTTCTGGGTGGGGCTTCCGTCGCTGGCGGTGGAGACATAGAGCCCCACGCGCAGGGTGGTATAGGGCGCGGTGTACTCCCCGGCGGCGTCCGCCGTGGTCGTCACTCCCGTGGGCACGACGGCGAGCGCCAGCGCCGCCGCCAGGGCAAAAGCCCAGGTCCGTTTGATTTTTTGTCTCATGTGCGTCCTCCAAAAAGGTCCGATACTCCTATGCGCTCAAAAAACGCGCGGATCAGGCAAAAACTTGGTCATTTCGCCGTTGACAGCCGCCCCTTGCCTGTGTTAAAGTACAAAAGAACCTGCGCCGGGAACGGCAGTTTAATTTATGTAAACTCCATTATACACCGTTTTTTCCGTTTTGGCTACCTCTTTCGCCGGATTTTTTGCTGTCAAAATGAACAATTTTTTGAGAGATCATCTCTGTCTGGAGGCATCAAGTATGAAGAAGTACAAGGTCGGCGTCATCGGCGCCACGGGCATGGTGGGTCAGCGCTTCGTCACCCTCATCGCCCGCCACCCCTGGTTCGAGCTCACGGAGGTGGCCGCCAGCGCCCGCAGCGCCGGCAGGACCTATGAGGAGGCTGTGGCGGGCCGGTGGCTCATGCAGGAACCCGTGCCGGAATGCGCCAGGGACCTCACCGTCAAGTGCGCCGAGACGGATATTGACGAGATCTGCGCCCATGTGGACTTTGTCTTCTCCGCCGTGGATATGAAGAAGAACGAGATCCAGGCCCTGGAGGAGGCGTATGCCAAGCATGAGTGCCCCGTCGTCTCCAACAACTCCGCCCACCGCTGGACGCCGGACGTGCCCATGGTGGTGCCGGAAATAAACCCCGAGCACCTGGAGGTCATCCCCTTCCAGCGCAAGAGGCTGGGCACCAAGCGGGGCTTCATCGCCGTCAAGTCCAACTGCTCTTTGCAGAGCTACGTCCCCGCCCTGCACCCCCTGAAGGACGAATTCGGCCTTGAGAAGGCGCTGGTGTGCACCTATCAGGCCATTTCCGGTGCGGGCAAGACCTTCGAGACCTTCCCTGACATCGTGGACAACGTGATCCCCTTCATCGGCGGCGAGGAGGAGAAGAGTGAGCAGGAGCCGTTGAAGCTCTGGGGTCGTGTGGAAAACGGCGTCATCGTCAAGGCCGACGCCCCCTCCATCACCGCCCAATGCTTCCGCGTGGCGTGCTCCGACGGCCACATGGCGGCGGTGTTCGCCTCCTTTGCCAAAAAGCCCACTGTGGAGGAGATCAAGGCCCGCTGGGCAAGCTTCTCCGCCCTGCCCCAGAAGCTGGAGCTCCCCTCCGCCCCCAGGCAGTTCCTCCACTACTTTGAGGAGGAGAACCGCCCCCAAACGAAGCTGGACCGCAACCTGGAAAACGGCATGGCCGTCAGCGTCGGCCGCCTCCGGGCGGACACACAGTATGATTATAAGTTCGTGTGCCTGAGCCACAACACCCTCCGCGGCGCCGCCGGCGGCGCCATCCTCCTGGCCGAGCTTTTGTGCGCGCAGGGGTATATGGATTGATTCGGGTTCAAACAAAAAGAGAAAGCAGGAAAGGGCGCGTGCCTTTTCCTGCTTTTTGCCGTCCGCCGCGGCGTGGGCGGGGAACAAAGGACGAAGTGCGGGCGGGTTTGGGGTTGTTTTTAATTCATGCTGTACGGGCCGCCGCCCACGGCGGTGTTCAGTGCCGCTCTGTCATCCAACCTTCGCTTCCCCCCTGCCCCCCTCCTACGAGGAGGGGGCGAAAAAG
>CANQSD010000131.1 GCA_947626385.1 uncultured Oscillospiraceae bacterium | reverse complement strand
GCAGGGCGGCCTCGTACTCCTCGTACTTCTCCCCCACCAGGCGGCTGCGCCGTTCCGTGAGGGTCACGACGCCGTCGGCGTAGGACCAGCGGCCCATGCCGATGTGGCTGGAGAAGATCATCTCAAAATAGGAAAAGGTCCGGTCCTCAAAAAGGTCAATGCCGAACACGTTGGGTCCGAGCTCCTCGGGCAGCTCTCCGGCGAATTTGTACCCGCCCGCAAGGTCCGCCGTGCCCGTCTCCACGGGGTCGGTGAGGAAGCACGCCCCCATCGCAAGGCACAGCGCCAGCGACAGCACGGCCAGGAGCGGGAGGGGCTTTTTCCACCGCAGGACGCTTTTCACCCGGCTCTTGAGCCGCCCCTCCCCGAAGGCCACAGGGCAGGCCGCCACGGGCCGGCGGTGGGTCGCGGCGGACAAAAGCGCCTGGGCGTAGGGTTTTTTCGCCTCCGGCCCCAGCTCCCGGAGGACCCTTTCGTCCGAGGCCAGCTCCATGTCCCGGCTGAAAAGCCCGTAGGCCAGCCACAGGACCGGATCGAACCAGTAGACCGCCAGCAGGAGGAACGCCAGGGGCTTGACCAGGTAGTCCCGCCGGCGGATATGGGCCTGCTCATGGGCCAGCACATAGGTGCGGTCCGTCCCGTCCAACCCTGCCGGGAGGTAGATGACGGGCCTCAGAAAGCCGAACACGAAGGGTGAGGGCACGGCCCCCGATTCCCGGACGCCCTTCTCCGTCTCCACGGCCTCGCTCACCCGGCGCTTCAACCGGATAGTGGAAACCACGAAATAGCAGGCCATCCCCACAAGCCCCGCCAGCCACACCCACCCGGCCACGGTGGTCAGCACCCGCAAGGGGTTGACGCTGTCGCCGGGGCGCGGGGCGAAGGCGCCGGCAAAGCCGGGGTTCACCGCCTCGTTCACAAACGCCAGCCCCGTGTGGACCGAGGGCGCGGGATCATACCGCGCCACGTCCAGGGGAAGGACCTCCCGGCTGGGGATGAGGCTCAGCCGGCTCTCCACCGAGAACGGCAGGACCAACCGCAGGCCCACCAGCGCCCACATGAGGCAGAAAACGGATCTTGGCGTGTGCGTCCGGCCCAGCAAAAGCCGCGCGGCGGCCACCGCCAGCGCCAGCCAGCCGGCCTCCACGCTGAGGTTGAGAAGCTTCAAAAAGACCGCGTCCACGCTCACTCCCCCTCAAATTCGTCGATGAGCCGCCGGATGTCCTCCAGCTCCCTTTTCGTCACGCCCCGGTGGTGGGCGAAGGCCGCCACAAAGGCCGGCACCGACCCCTCGAAGGTCCCGTCCATCAGCTCCTCCATCCGGGCCGCCTGCACCTGGGCCTTGGTCACAAGGCTCGTCACCGTGGCGTTCTCGTTTCGGATAACGCCCCGCTCGCAAAGCCTGCGGATGACGGTGTACGTCGTGGCCTTGGACCAGCCCAGCCGCTCCCGCGCCAGCTTCGTGAGCATCGTGGAGTTCACCGGCTCCACCTCCCAGAGCAGGAGGCAGAAGCGGTACTCGCTGTCAAAGATTTTCGGAATGTCCATTCTTTTACGCCTCCGGGTTTAATGCGTTAAACCAAGTTTAACAGATTAAACCTCCCCTGTCAAGCGGGAAACCGTTGCTTTTCCGGTTTTTTGTGGTATACTGAAACAAATTAAACCTGTCCGGAGGGATCGAAATGCGGGACGGATTTGTGAAGGTCGCGGCGGCCACGCCGAAGATCAGGGTGGCCGACTGCGCGTATAACGCCGGGGAGATCGTGAGGCTGTGCCGGGAGGCCGCCGCGCTGGGCGTGAAGATACTTGCCTTCCCGGAGCTTTGCGTCACGGGTTACACCTGCGGGGACCTCTTTGTGCAGGACACACTCATCGACGCCGCCGCCAAGGCCCTCACGCGCATCGCGGAGGAGACGGCGGGGCTTGACATGCTCATCGCCCTGGGGTGCCCGGTGCGGGATCAGTGGAGCGGCAAGCTCTACAACTGCGCCGCCGTTCTCAATCGCGGCAAGGTGCGGGGACTGCGCCCGAAAATGGCCCTTCCCAACTACGGGGAGTTTTACGAGCAGCGCTGGTTCACCGCCGGCGGCGAGGGCTGGAGCGGCGACGTGAAGCTCGAGGGCCAGCGCTTTGACACGCGTATTGACACCAACGGTTACTTCTCCTGCGACGCCCTCCCGGACCTCGCCGTAGGCGTGGAGATCTGCGAGGACCTGTGGGCCCCGGACCCGCCCTCCACGGCCCTGGCCCGCGCCGGGGCCACGGTGATCCTGAACCTGTCCGCCTCCAACGAGCTGGTGGGCAAGGCCGCCTACCGCCGGGAGCTGGTGAAGAACCAGTCCGCCCGCCTCCACTGCGCCTACATCTACGCCGACGCCGGGGAGGGGGAGAGCTCCACGGACCTGGTGTTCGCGGGACACGATCTTATCGCCGAAAACGGCACGATTTTGGCGGAAAGCCGGTTCAAAACCGGCCTCACGGTATCGGAGATCGACATCCGGCGCCTTCTTTTTGACCGCCGCCGCAACACCACCTTCACCAAGGAAAAGCTGGCGGAGGAGTTTTGGCGGGCCCCCTTCGATCTGGAGCTCACCGACACCGTCCTCACCCGCCCCGTGGCCCGCAGCCCCTTCGTCCCCTCGGAAAAGGACGAGCGCGACGGGCGGTGCGGGGAGATTTTCGCCATCCAGACCCAGGGCCTCAAAAAGCGCGTGGAGCACACGGGCTCCAAAAAGCTGGTGGTGGGCGTCTCCGGCGGCCTCGACTCCACCCTCGCCATGCTCGTCTCCGCCATGGCGGCGCGGGAGCTGGGGCTTCCCCCGGACGCCCTGCTGGCCGTCACCATGCCCTGCTTTGGCACCACACAGCGCACAAAGTCCAACGCCATGCTGCTTGCGGAGAAGCTGGGCGCGGAGCTGCGGGTGGTGGACATCACGGAATCCGTCCGCCGGCATTTCAAGGACATCGGCCATGATGAAAATGACCACTCCGTCACCTATGAAAACGCCCAGGCCCGGGAGCGCACCCAGGTCCTGATGGACATCGCCAATTCCATAAACGGCCTTGTGGTGGGCACCGGGGACCTTTCGGAGCTGGCCCTGGGCTGGGCCACCTACAACGGCGACCACATGAGCATGTACGGCGTCAACGCCGGCGTGCCCAAGACGCTGGTGCGCTACGTGGTGGGCTGGTACGCCGACACCTGCGGGGACCCGGCGCTCTCGGCGGTGCTGAACGACATTCTGGCGACCCCCGTCTCCCCGGAGCTCCTGCCGGCGGAGAACGGCGAAATTTCCCAGAAAACCGAGGACCTGGTGGGGCCCTACGAGCTCCACGACTTCTTCCTCTACTACTTCCTCCGCTTCGGCATGGGGCCGGGGAAGATCTATCGCCTGGCCAAATACGCCTTTGCCGGCGTCTACGGCGATGCCACGATCTTAAAATGGCTCAAGACCTTCGTCCGCCGCTTCTTCGCCCAGCAGTTCAAGCGCTCCTGCCTGCCCGACGGGCCCAAGGTGGGGAGCGTGGCCCTCAGCCCCCGGGGCGACTGGCGGATGCCCTCGGACGCGGCGGCGAAGGCGTGGGTTGACGAGCTGGAGGCCCTTTCATGAGCGACCTCATCGCCGCCGTGGCCACCGGTCCGGTCCGGTCCGCCATCGGCATCATACGCCTGTCCGGCGACGGCGCTATTGCCTGCGCCGACAGCGTTTTCCGGGCCAAATCCGGCCGGAAAATGACCGATACCGCCTCCAACCGGCTTATTTACGGCACGATCCACGACAGATCCGGCGCGGTGCTGGACACGGCTCTTTGCACCGTCGCCCGCGCCCCCCACAGCTGCACCGGCGAGGACACGGCGGAGCTCCAATGTCACGGCTCCCCCACGGCGCTGGGGGCGATCTTGACGGAGCTTTTCCGAAACGGCGCCCGTCAGGCCCTGCCGGGGGAATTCACCAAGCGCGCCTTTTTGAACGGCAAGCTGGACCTCACCCAGGCGGAGGCCGTCGTCGATCTCATCGACGCGGAGACCGTCGAGGCCGCGAAAAACGCCTCCGGACAGCTGTCCGGCGCGGTCACCCGCCGCACTGACGCGGTGTACGCCGCCCTGCTGGACATCGCCGCCCACTTCCACGCGGTGGTGGACTGGCCCGACGAGGACATCGAGGACTTCGAGCTCCAAAAGTACCTCGGCACCCTCCGTTCCGCCGAGGCAACTCTGGAAAATCTTCTCAGCACCTTCGAGCGGGGCCGCCTCCTCCGGGACGGCGTGCGCACCGCCATTGTGGGCCGGCCCAACGTGGGCAAATCCTCCCTCCTCAACGCCCTTTTGGGCTTCGACCGGGCCATCGTCACCGACGTCCCCGGCACCACACGGGACACGGTGGAGGAAACCTGCGTCCTGGGCGGGACGCTTTTGCGCCTGGTGGACACCGCCGGCATCCGGGAGTGCGCCGACGCGGTGGAGAAGCTGGGCGTGGAGCGCAGTCGGGAGGCCATGGCCTCGGCGCAGCTCATTCTCACGGTGCTGGACGCCTCCGGGCCTCTCACCGAGGAGGACCGGTCCCTCGCCGAAAAGGCCTCGCTCCTCGTCCTCAACAAGTCCGATCTGCCCCGCTGTCTCCGGCTCCCCCCGGAGCTTGCGGGCATCCCGGCGGTAAGCCTCAGCGCCAAAACCGGCGAGGGCCTCGCCGCCCTCTCCGACGCCGTGGCGGCCCTCCTCCCCCAGGCCCCCGACGCCCCCGCCGGCGAGATCCTCACCAACGCCCGCCAGGCCGCCGAGGTCTCCGCCGCCCTCACGTCCCTCCGCGCCGCCCTGGACGCCCTCCGGTCCGGCGTCACCCCCGACGCCGTCCTCACCGAGCTCGAGTCCGCCCTCACCTCCCTCTCCCGCCTCTCCGGCCGCTCCCTCACCCCCGACCTCACCGACCGCATCTTCCACCGCTTCTGCGTGGGGAAATGAG
>CANQSD010000130.1 GCA_947626385.1 uncultured Oscillospiraceae bacterium | reverse complement strand
GCGGCCTTTTCCGGCAAAGGGAACTGTGCGGAAAGCCCCTTGTGAACGGTCTGCGGAACTTTCACAAGGGGCTTTCCATCTGTTCTGCTTCGCGCGCCTCCGGTCGAAAGGGGCTTTGCCACGGTGGCCCATTTTAGCGCTTGAACCCGCTAAATCGTGAAAACGTTTTCAGCTTTAGGGGGTCCAAATGGATTTTTATGGGGCAAACTGCACAAAAAACGTCTGGAATATTTGAGTAGTTTTACAAAAGTGTTAACAAATGATAACAAACTATTGATTTTTCCACCTTTTTGCCGTATTCTTGTGGTAACGGGAACAAAACGTTTCCACAAGATTTTTTAAAATGGAGGAAAATGCAATGAAAAAGAGATTTCTGGCAATTGCTCTTTGTCTTGTGCTGGCGGTGGGCCTTCTGGCCGGCTGCTCCGAGGACAAGGGGTCCGTCTACTGGCTGAACTTCAAGCCCGAGTCCGACGAGGTCCTGAAGCAGGTGGCTAAGATGTACACCGATGAGACGGGCGTGGAGGTCAAGATCCTCACCGCCGCTTCCGGTACATACAGCCAGACCCTCACCAGCGAGATGGACAAATCCGCGCCTCCCACGCTTTTCGTCATCGGCAACTCCGCCGGCGTGAAGACCTGGAAGGACTACGCTCTGGACCTGAAGGGCACCAAGATCGCCAACGAGCTTTCCACCGACGCCTACAACCTCTATGACGACAGCGGCAAGCTGGTGTCCATCGGCTACTGCTACGAGTGCTACGGCATCATCGTCAACCCCACCCTTCTGGAGAAGGCCGGCTACAAGCTGGACGACATCAAGAACTTCGCCGCCCTGAAGACGGCCGCCGAGGACATCCACGCCCGCGCCGCGGAGCTGGGCTTTGACGCCTTCACCTCCAACGACATGGACTCCAGCTCCTCCTGGCGTTACACCGGCCACATGATCAACCTCGACTACTACTACGAGGAGAAGGCCGCCGGCAAGACCTGGACCGAGTGCCCCGACACCATCACCGGCGCTTATGTGGACAACTTCCGTCAGCTCTATGACCTGTGCGTCAACAACTCCACCGTCGCCCGCGGCGACCTCGCCACCGGCGGCCACGACGCCCAGAACGAGTTCAAGACCGGCAAGGCCGTCTTCTATGTCCAGGGCTCCTGGGAGTATTCCGCCGTCGCCGATTCCGTCCCCAACGCCACCATGATCCCCTACTACTGCGGCGTGGACGGCGAGGAGAAGGCCGGCCTCAACTGCGGCACCGAGAACTGCTGGGCCGTCAACTCCAAGGCCAGCAAGGCCGATCAGGAGGCCACCCTTGACTTCATGTACTGGTGCGTCACCGATCCCGAGGCCAGCAAGCTCCTTGTGGAGTCCTTCGGCGTCATGCCCTATAAGAACGCCATCGCCTCCACCAACGGCTTCCTGAAGGCCTCCGAGGACTATTCCAAGGCCGGCTGCTACGTCATGGACTGGGCCACCAACTATCAGCCCAATGTGGACGACTACCGCGCCGCCTTCGTCTCCGCCCTCAACGCCTACAACGCCGCCCCCTCCGATGACACCTGGGCCGCTGTCCGCACCGCCATCGTCGAGGGCTGGGCCACCCAGGCCGCCAAGGCCAAGGGCTGATCCCCGCACGAAATTGACCGAAAAACCCCTATAGAAAGGGCGGGCTTCACGCCCGCCCTTTCCCCTATACGCTCCAAAAAAACGACCTTCATGCGAAAATCTACAAGAGGAGTTGATCCAGCGTGAACAAAAAACGCCGCAGGGCTATGGCGCGGTGGGGGTGGCTCTTTCTGGGCCCCGTGGCCGTGGCCTTCACCATCGGCTTTATCTGGCCCTTCCTCCAGGGCATCTATCTGTCCCTGTGTAAATTCGTTCTGACCAGGGACGCGGAATTTGTGGGCTTCTCCAACTACCTGGACGCCTTCAAGGACGAGACCTTCATGCACTCCTTCTGGTACACGGCCCTCTTCGCCATCGTGAGCCTTGTGCTCATCAACGTCCTGGCCTTCACGGTGGCCTATTTCCTCACCCAGAAGATAAAGGGCGCCAACCTCTTCCGTACCGTCTTCTTCATGCCCAACCTCATCGGCGGCATCGTCCTGGGGTACATCTGGTCCATGATCTTCGACGGCATCCTCTCCCAGTGGGGCACCAGCATCCTGCTGGAGACAAAGTACGGCTTCTGGGGCCTCATCATCCTCATGCTGTGGCAGCAGATCGGCTACATGATGATCATCTACATCGCCGGCCTCCAGGCCGTGCCGGAGGACATGATCGAGGCCGCCCGCATCGACGGGGCCAGCCGCACCCAGACTCTCTTCAAGGTCACCATCCCCAACGTGATGCCCTCCATCACCATCTGCACCTTCCTTTCGCTGACCAACGGCTTCAAGCTCTTTGACCAGAACCTGGCCCTCAACGGCGGAGGCCAGCCCTTCATCCAGAACGCCGACGGGTCCGTCATCAAGACCACGGAGATGATGGCCCTCAACATCTACAACACCTTCTACGGCCAGAACTCCACCAGCCGCGGTCTGGGCCAGGCCAAGGCCGTGATCTTCTTCGTGCTCGTGGCGGGCCTCGGCATCGCCCAGCTTGCCTTCACCAGGAAAAAGGAGGTACAGCAATGACGAAAAAGCGTCAGCGGACCCTGGCCGACGAGCGGCGCTTCCGGACGTTCATCAGCGTCGTTCTGGCCATCATCTGCATCATCTACGTGCTCCCCGTGATCTCCGTGGCGGTGAACTCCTTTAAGAAGAACACCTACGTGAAGACCGAGACCTTTGCCCTTCCCAACGAGGAGTCCTTTGCCGGCTTTGACAACTACGTCAAGGGCATGACCTTCGGCGATTACCCCTTCTGGAAGTGCGTGCTGTACAGCACCTTTATCACCCTGGCCTCCTCGGGGCTCATCATCCTCTTCTGCTCCATGGCCGCCTGGTACATAGCCAGGGTCAACAGCCTTGTCTGTAAGATCATCTACTACCTGTGCGTCTTCTCTATGGTAGTGCCCTTCCAGATGGTCATGTTCACCCTGTCCAAGACGGCGGACACCCTGAAGCTCAACACCCCCTGGACCATCCCCATCGTGTACCTGGGCTTCGGCGCGGGGCTGGCGATCTTCATGTTCGTGGGCTTCGTCAAGGGCATCCCCATCGAGATCGAGGAGGCCGCCGCCATCGACGGCTGCGGACCCGTGGCCACCTTCTTCAAGGTGGTGCTCCCCATGCTCAAGCCCACCATCATCTCCGTGGGTATTCTGGAGATCATGTGGGTGTGGAACGACTTCCTCCTCCCCTATCTGGTGCTGGACCTCACCGAGTACAAGACCATCCCCATCCAGATCCAGTATCTGAAGGGCAGCTACGGCACCGTGGACCTGGGCGCGACCACGGCACTCATCTTCCTGGGCATCATCCCCGTCATCATCTTCTACCTCTGCTGCCAGAAATACATCATCAAGGGCGTCGCCGCCGGCGCCGTAAAGGGATAACAGACCGGGAGGCGATCAAGTGACCATCAAGGACATAGCCCGCGAGGCCGGCTATGGCGTGACGACGGTGTCCCGGGTCCTGAACGGGTCGCCAAACGTCTCCGAGAAAGCCCGGCAGGAGATCATGGACGTGGTGAGCCGCAACCATTTCCGGCTCAACAACAACGCAAAGCTTTTGAAGCAGCGGGCCGCGCTGGGCGTGGCCGTGGTGGTCAAGGGCGCGCAGAATATGCTCTTCTCCTCCATCCTGGAGCGCCTCCAGAAGCTTCTGGAGGCCGCCGGGCGCAATCTCGTCATCAGCTACCTGGACGAATCCGCCGACGAGGTGGCGGAGGCCGTCCGGCTCTCCCGGGAGTTTCGCACGGAGGGGGTCATGTTCCTGGGCGGGGACCTGGTCCACTTCCGGGAGGGCTTTTCCCAGCTTACCCTCCCCTGCGTGCTGATCACAAGCTCGGCCCAGGACCTTGGCTTTGCCAACCTCTCCAGTATCACCACCGACGACAGCTTTGCCGCCGAGTGCGCCATCGAGCACCTCATGAGCCTGGGGCACAGGAGCATCGGCGTTCTGGGCGGGAACGCCGCCGGCTCCTACCCCGCCATCCGGCGCCTCCACGGCTGCCGGCGGGCCTTCGCCCGCCACGGGGTGGACTTCGACGAGGACCGTGGGCTGGTGACCTCCAAATTCTCCGTCTCCGCCGGCTATGAGGCCATGGGCAGGCTTCTCGATTCCATGCCGGAGCTGACGGCGGTATTCGCCATGTCAGACGTCACCGCCATCGGCGCCATCCGCGCCATCCGTGACCGGGGCCTGCGGGTCCCCGAGGACATCTCCGTCATGGGCTTCGACGGCATCGCCCTGGGCGGCTACCTGACCCCGCGCCTCACCACCATCGTCCAGGACAGCGAGCGCCTTGCCGAAGGCAGCGTCCGCCTCCTCCTGGCCGCCCTCTCCGGCGCCCCCTCCACCCACCAGATCGTCCCCTTCGCCCTGTCGCACGGGGAGAGCGCGAAGAAACTGGCTTTGGAGTCCTGACGGGCTCCAAATGCCAAGGGGGAAACGTGCGAAACCCCCGGCGTGAATTCCGCAGAATTCACGCCGGGGGTTTCTGCTGTTTTGCTCCGCGCACGGCCCCTTTGGGGCCGCACACTCCGCAAAACAAAAGGTATTTTTTCCGACGTACAAGCCGCCGGAAAAAATGATCGATGAAGGGACGGGCGCGTCGCCGGGGACGGCGACCCCTACGGCGGCATTTACAACCTGCGGGTCATCGGAACCGGTCTGTCATCCCACGCTCGCTTCCCCCCTGCCCCCCTCCTACGAGGAGGGGGCTTTAAAAGGTTGCGGCTTCGCCGCTTTTTTTCTTTTCCGCGCGGCGGGGACGGGGGACGAAGGACGGAGGACGAGGGCTCGAATCTCCCTGACCCCCTTTGCCCCAAAGGGGGTCAAAAAGGATGCGCCGCTTTGCGGCGCAATTTTTATATAAACGCGGCGCAAAGCGCCGCAACCTTATT
>CANQSD010000129.1 GCA_947626385.1 uncultured Oscillospiraceae bacterium | reverse complement strand
CAGCGGGAGATCGCCGACCTCCTGGGCACCAGCCAGACCATGTACGCCCGGTATGAGCGGGGCGCGAACGAGCTGCCGATCCGGCACCTGGTGACGCTGTGCCGGTTTTACGGCGTCTCGGCGGATACGGTGCTGGGCCTGGACCGGGGGAAGGGAAGGCGGTCGTAACGCCGGGATTTTTGACGAAAAAAGAAAAAATGACTTTCACAATGGGGAATATGGTGCTATAATAAGATTGACATAATCTGAGGGAGGCGCGCCATGTCCGCACCTGTGATCACCGACAACAAAAAGAAAATCAAACGGGGCTTCTTCGCCGTCGTCACCGGGCGCACGTTTCTCATCGTGCTGCTGCTTCTCATCCAGCTGGGGCTGCTGGTCTGGGGCTTTGAGCGGCTGGGGGAGTACATCCACTTAGGGTCCGCCTTCGCCTCGGCGCTGATGCTCATTTACATCATGAACACCGACTCCGACCCCACGGTGAAGCTCACCTGGAGCTTCATCATCGCCCTGGTGCCCGTGCTGGGGATACCGCTCTACTTCTACATCAAGCTGGACCTGGGCCACCGGGCGGTGCAGAAGGCCATCTCCCGCCAGATCCGGGAGACGGCGGCCTACTTCCCCCTCCACCCGGAGGAGGACCGGGACGTGACGAAAAAGCTGCGCGCGACCCTGCCGGAGGCCGCGTCCATCTCCCATTACCTCACCTCCACCGCCGGCTTCCCGCCCTATGAGCGCAGCGAGGTCACCTACTTCCCCGTGGGGGAGCGGAAGTTCGAGGCCATGCTCCGGGACCTGGAGTCCGCCGAGAGCTTCATCTTCATGGAGTATTTCATCCTCTCCCCCGGCCGGATGTGGGACGCCATCCTGGACATCCTGAAGCGCAAGGTCCAGGCCGGCGTGGAGGTCCGCTTCATGTACGACGGCACCTGCGCCTTCGGGGACCTGCCCTACTCCTACCCTAAGGAGCTGGAGGCCCTGGGCATCCGCTGTAAGATGTTCGCCCCGGTGCGGCCCCTGGTCTCCACCCACTACAACAACCGGGACCACCGGAAGATCCTGGTGGTGGACGGCAAGGTTGCCTACACCGGCGGGGTCAACATCGGCGACGAGTACATCAACGAAAAGCCCCGCTTCGGCCACTGGAAGGACACGGCCATCCGTGTCCGGGGGGAGGCGGTGCGGTCCTTCACCCTCATGTTCCTCCAGATGTGGAACGCCAACGAGCGCGCCGCCGGGTGCTGTTATGACCGGTATCTCCCCGCGCCGGAGGACATCGCCTTGGACGCCCCCGGCGCCGTCATCCCTTACGGCGACAGCCCCATGGACCGGGAACGGGTGGGGGAGACGGTGTATCTGCACCTCATAAACACCGCCAGGGACTACGTGTGGATCATGACGCCCTACCTCATTCTGGACGGGGAAACCGTCTCCGCCCTCACCATCGCCGCCAAGCGCGGCGTGGACGTGCGCCTCATCCTCCCGCACATCCCGGACAAGAAGTACGCCTTCTGGCTGGCCAAGAGCCACTACCGGGAGCTCGTCAACGCCGGCGTGAAGCTCTATGAATACACCCCCGGCTTCGTCCACGCCAAGGTCTTCCTTGTGGACGGCCGCATGGGCACCGTGGGCACGGTGAACCTGGATTACCGCAGTCTCTACCACCACTTCGAGTGCGGGGCCCTGCTCATCGACACCCCATGCCTTGCGGACATCCGGGCGGATTTTGAGGACACCCTGGAAAAGTCCCACCGGGTGACCAGGGAGGACATCGACCACGAGAAATTCCACGTCAAATTCTTCGGGGGGCTTTTGAAGATCGTCGCGCCCCTGATGTGACCGGAGGTGAAAGAAATGGTAAAAATCCTCCACGCCGCGGATTTCCACATGGACTCGCCCTTTTACTCCCTCCCGGAGGAGAAGGCGGCCCTGCGGCGGCGGGAACAGCGGGAGCTTCTGGAGAAGCTCGCCGCCGCGGCGGAGGACGTGGACGTCGTCCTCCTGGCCGGTGACCTCTTCGACGCCAACGCCGGGTATTGGGAGACCTGCGAGACGCTGAAAAACGTCCTCGGGTCCCTGAAGGCCCAGGTCTTCATCGCCCCCGGCAACCACGACTACTACACGTCCCGTTCCCCCTACGCCTTCATGGACCTTCCGGAGAACGTCCACGTCTTCAAGGTCCCCCAGATGCGCTCCTTTGAGCTGCCGGAGCTGGGCGTGCGGGTCTGGGGCGCGGGCTTCGTCTCCACGGGTTCGGATAACCTCCTGCGGGGCTTCCGCGTCCCGCAAAGCGACCTTGTGGAGCTCATGGTCCTCCACGCGGACCTCACCCCCGCCTCCCGTTACGATCCCATCACCCAGGAGGACATCGCCGCCTCGGGCCTTGATTACCTGGCCCTTGGCCACGTCCACGCCTATTCCGGCATCCGTAAGGCCGGGAGGACCGCCTACGCCTACCCCGGCTGTCTGGAGGGCAGGGGCTTTGACGAGACGGGCCCCAAGGGCTTCATCCGGGGGGAGATCACGAAGGACGCGTGCGCCTTGGATTTCGTCCCTCTGGCCACACGGGAGTACCGTGTCCTGGAGGCCGACCTCACCGACGCTACGGACGCCCTGGAGGCCGCCAGGGCCGCCGTGGGGCAGGGGAGCTCCGGGGACGTGGCGCGGCTCCTTTTGAAGGGCGAATTTTCCGGCGAGGTGGACACGTCCGCCATCGAGCGGGCCCTGGGCGACAAATTCTTCCATCTCACGGTGAAGGACCTCACCCGTCCCCGCCGGGGCGTCTGGGACGGGGCGGGGGACGACACCCTGACCGGCCTCTTCCTCGCCGATTTGAAGGCCCGGTACGACGAGGCCCCGGACGAGGAAAGCCGCGAGGCCCTTTTGCTGGCGGCCCGTTACGGCCTTGCCGCCCTGGAGGGCAGAGAGGAGTGGAGACCGTGAAGATCCGCAAAATGACGGCCACCTTCGGCAAGCTGAAAAACGAGACGCTGGAGCTTGACCCCGGTCTCAACATCATCGAGGCACCCAACGAGTCCGGCAAGACCACCTGGTGCGCCTTTTTGAACGCCATGCTCTACGGCATCGACACCTCCGAGCGGGACAAGGCCGGACGCCTGTCCGTGAAGACCCGCTACCGCCCCTGGGACGGCGGGGCCATGGTGGGCACCGTGGAGCTTGTCAAGGACGGCAAGGAGATCACCATCCAGCGCACGGGCCGGGGCACTGCGCCCATGAAAAACTTCTACGCCGTTTATTCCCACACCGCCGACTTCATCCGCGATTACGACGGCGACACCGCCGGCGAGGCCCTCACCGGCGTGTCCCGCCAGGTCTTTGAGCGCACGGCCTTCATCCGCCGCCCGGACATCCGCGTCAACCAGACCTCGGAGCTGGAGAGCAAGATCGCCGCCCTCGTCTCCACCGGCGACGAGAACACCTCCTACACCCGGTCCGACGAGCTTTTGCGCCTGTGGCAGCGCAGGCTGCGCTTCAATAAGTCAGGCTCTATCCCCGCCCTGGAGCAGCAGCTGCGGGAGGCGAGGGCCGAGCTTGAGAAGATCGAGGCCTCCGGAGAGACGGTGGCCGACCTTCGGGCCAACATAGCCCGGCAGGAAAAGCAGATCGAGCTCATGCAGGAGGACCTGAAGGTCCACGAAAAGCTGGCACAGCGCAACGCGGCCAAGGAGCTGGAGAAGGCCCGGGTCAGCGCCGACGCGGCGGACAGGCATGTGGCGGAGCTCACGGACTTCCTCACACGGGACGGGCGCCTGATGACCCGGGAGGACACCAACGCCATCCGGGAGAAGGCCGCCGCCATCGGCCCCCTGCAGAAGGTGGCCGGGGAGGCCGAGCGGACCCTGTGGCGGGCGGAAAAGGCCCTGGTGGACGCCGCCAACCGCCGGGAGGCGTCGCCCCTCAACGGCTTTGACGAAAAAGCTGTGGCGGCGGACCTCCAGCGGGGCCGGGACCTGGCCGAGCGTGCTCAGAAGGCCAAAGAGCCCCGCATCCCCCTGGTGATCCCCATCGTCCTCTGGGCCCTGGCCGTGGCGGGCTTAGTCCTGTCCACCGGCCTTCTGGCGCCGCTTTTCAAGACCGCCGGGGCGCTGGCCGCTCTTTTCTCCTTCAACCTCATCGGCATCGTCGCCTCGCTCCTGGTGGGGGCGGCGGGCCTCATCCTCTTCTTCGTCAAGCCCCCCAAAAGGCGCTCCGCCGCCGACGAGCTGGAGGAGCTTCTGGCCGGCTACGGCGTTATGAGCCTGGACAAGCTCTCCTCCCTTCACGAGACGTACCTGGCGCTCCTCCGGGAGGAGGAGCTCCGCCGCGCTGAGCGGGACGCGGCCCGCCAAAGCTACGACGCCGCCCGTGAGGCCGCCCAGGAGGCCGGCCGGGAGGCGGTGGATTTCGTCGCCCGCTTCATGCCGGAGGTGAGCTCCGGCGAGGCGGTCCAGGAGGCCCTGACGGAGGCCGAGCGGGCCCTGGACGACCTCTCCCGCGCCCGCTTTGACGCGACCTCCGCCCGGAACATCTACGAGACGCTGAAGGCCGAGTACGACGACACCGTGGAGGTGGACGACTCCTATCTCCCCATGCCCATGCGCAACCGGGAGGACACCCTGGCGGCGCTGGAGCGGGCGAGGGCGTCCCTCACCGAGGCCACCCGCGCCTACGACCTGGCCACCGGCGCCCAGCGCGTCCAGGGGGACCCCGCCGTCATCGAGGGCCGCATCCGCGCCCTTACCGAGCGCCTGGAGGAGGAGAACCGCCGCTGCAACGCCCTGGAGCTGGCCGTGGGGGCCCTCCGGGAGGCCAACACCGCCATCCAGACCCGCTTCTCCCCGGAGGTCAGCCGCCGCGCCAGCCAGATCATGGAAAAGCTCACCGCCGGCAAATACGAAAAGCTCACCTTCGATAAGGGCTTCGACGCCGGCGCCAAGGAGGCCGCCAGCCCCGAGTCCCGCAACGTCCTCGCCCTCTCCGACGGCACGGCGGACGAGGTCTACCTCTCCCTGCGCCTTGCCATGTGCGACCTCCTCCTGGGCGGCGACGACCCCTGCCCCATCATCCTGGACGACGCCCT
>CANQSD010000128.1 GCA_947626385.1 uncultured Oscillospiraceae bacterium | reverse complement strand
ATCTTTTCCAGCTTTTCGATGATCTTTTCCATGTCAACCTTCACCTCAGTTGACATAATAGCACAAAGGGGCGAAAAAGTAAATGCTGTCGCCGTACCCCGGAAACCGGGCACTTTTTTCGTCGAAAAGAGAAAAATCAAAAATTTTTTCAATTTGTACTTGCAAAACCGGCGCAACTATGCTATTATACGTGGGCACAAAAAAATAACCGGGTGTGGCGAAGTTTGGTATCGCGCTTGAATGGGGTTCAAGAGGCCGCTGGTTCGAATCCAGTCACTCGGACCAAAGGGGAAGTCCCGAAACGCTTAGAGGCTCTAAGTGTTCCGGGACTTTTTCATGTCCGTTTTTCGTCTTGTGAATTGGAAGATTCAGCAGGCTTTAAACGGCTTTTACAGGGTTCAACTGGACACCAAAAAGGACACCTAACTAACCGCTACGGAAATCAGGCTTTTTTATCCGGTAAGTGGACACCTCACCACCCCCCAAACTCCCCATACTCGATCCCCCCGTACAGATCCACGACCTTCTCCCCGTCCTCGGCGGGCCGGCGGGCAAAGTACATATTTCGCAGCTCCTCATACCTCTGTTCGAAGAAGCTGGCGGCGGTGGGGTTCTCGTCCACGAGGAGATTGGCCGCCAATCCGTAGTGCATGACCCCCAGGGCGTATGTGTCGTCGATCTTGAGGATGTAGTCGTCGAGCCCCTCCACCGCCACGAAGCCCCCCGGCTGGCCTGAGAGGATGCGGTACTCGGAGACCATCATGTTCACGATCCCCGGCGTGCGGTACTCATACTCCCTGGTGTCGCTCGTCAGCGCCTCCCCCTGGGCGGAAAGCTCGTCCATCAGCCCCATGGCGGCCGTAAATACGTCTCTGACTGTCTTCATGCTCGTTCTCCTTTCAATGCCAGGGAGCTTCCTTGATAGTCTTCTCGGAGTACCCCTCCCCCAGGTACAGCCAATCCTTCTGTTCATCCGTCAGGTCCATGGAATCAATCAGCTCCAGCACAGCCTTTTTCTTCGCCCCGCTGACGCCCTTCTCGTACTCCAGGGCCCCCGATTGCAGCCAGTAGTCCAGATACACGGCAAAGGGGATATCCGCGCCGTCATGGGCCTCTACGGCGTCATTGACGAAGTTTGTGGAGACCTTGGCGTCAATGCCCTTATTGTCGAAAAATTCCCGCTTTGCCTCCGCCCCGGCGTAGGAGGTGACGCCCGCCACGATCTGCGAAAGCTCCTCCGATGTGAAGGCCGTCTTTCCGCCCAAAATCTCACCGGCAAGCTCCTCGAAGATATCGCCCCGCGTCTGCTGGTACTGCTCCCTGTCCTTTTTGTCCATGGTGATCTTCTCGCCGTCTACCGTGAAGCTCTTGGGCGGCGTGGCATCCGGCCAGGGATCGGTCCCCGTCTTGTCGTGGAGCTCCTGCAAGCTGTCGTAGAGTGGTTCCCCCTCATGACTGGCCGTCCAGTACCCCGGACTTAAAAGATTCTCAACGATCCTCTCCACAAGATTCCCGTTGGATTCCGTATGGCCCATCTCGTCCCGATACTCCGTCTGGTGGTAATCCACACCGGGCGTCTTCGCCGACGCCTGCCCCAGGATCCGCTCCAGCCAGTCAGGAATGGCATTGTCCCCGGATACATACGTGGTCATCCGATTGGGCTCCGCCGCCCTCTCGACCTGCCCCAAAAGGGAATTGGTGAGCCCCTGGGTCATATAGCTCAGCGCGTAAGTAGCCGCCATCTGCCCCAGGTGGTTTTCGGAAAACTTCACGTTGGCGATAGCGTCATTGACGCCTGACAGCATGGACGTTTCCAGAATGGGCTCCGTGAACTTCGCCAGCACCGCGTCGAAGTCCGCAAGGTCCATCCCGCCGTCGTCGATGATATCCCACAGATTTGCCCCCATAAAGAGCGGCATGGTGGCCGGCGTCAGCCAGTCGATGGTGTAGCTGCCGGCGCCGGGAATGACAATGGAGTAGTCCTGCCGGTTCATCAGCGCGTCAACCTCTTCGTCGTCATCGTCCCCGGTGCCCCTCAGGTACCCGGCGGCCCGGAGGGCCAACCCCAGCGCCATAATCCCGGACCCGGTGAGCGCGCGGGCCGCGCTGTTGATGACATCGGACGCCGTGGCGTCCCCTTTGACGGCCTTTACCGTCTGGGAGACGGTGTCGATAAGCCCCGCCGGGGAGTATTCATACGCCCTCATCAGCACATTCGCCGGCGTCTTCCTGAAGGGCGCCACACCCTCGGCCATCACCTTTGCAAGCTTCGGCGTATCCGCCCTCCGTCCTATTTTGGAGACCCAATCCGAAAAGGCATTGTTGTCGTGGAAGGTTGCCTCCTGGGCCTCCTTGATTGCAAAATCCGTGGCCCGGTCCAGAAGCTGCTGGTCGACGTTGCCCTCCAGGAACTGCTCCACCTGGACCCCGTTGGCCTTCAGGTACCCCGCCAGCGCCCTGGCGTAGTGGTGCTTGATGAAGACCTCGTCCCCGGCATTGGTGGCCCAGTTGGTGACCTTCCGGTACACCTCCAGCGGCCTTGTCTTGAAGATTCGCCGCCTCGATTGGATCTCCTGCTCGATGCCGCTTCTGGAGGTATCGTCATACCGCCCGTTCCCCTGGGCGGCCTCCCGGACGTTTTCGAAGTCCGCCTTGGCGGCGTCCATCCACGCCTTACCCACGCGGGCCGATTGTGTCCGCTCCATGTCGGGGTTGAATCTGGCCGCCACGGCCTCGATGCCGGCCGCTACCTGGTTTTTCACAGCCTTCATCCCGGACATAAGCGTATTGCCCGCCAGATTGCGGATCTGCGTCTTGAAGTTGCCCAGCATATTCATGTACCGAAGCGCCGTCCACTTGTCCTTGAACGTGGAGGGGATCTGATCCGCCAAATGCTGATAGATCCGCTCCAGCGCCGCGTCCATCTCCTCATCGCTCGTAGCCCTGAGAACGCCGTCGGCCTCCTCGCCGGAGATCTCCATCTGTACGCCCGTGTCGTTGGTAAGCCCCTCGGCCACCTTCTTGACCATGTAAAGCCGCCCCTCAGGGCTCAGCGCCTTATAGATCCTCTGGGCCTGGAGCGCCTGTCCGGCGGTGGAGCACAGCTTCACGTAATCCGTCAGCACGTCCATGAACAGCGTGCCGTTATTTTTGACCTTGTCGGAATCCAACAGCACTGCGCCCATGGCCACAAGCTTGTTGTTGACCTTGCCGTCCCGGACGTCACGGGTCCAGTCGTTGAGCGCCTTGTCCGGGTCCTGGTTCAGCTTCACCACGGCCTCCTGCACAAGGCTTGAATTGGCCCTGCTGTCGATGGTGAGCCTGCCGTTGAGGTAAGCGTTCTGAACGTCGATGACCCGCTCGTCGGGCGTATTGGCGGCTTCCATCACCGTTTGCCCCACCTTGGAGGTCTTCGCCCCGTCCAGGTTCCTTGTGGGCAGGGAGGCGTTCCTTGCCGCGTCCTCCCCCTCCGGGTGAAGCTGTTCCGCGTTTTCCACCCAGTCATTGTAGTCGCTTTGCGCAAAACCCCGATTCGCCGCCCCCAGCCCGTCGCCGCCGGAACCGGGCAGCTCAAAATCGTCATCTTCGGTCTTCCTGGTCTCCGTCAGCTGTCCCATTTCCCGGAGCGTCGCCAGGTATTCCTCATTGGGCGGGATCCGGTAGCCCTCTATGTCCCTGTACCCGTTTTGAAGCATATCGTCCAGGATCATCTCCACCCGCTTTGCGTCGGCGATATTCTCCTGTCCCTGGTCGTTGATGATGCGGTTCAGAACGTCCTCGATCCGGGCGTAGGTCATGCCATATTCGTCCAGCATCAATTCGATCTGCGGGATCGTGCTTCTTTTGATGCCGGTGACCACCGGGCCGCCTCCGTACTCCGCCGCGTCCCAGTTGAAAAGCCTCTGCCCTTTGACGCTTCCCCGGAGGTCCGCGAGAAGGCCCCTGGCCGCCTCCGCGTAAAACTTATGTACCTGCGGGTGGTCGAACTGGAAGGCATTGATCTTCCGGTCGCCCAGCCGGTAGGGATCCTCCTGCCGCTGGTCAATGGTCAGATCCGTCTCCCCGCCGGTCCTGTAAATCTTCTCGTCGGCGTCGACGGCATATTCCCCGCCGGAGAAAAGGGCGTTGTAGGCGTCCGCCATCCCTCTGGCGTCCTCCGGGTTCGTGTCGCCCCTGGACACAAGCCTCTGCGTCACCTCTGAGAGATCCACGCGGCCGCTCCTGGCGTTTTTCAGCAGATCCTCCACGATACCATTGACATACCGCTCCCCCGGTGTTAAACTGTCCATGGGACCTCGGTCAACGGAACCGTCTATGCCTGTGCTCCCATTGAGGGCTGCCGGAATGCTTCTCGACTCCGCCACCGGGGTCCCCTTTTGCCCGCTGTCATTGATTTCCGGGTTGACATCCGGCGAAGACTGTGGTAAAGTAGCATTGGAGGCACCCCCAACATTCGCTACAGTTTCGAGGTCACCCGTAAGGGCAGAAGTGCTGTCGGAAGGCGATGTTGGGGTGCCTCTTTCTTCCTGATAAAGAATATTGCCATCCGCATCAACAGCCTCATGCAGATAATACCTGTTGCTTTGAGAATCTTTGTTGACCACCACCCCTAAATATGTGGTTCTACCCTTATAGTCAACAGGAGCCGCAAAAACATACGAATCGTAATTCCGACCTTCCCAGTTACTTACGTAACCAATTTGAGCACCGTTGCGAATAACCTCAGGAACGGCGGCAAAAAGCTCTATTTTGGGCGCACTTGCTCCATGGCCGATGATGCTGCTCTTGATTTTTGACCGCGAGAACACCACGTCCCCAAATCCGTTTCTGGTAACTTTTCCACCAATGGACTTGATAAAGCTTGTAAGCCTGCTTACCGCCGTGCCTTCGGACGGAATCTCCGTCCCCGAAATGGAAGCAACAGCCTTCATCTGCCGCATCTGCGGTATAGACGAACGAAGTTGTCCGACAATACTCGCCGTCCCGCTCGCCGGGGCGGTATTTTCTTGTCCCTGCCCCTCCACGCGCCCCGCCACGGCGTTTGCCCCCTGCTGGGCGGCCGTGTGCACGTCCGCGTTCTGCGG
>CANQSD010000127.1 GCA_947626385.1 uncultured Oscillospiraceae bacterium | reverse complement strand
GGGGAGCTGTCGCGAAGCGACTGAGGGGTCCCGGAACCTTATCGTCTCCACCCCCTCGGCCTCGCCGCCGTCGGGGAGGGGGACGGTGGGGTGGGAGATGGGGCGGAAGCCCAGCTTTTCGTGGAGGCGCCGGGAGGGCTCATTGAAGGTGAAGTAGCCGGAATTGACGTAATCCACGCCGCGCTTTTCAAAAAGATAGTCCACCACTGCGCCAACGGCCTCGGCGGCGTAGCCCCGGCGGCGGTAAGCGGGAGCCACGCAGAAGGTGAGGGACCGCCCCTCCAGGCCCGCAAGCTCCGGAAGCTTCCCTACGTCCGGGAAATTCTGGACGATGAGGTGCCCCACGCACCACCCCTCCTCCCGGAGGATAATGGCGTAAAAGCGCTTTTCGTGGACCATCAGCCACTGGAAGGACTCCCGTGCCTCCGCCTCGTCCCTGGGACGCCAGGTGCCCAGCATCCGGCAGGTCTCCTCGTCCGTGGCGTAGGCCAGGTAGTCCGGAAAGTCCCCGGTCTCCATGTGCCGCAGCGTCAGGCGCGCCGTCTCCAGATACATCCGCTCACCTCCTCCGATTCGTGCGAATTTCGTATTATTATATCAGCCGGTCGCGCCCGCGTCAAGCGGATACAAGCTAAATTTGTAAATATTTCAAAACTATTTTGCCACGGGCCGGGCACAATAAATGCCACATGAAAAAAGCGTGGTGAGCCTATGTTGAAAAAGGAACCCGCGCCCCCCGAGGTCGCCGAGAACGCCCCCGTCACCGTGGCGGCGCTGGAGGCGGTCTTCGCTGGGTGCTACGATTTTGAAAGCCGCGACCTGCACATCGGGGGCGACACGTCCAATAAGGCGCGGCTTTGCTTCATCGACGGGCTGGTGTCCGGGTCCGACGTGGCGGAGCAGGTCATCCGCCCCCTCACGGACCCCGAGCGCTTCGCCGGCGTCCGGGGGGCCCAGGCCATTGCGCGGCTTCTGGGCGGATCGGTGTACGTCTACACCGCCAAGTGCCGGGAGACGCTGGGGGACCTCGCCTCCGACCTTCTGAACGGCTTTTGCGCCCTCATTTTCGACGCGGAACGCCGCGCCGTGACCTTCGAGGTCAAGAGCCCCCAGCGCCGGGGTGTGGACGCACCCAAGGAGGAGAAGGTGGTCAAGGGTGCCAAGGACGCCTTTGTGGAGACGATGAAGATCAACACCACCCTGGTCCGCCGCAAGCTGCGCAACCCCCACCTGAAAATCAAGGAATTCCCCTTAGGGGAGCGCGCCAGGACCTCCGCCACTCTCGTCTATATCGACGGCTTTACCAACGCCGAGCTGGTGGCGGAGGCGTCCCGGCGGCTTGAGAAGATCGAGGTCGAGGGGGCGCTGACCAGCGCCGTCATCGAGGAGAACATCGTGGACCGCCACCGCTCCCCCTTCCCCCAGGTCATCTCCACGGAGCGCACGGACAAGTTTTGCATGAACCTCCTGGAGGGGCGCGTGGGGATGCTGGTGGACGGTCTGCCCCTGGGCTTCCTGGTCCCCGGCACGTTCTCCCAGTTCATGAAGGTCCCGGAGGACCACTCCGGCCACTTCATCGTGGCCTCGGCGCTGACGCTTTTGCGGTATCTCTCCGTGGCGCTGACGCTCCTGGCCCCGGCCTTCTACGTGGCGGTGGCCATGTACCACCAGGAGATGATCCCCACCCGCCTTCTCCAGTCCATGATCGAGGCCCACGCCTCGGTGCCCTTCCCCACGGCGGTGGAGGTGGTGCTGATGCTCCTGGCCTTCGAGCTTTTGCAGGAGGCCGGCATCCGCCTGCCCAGCCCCATCGGGGAGACGGTGAGCATCATCGGCGCCCTCATCGTGGGCCAGTCGGCGGTGGAGGCCAGCGTCGTCTCCCCGGTGGTGGTAGTCGTGGTGGCCCTGGCGGGCATCGCCGGGTACACCATGCCCAACATCGACATGGGCTCGGCCTTGCGCCTGTGCCGGTTTTTGCTGGTGCTGGCGGCCATTTTTCTGGGGATGTTCGGCGTGGCTATGGGCTGCGCCCTCATCGTCTACCATCTTTCCAGCCTGGAGAGCTTCGGCGTGCCCTATATGTCCCCCTTCGCCGGGAGCGAGGGCCGGCACCAAAGCCGCGCCCTTTTGCGAAAGAGCATGACCGTCAAGCGCGACCGGGAGCCGGAGCTGAAGACCGGGGACGGCGGGGAGGCAAAGCTGTGAAAAAGACGATTTGCCTGGCCCTGGCCCTGGCCCTGACGCTGGCCCTCACGGGCTGTTCTAAGGGCCTGACCATCTTCTCCAACTACCGGCGCATCGAAAATATCGAGCTCGTCCGGGTCTTCACGGCGGACGCGCTGGAGGACGGCGTTCTCGTCTCCATTTACGGCACCGCCGGGGAGCAAAACGACGCCCGGATGGTGGAAAAAAGCGGCCCCTCCCTGGGCACAGCCATGGGGGAGCTCCTCATGATGCCCCTGGGCCGGGAGGCCATTTTGTCCCACACGGAAAATCTGCTCATCGGCGAGGACATGGCCAGAGAGCGCCTCAACGAGTGCCTGGACTACGTGGAGCGGTATTCGGAGACGCGCCTGGACATCGGCCTGCTCATCGTCCGGGGAAGCTCCGCCCGTGACCTTCTGAAGGGCCTTTCCGGGTCCGATCCCTCCGCCGCCGACGTGATCGCGGGGCTTGCCAACCACATCGCCCGTGTGGGGGAGGGCACGGTCTTCACCTGCCGGGAGGCGGCCGTCTCCCTGCTGGAAAACGGCGTGGCCCTCATACAGTGCGTCCGGGGCGTGGAGGAGGAGAGGCTTTTCGACGCCCGTGGGGACCTGAACCTGGAGCCAGACGGCTTTGCCGTGGTCACCGAGGACGGGTCGACTCTCGAATTTCTCACCGGGGAGGAGACGCTGGGGTGCCTCCTGCTTCTCTCCCGGCTGGAGGCAAAGGACCTGGACCTCACCGTGGAGGACACCGTCGCCACCGTCTCCGTGGAGGAGCTGAAAACGGCCTATGAGCCGGTTTTTGACGGGGACGGGGCCCTCACAAAAATCAAGGTCCGTATCACCGCCGGGGCAAAGCTCGTCAGCCTGCGGGGCGTGGCGGACGTGACGAAAAAGAGCTGGCGGGAGGCCGCCGAGCGGGCGCTGTCGGAGACGCTGAGGGACGCGGCGCAGGCCGCCGTGGTCAGAAGCCAGACGCTGGGCCTGGATTTTCTGGACCTCCACGGCATCACGGCCCGGAAGCACCCCATGAAGCTCGCGGCCATGGGCCGGGACTGGTCCGAGATCTTCCCCACCCTGCCGGTGGAGGTGGAGGTCGAGGGCGCCCTGCGGCGGACCTTTGACATCATGGATTCGCCCGAAATCGCGGAAAAGGAGGAGATGACGCCGTGGGAAAAGCTGACGGAATCACTCAAAGACAACTGACCGTCCTCATCTTCGTAAGCCTCCTCTCCCCCATGATCCGCATCCTGCCCACCTCCGCCGTGGTCTTTGCCGGACGGGCGGCGTGGCTGGCGCCCCTCCCGGCGTTTTTGCTGGGACGGCTGCTGCTGGCCGCCATGGACGCCTTCGGGAAAAATGTCCAGGAGGGCGTGGGGCTTGCGGATATGGCCCAGCTGGCCCTGGGGGGCGGGCTGGGACGGGCCTTCAACGTCCTCGCGGCGCTGTGGCTCACCTTTTACGCGGGCTTCGTCTGCCGCAGCGCCGCCGAGCGGCTTTTGGCTACGGTCTACCCCAACGGAAGCCCCGCCGTCTTCATCGTCGTCATGCTTTTGGTGGCGGTGGCGGTGGGCGCCGGGTCCACCAAGGCCCTGAGCCGCACCGCCGAGGTGCTGATGCCCATTCTGGTGGGCGTGCTGGCGGCGGTGCTCCTCTCCGCCCTCCCCGACGTGTCGGCGGAAAGGCTCCTGCCGGTGACGCTCCGGGACGGCAAGCGGATCCTTTACGGCTCCCTGCCGGTTTTCAACGTGCTCACCGTGTTTGTCTACTTCCTCTATCTGGGCGGCCGGGTTCGGAAAAAGCCGGGGGCCCGCCCCCGCCGATTCCCGTGGCTGGCGGGCCTGACGGCGGTGGCGCTGGGGGTGACCTTCTTCACCCTGGGCACCATCGGCGAGCATCTGGCCGTCAGCATGGAGAACGCCTTCTTCATCGTGATACGCAACATCAAGGTCTTCGGCGTGGTGGAGCGGGTGGAGGCGGTGGTGGTGGCTGTCTGGGTTGTCACGGACTTCATCTTCGTGGCGGCGCTTTTGATGATCGTCTCGGAGATCTGGCGGACCGTCACCGGCGCGAAAAAACGCGCCGCCTTCGTGGCCCCCACGGGGGTCCTGGCGGGCGCGGCGGCGTTTTTCATCGCCGAGGGCGTCTTCGACTTTCAAAAATGGTCGGACGTCCTCATCCCGGCCATCAATTTGAGCTTTGCCCTGGTGCTCATCCCGCTGGTCTGCGCCGTGGGGAAGCTGAGAAAGAAATATTGAGGTGTGGAATATGGATAAAAGAAAGCTTACGGCGGCGCTGGCGGTGGTCTTCGCCGTCAACATCGCCCTCATCGCCCTGGCCCAGACCGTCCCGGAGGCCCACGCCCAGAGCTGGAAGCGCGGCTCCTCCGGCGAGACGGTGAAGAAGCTCCAACAGCGCCTTTCCGATTGGGGCTACTACGACGGCGCGGTGGACGGCGTCTACGGCTCCCGTACCGAGGAGGCCGTCAAGAAGTTCCAGCGCAAAAACGGCCTCACCGTGGACGGCGTGGCCGGCCCCGCCACGCTGGCCGCCATCGGCCTGCCCTCCGGCTCCTCCGGCGGCGGGTCCGGGTCGGGGGATGTGAATCTCCTGGCGCGGCTCATCTCCGCCGAGGCCCGCGGCGAGCCCTACGCCGGCCAGGTGGCGGTGGGGGCGGTAGTCCTCAACCGCATGGAGCACCCCTCCTTTCCTTCCACCATGGCCGGGGTCATCTACCAGAAGGGCGCGTTCTCCTGCCTTTCCGACGGCCAGTGGAACCAGCCTGTCAGCGAGAGCGCCTACCGCGCCGCCCGCGAAGCCCTCTCCGGCCACGACCCCTCCGGCGGCGCCATCTACTACTTCAACCCCTCCACCGCCACCAGCTCCTGGATCTGGTCCAG
>CANQSD010000126.1 GCA_947626385.1 uncultured Oscillospiraceae bacterium | reverse complement strand
GTGGGGGGAAGGCTGGAAACTGACACCGCACGCACCACCCCTGCCGCTTCGCGGCTGTCCCCGACCTTGGAGGGGCTGGCGTGTCGGGGGTGGGTGCGGGAAACGTGACCACGGAGGTCGTCGAAACACGGGCCGCCAAGAGTGGCGGCCCCTACGGCATAATTGGGGCGGATTCGTTTTATCGGAACCGTTCCAAAAACACACCTTGTAGGGGCCGCCTCTCTTGGCGGCCCGCACGCTGTAAGTCTCGTTTACCGGAAGCCCCAGCGACGACCAACGAGCTCGAATACCCCGCCGCTGCGGCGGCACCCCATCTCCGGCCTAAGAGCCGCCACGTCGTCGCTCAAGCCGCTTTGCTTCAAGCTCCCTTCGGTCGCTTTCAGGCGCTGGCTTGGCTCCTCCTTTCCCACGCGATTTTCAATCGCGTGGGGACCCTATGCGGTTGGCCTCCGAAACACGCCTGCGGGCGTAGTTTTTCCGAAAAAGGGGTCGGGGGAATAAGGTTGCGGCGCTTCGCGCCGCCTTTATAAAAAATTGCGCCGCATAGCGGCGCATCCTTTTTGACCCCCTTTGGGGCAAAGGGGGTCAGGGGGATTCGAGCCCCCGTCCCCGCCGCAGCGGAAAATCCAAAACTGCGCCGCAGGCGCAAACCTTTTTAAGCCCCCTCCTCGTAGGAGGGGGGCAGGGGGGTAGCGAGCGTTGGGAGACTGAGCGCTTCCGATACCCCGCGACGTACAGGGTGGGGACGTCTATCAGACCTTTCAAAATTCCCCCGCCTTTAATGTTTCTTAAACGATTTTCCCCTTTTCTCCTAAGATTTTCGGCGGTATAATAGGGGCACAACGGGAAAGGGAGCGTGAAGGGATATGGAAAACATTTTGATTTGCGACGACGACCGGGACATTGTTTCGGCGCTGAAGATTTATCTCTCCGGGCAGGGGTACGGGCTTTATGAGGCGTACACCGGGGCGCAGGCGCTGGAGATGGTGCGGGCCCACGACATTCATCTGGTGCTCATGGACATCATGATGCCGGAGCTGGACGGCATCTCCGCCACCAGCCGCCTGCGGCAGGAATGCAACATCCCCATCATCCTCCTCACCGCCAAGAGCGAGGACACCGACAAGGTCCTGGGCCTCGACGTGGGGGCCGACGACTACATCACCAAGCCCTTCAACCCCGTGGAGGTCCTGGCCCGGGTGAAGAGCCAGCTCCGGCGGTACACCACCCTCGGCGGCATGGAGCGGCGGCCGGACCACATCGTCATCGGCGGGGTGGACCTGGACGACGCGGGCAAGAGCGTCACGGTGGACGGCGAGGCCGTCTCCCTCACGCCCACGGAGTTTGCCATTTTGCGGCTTTTGATGCAAAACCCCGGCAAGGTCTTCTCCTCCTCCGCCATCTACGCCCACGTCTCCGGCGGGTACGCCCTCTCGGCGGAGGCGTCCGTGGCCGTCCACATCCGGCACCTGCGGGAGAAGATCGAGATCACCCCCTCCGAGCCCCGGTACATCAAGGTCGTCTGGGGGCAGGGGTACAAATTTGAGGTGATGAAATGAAAAAGGCGGTCTATTCCTTCCCCATGAAGGCCCTGGCGGTGCTTTTGCTGACCCTGGACAGCCTGTTCACCGGGTTTTACGGCGCGGTGGCCGTCCTGGCCTACGACGCTTATTTTTACAACCTGCCCGACAACATCACAGGCTACGCCCAGGCCATGAAGTACCTTTTGGACGGCGGCTGGCTTTCGACATACAGGTACGATTACCTCTCCTCCGGCGGCGGGCGGCTGCTCTATGAGTTCGCCTTCGACTACCGCTACGGCGCCATCGCCTTGGCGGTGGTGGGACTGGTGCTCTTCATCGTGCTCTTCGTCTACCTCATGGCCGCCGCCGGCCGGCGCGGGGACCGGGAGGGCATCGTTCTGAGCCCCATGGACAAGGTCCCCTTCGACGTCACCCTGGGCGCGGGGGCCATGGCCGTCGGGATGCTCTGCCTGATCATCTCCGAGTCCGGCGGGGACGACCTCTTCGTGCTGGGCGTGGTGATCGTGGGCGCCGTTCTCATCCTGCTCACCGTCGTCTATGTGCTCTACACCTTCTCCGCCCGTGTAAAGGCCGGGGGCTGGTGGCGCAACACCGTTGTTTTCATGCTCCTGCGGCTTATTTGGCGGTGCCTCAAGGCCGTGGGGCGGTTCCTTCTGCGGCTCTTCCGGGCGCTGTGGATGGAATGGCGCGTGGCGCTGGGCTTCGCGGGGTACTTTCTGGCTGATTTTATTGGTGTCCTCATCTTCCTGGAGGGCATGGGCAGCGACGTCGTTCTCGGATTCGTGCTCCTGTGCGCCGTGAATCTGGCGGCCTTTTCCGTGCTCGTCCTGGGCGCGCACCAGTTTACCGTGCTCAAAAGGGCCGGGGAGAAGCTGGCCGCCGGGGCGCTGGAGACGAAGGTGGACACGAAAAAAATGTACTTCGACTACCGCCGCCACGGGGAGAACCTCAACTCCATCGGCGACGGCATGAGCGCCGCCGTGGAACAACGGATGCGCTCCGAGCGTCTAAAGACTGAGCTCATTACCAACGTCTCCCACGACATCAAGACGCCCCTCACCTCCATCGTCAACTACGTGGACCTCCTGCGAAAGCCCCACTCCGAGGAGGAGGGCCGGCAGTATCTGGACGTCCTGGCCCGCCAGTCGGACAAGCTCCGCCGCCTCACCCTGGACCTGGTGGAGGCCAGCAAGGCCAGCACCGGCAATCTCCCCACCGAGCTTGTGCCCACCAACACCGCCGAGCTCATCAGTCAGGCGGTGGCCGAGTACGCCGAAAGGTTCGCCCAAAGCGGCCTGGAGCCCGTGGTCACCGTCCCCGACAAGCCCGTCACGGTCCTGGCCGACGGGCGGCACCTGTGGCGGGTGCTGGATAACCTCCTGGGCAACGCCGTCAAGTACGCCCAGCCGGGGACGCGGGTCTACATCGACGTCCGGCGGCTGGACGGGCAGGGCGTCCTCTCCGTCAAAAACATCTCCCGGGACCGCCTGAACGTCCCCGCCGACGAGCTCATGGAGCGCTTCGTCCGGGGCGACCGCAGCCGCCATACCGAGGGCTCGGGCCTGGGCCTCAGCATCGCTCTCTCCCTCACCGAGCTCATGGGCGGTGCCTTCAACATCACCGTCGACGGCGACCTCTTCAAGGCGGAGGTCAGCCTGAAGGAGGTATATCCGTGAACAAAAAAAGACGGGTCCTCCCCGTTCTCATCTGCGTTCTTCTGCTTTTCGCCGTGGCCGCCGGCCTCTTTTTCGCCCTGGGCGGCGCGGACGCGGTCAGGCGCGCCGTCAACCGCCACCGGGCGCTGGCCGCCATCAGCGACGACGACCTCCGGGAGGCGTTTCGCGTCATGGGCGAGAAAAACCCGGAGGCGCAGGCGTACCTGGACGGCTACTCCGGCGTCACGCCCTATGACCTGACGCTGGACCTCACCGGCGAGCTCACCGCGGGGAGCGTCCCCTATTACACCCAGTGGGACAGCCGCTGGGGCTACTGCCGCTACGGCGACGGGCTCCTGGGCTGGACCGGCTGCGGTCCCACGGCCCTCTCCATGGTAGCCATGGGCCTCACCGGCGACGGCACGCTGACCCCGGCGTACATAGCCTCCTTCGCCATCGACGAGGGCTACTGCGTCCCCGGCAACGGCACCGCCTGGGCGCTCTTCTCCGAGGGCGCGGAAAAGCTGGGCCTGCGCCCCAAGGAGCTCCCCCTCTGGGAGGCCACCATGCGCGCGGAGCTCACGGCCGGCCGCCCCATCATCTGCATCATGGGCCCCGGCCATTTCACCGACACCGGCCACTACATCGTCCTCACCGCCTGCACCGACGCCGGCTTCACCGTCCTCGACCCCTACCGCCCCTCCAACTGCAAAACCTGGACGTATGAGGAGATCAAGGGGGAGATCAGGAATCTGTGGTCGTATGGGAATTGAATGATCCCGCCGTTTGGCGGCGTGTATTTTTGATTTGATTGCGCCGGAGGCGCAATTGGGTTCAACGGCGGCGAAGCCGCAACCTTTTAAAAAGGCTCCCCTCCGTAAGGACTGTGCCCGCAGGCGCGTGTCGGAGCGCGACCACCCCGAAGGGGGCGGCTCTTAGCGCGGAGACGAGCTGTCGAGCGAAGCGAGACTGAGGGATCGAGGGTTTCGATACCGCTCTGTTGTCTGACCCTCGCTACCCCCCTGCCCCCCTCCTACGAGGAGGGGGCTTAAAAAGGTTTGCGCCGCATAGCGGCGCAATTTTTTATAAAGGCGGCGCATAGCGCCGCAACCTTGTTCCCCTTGACCCCTTTTTCGGAAAAAGGGGTGCCGCCGCGGCGGCGGGGTATTCGAGCTTGTGGCCCGTCGCTGGGGCTAACGGTTATCGGAGTGCAGCACCACCCCGGCCTCGCTTCGCTCGGCCACCCCGACCTAGGAGGGGCTAAAGATGTTGCAATACCGGAACGGTTCCGTTAACCCGCACCCAACCCCCGTCTCAGGGCCCCCTCCTCGTAGGAGGGGGCAGGGGGGTAGCGAGGGTTACGGGACTGAGCGGTTCCGATAACCCGCACCATTCCCCGACATGTCAGCCCCTCCAACGGAGGGGGCAGCCGCGAAGCGGCAGGGGTGGTTCCGTGCGGCGGCGGGGGCGGGCGGGTGGGGAATATAAGAATGCGCCGCAGGCGCAAACCTTTTCCCCGCCGACGTGGGATATACGCCCCCACCCTGGCCGGCGCTTCGCGCGGCCACCCCTCCCAGAGGGAGGGGCTTTGGTGCGGCGGCCCCTACTTCATCATCCCCGCCAGCATCTTGAAGATATCTCCACGCCGGATGGTGGGGGGAAGGGGGGCGGGGGCGCCGGTGAGGACCTTGGCGAGGGTGGTGAGGTCGGCCTCGGTGACCGGGGCGTCGGAGGCGAAGGAGGGGGTTTGGGGAAAGATGCCCTTCTCCATGGCCATGTCCACCGCCGCACCGTAGGGGTGGTCGGCGGGGAGGCCGGAGGGCCAGGGGCCCTGCTTTTTCTGGATGCGCTCCACGCGCCGTTTCGCCGCGGGCCAGCCGAAGATCGTCTCCGCCAGCTCCCCGCGGGTCATGAGCTTGTCCGCCCGGACGGTGTTGTCCCGGAAGGCGGGGCACAGGCCCTTTTCAGCCAGACGTTTGGCGGCCTCGAAGGCGTCGT
>CANQSD010000125.1 GCA_947626385.1 uncultured Oscillospiraceae bacterium | reverse complement strand
TCGTCAAAGTCCTGGTTCTCGCCGCACATACCCCAGATGAAGGTGTAGTTGGCGGTGCCCACGCCGGAGTGGATGGACCAGCTGGGGGAGATGACGGCCTCCTCGTTGTGCATCACCAGGTGCCGCGTCTCCTGGGGCTGGCCCATCATGTGGAAGACGCACTGGTCCGGGGCAACCTCGAAGTACATATAGACCTCCATGCGGCGCTCGTGGGTGTGGCTGGGCATGGTGTTCCAGACATTGCCGGGGAGGAGGGCGGTCATGCCCATGGAAAGCTGGCAGCTTTCGCACACGGCGGGGTGGATGTACTGGCGCAGGATGCGCTCGTTCACCGTCTCCTGGCTGCCCAGGTGGTTGTAGCGGGCCTTCTCCATGGGGATGAGGACCGTGGGGCAGGTGCGGTGAGCGGGGGAGGAGTTGACGTAGAACTTGGCGGGGTTGGCTTTATCCTCGGACTTGAAGACAAGCTCCTTTGTGCCCATGCCGACGTAGATGCCGTCCTTGGTGCTGACCTTGTACTCCACGCCGTCCAGCACCATGACGCCGGGGCCGCCGATGTTGATGGCGCCCAGCTCCCGGCGCTCCAGGAAGTAGGGGGCCGCCAGCTCCTTGAAGGAGCCCAGGACCAGGTCCTCCTCCACCGGCATGATGCCGCCGGCGATGATGCGGTCCTGGTGGGAGTAGGTGAGGTTGATGGAGTCCGGCTCGAAGATGTGGGAGATGTGGTAGTGCCGGCGCAGGTCGGCGGTGGTGTAGTGCTTGGAGTCATCGGGGTGGTTGGCGTAGCGGACGTCGAAATTGATATGCATAGAGATCCCTCCTAATCAGATTCGTTTTTCGTCGGGTTTGTGCAAACGCACAAAACACGGCGTCATTTTTATCCATTATACCAGCAGTATATCACTTAATCAAGAGGTTTTTCGTTCAAATTTGCGTCCGGCCTGGCGGCACAGCGCTTGGCGAAGGCGGAGGGGGAACAGCCGTAGTGCTTGTTGAAGACACGGGAGAAGTAGAGGGGGTCGGAGTAGCCGCACATCTCCGCCACCTCGGCCACCGAGTAGTCCCGGCTCCAGGCGGAGGAGAGCATCGTCTCCGCCTTCTTCATGCGAAGGCCGGTCATGTATTCCAGGGGCGTGACGCCCACCTCTTTTTTGAAGAGCTTGCGCACATAGTCGTAGTGGAAGGGAAGCTCCCGGATCGTCTCGTCCAGGGCGAAGTCCGGCTGGGTGTAGGAGTGCATGATGGCGACCCGGATCTGCTCCACGGGCTCGGAGAAGCCGGAGTTGGAGAGGCGCACCATGAAGTAGCTGGCGATCAGGTCCCCCAGGGCCTCCAGCACCAGCTCCTTTTTCGTCACGTCCGCGCCGTAATAATACTTGGCCTCCCGAAAGGCGAAGCCGAAGCGGCCCTCGGCGTCGTCGGACATACGGAAGGCGCTCTTGGCGTGAAAAGCCGGTGTGTCCATACGCATATGAATATTTGTGAAGCCGTCGGAGCTTATATTCGTGTGGGGCGTCCGGGGCGGGATGACCACCACGTCCCCCTCCCGGTAGGCGACGGCGGCGCCCCCCTCAAACTGGAAGACGCCCTCCCCGCCGGTGCAGTAGACCAGCTCCCACTCCTGGTGGGTGTGCCACAGCACCTCGAAGGTCTTGGCGTGCTCCCCCACGTAGAGGATGGAGTTCATCGCGCCACCTCCTCGTCGCGGATGCGAAGGCCCGTCTCCTCAAAGAAGCGGGTCAGCGCCTCCGGCCAGCCGGCGACGTCCCAGCTCAGGGCCGGCACGTCGAATTCCGGGTTCGTGACCACGTCCCCGGTGGAGACGCCGTGGCGGCCGTGGTCGTAGATGTGCAGGGCGTAGCGCACGCCCTGTTCACTCAGGGCGGCGGCTGTCAGGAGGCTGTTGCGGCTGGGTACCGCGTTGTCGTCCCTGGTGTGCCAGAGGAAGGTGGGGGGCATATCCGGCCGGACGAGCTTGTCCAGGCTCAAGCGCGCCCGGAGTGCCCGGTCCCCGCCGGAGATGTTCTCAAAGCTGTCCTCATGGGTGGGGCCCCAGCTCACCGCCACGGGGTAGCAAAGCCCCAGGGCGTCGGGGCGGACCGTCTCCGCCGGGGCGATGTCGCGGACCTCGGGGCAGTCGTACATCGTCCCCAGGGTGCCGCACAGGTGCCCGCCGGCGGAGAAGCCGACGGCGGCTACCATGTGGGGGTCGATGCCGTTTGACCGGGCGGTTTCCCGGATATAGCTCATGGCCGCCGCGGCCTCCCGGAGGGAGGTGGGGAAGCGGTGGGGCGCGCAGGAATACTCCAGCACGAAGGCCGCCCAGCCGTGGGCGCAAAAGCGCATGGCCACGGGCTCGGCCTCCCGGGGCGAGCACCAGGCGTAGGCCCCGCCGGGGAGGATCAGCACCGCCGGCCGGGTCCTTTTGACCACCAGGGGCATGGCCGGACCCTCCGGCACGTAGGCCGTCAGCGTTCCGGCGGCGCCGTCCGGTCTGGAAAGGCCGGTGAGCGCATAGATATTTTCCTTGAAGACCTTCATTTTTCCCGTTCCCTCCATGGGCCGTGAGCCCAAATCATCCATACCGGTTTGCCGGAATGTCCATTCTTAAACCCCATCATACCGCAAACGCGCCGCCGCGTCAACCCTTTTCTTCCAGGCCCCCGTCCGACAAGGGGGAAAGGGGGGACCGGGTGGGAAAAAAGTGTCGAAAAATGGCGCAAAAGCGTTGACGAATCGGAAAATTTTTAATAAAATACTTATTTAGACCTGTTTGGACCCATTTTGTGATTTGAGGTGATACCCATGCACGGTTTGAAAAAGAGCGCGCGGTTTCTGGCGCTCCTGATTGTCTGCGCGCTGGCCCTCTCCCTGAGCGCCGGGGCGTTGGAGCTGGAGGCGTTCCCGGACGGCGTGGGCCACTGGGCGGAGCCCTATCTGCGCAGGGCCGTGGCCGAGGGACTGCTGAGCGGCAACCAGCTGGGGCTTCTGGCCCCGGACGAACCGGCCACCATGGCTCAAACCCTGACCATCCTGTGCCGCCTTTTGTGGCCGGACGCCCAGGTGAGGCCGGAGGATCAGGGCGTGCCCGCCGGGACGTGGTACGCCGGCTACGCCGCCGCGGCCCGGGCTATGGAGATCGATTTCGGCAATGACGAGCTGGAAAGCCTCAGCTTCCCCAGGGCCAGGGCCTTCAACATCCTGGCCCAGGCCTTTCGGCTCATCCCCGCCCAGCCTGACTACGCGGCGCTGGACGCGTTCTCGGACGCCGGGACGCTGGCGGACGCGGACAGACCCGCCGCGGCGGCGCTGGTTGCCGCGGGCTATGTCAACGGCTCCGCGGGGCGGCTGAATCCTTACGCCTCCGTCTCCCGGGCGGAGCTTGTGACCATGATCCTGCGGATAGCGGAGGCCACTCTTGACGCCCCGGCGGAGGAGCTCCCCGGCGCCGCCGTCCTGCTCAGCACCAAGGGGCTTTCGGGGAAGACGCTCAGTAAGACCGTGTGGCTGGCCTGCGGGGCCGGGGAGACGGACCTGCGGGGCGTCAAGGCCGGGACGGTGGTGGTGCTCGCCAAGGACGCCGCCGTCCTCACCGATGCCCGCACCGACATCGAACGCCTCGTTCTGGCCGGCGGCGCCGGCGACAGCCTGTCGCTGGAGGGCGGCCATGTGGGGACCCTGGTCATCGCCCCCGGCGCGCCCGAGTCCGTCACCGTCCGCAACGCCGACCGGGTGGAGCTCACCGCTGACGGCCACACCGTGACGGTGTCCTCCGCCGATGCCCTGGCCGTCTCCGGCCGGGGGAACACCGTCACCGTCGCCGGCGGGGCCAACGCGGCCCTGACCCTCACAGACCGGGCGGAGGACAACACGGTCACCGCCCAGGCGTACCTCTCCCGGCTGGAGCTGGACGGCGAGGGCAATACCGTCACCGCCGCCGGGGGCTGTGCCGCCGCCGTTGTGGGCGGGCACGCCTGCGCGCTGAAGAGCGGGACGTACATATGGGACCTGACCGTCGCCTCCCGTTCCGTGAAGGTCGACGTCCCCGGCGCCCCTCAGGAGGCGATCCCCACCGACGCCCGGGGGCTGTGGGTGGAGCTGGAGGTCCCCGAGACCTTTGACGCCGCCGCCACGCTGCCGGTGACGCTGAACGTCGCGGCCTTCGAGAAGGCGGCCTGCACCCTCACCTGGATCGTGGACGGCGTCCCCGCCGGCTATGACAGGACCATCCGGGTGAAGGACGGCGAGAACGACTTTTCCTTCGACCTTCCCCTGGAGCTCTTCCCCGGTATGTCCGATTACCGGCGGGTGGGGGTCGTCCTCACCTATCCCGGCGGAACGAGCGTCGCCAGGAACAGCGTGGTGCGGCTCACGAACACCGGGGCGCTCCTCTCCGGCGCCGCCATCGACCTTCGGGCCGCCGACCACAACAAGCTGGCCCACGTCACCGCCTCCGCCACGGTCTTGAACCCGGTGAGCCTGACGTGCCTGGCCTCCTGGTACGCCGACGGACAGCTTGTGGAGAGCCGTACCGTGACCGTCGGGCCCAACCCCGTCACCGTTTCCCTCGACCGGGACCTGGGCTTCCGGCCCGCCGACTCCACGGGGAGCCTGGAGCTCCGGCTGACCCTGAACGACGCCGCGGCCTCGGCCCGGACCGCCGCCAAGCTCAACGGCGTCTCCCCGGAGTACGCCCTCAGCGTCGTCACCCACGACTACGCCGGGGACTACACCCTGGAGTGGGCCCAGACCCACGACTATGACGCGGGCGTGAAGACCGTCTGGATCAACGCCAAGGGCTACGCCAGCGACACGCCGTACATCATCTGGGTCAACAGGACCTACCAGCGGGTCAACATCTTTGAGGGCAGTCAGGGCAACTGGCGGCTGGTCAAGACCTTCCTGTGCGGCACGGGCCGCGCCGGCCACGCAACGCCGGTGAGCGTCTCCAAGGTCCGCCAGCGTCTGGTGAACGGCTGGACCCACAGCACCTACATCGTCCGGCCGGTGGTGTACTTCCTCACCGGCGGCTACGCCTTCCACTCCCGCCTTTGGAACCCCAGCCACACCGCCCTGAAGGACCCCTCCATCGGCTACCCCATCAGCCTGGGCTGTGTGCGTATGTACGACGAGGACGTTCAGTGGATCTTCGACTACATCCCGGAGGGGACGACGGTGGTCGTACATTAAACTGGCTTTGAAGGCCGCTTCGCGGCCTTCAAATGCCAAGGGGG
>CANQSD010000124.1 GCA_947626385.1 uncultured Oscillospiraceae bacterium | reverse complement strand
GACGCCAGAAAACCCGGCAGATGAGGTATTTGGAATGATTGACATTTTGTACCGCGGCAGCTCCTCCGCCTGTTTTGAGTTTTCAGGCACGACCCCTCACTACGCCCCCGAGCCCTATGAGATCTTCGTGAACGGCGAGCCCCGCTTTCGCGGGGACACCAACGTCTTCTCCCTGTTCGCCCTGACGCCTGACACCAACTACCGCGTGGAGGCGGTCCATGAGGGAGGGGGGAGGGACAGCGTGACGCTCCACACCAGGGCCGAGCCCTGCGCCTTCAGCGTGCGGGATTTCGGCGCGGTGGGCGACGGCGTTCATGAGGACACCGGCTCCATCCAGGCGGCTATAAACGCCCTTCCCGAGGGCGGGCGGGTGATCTTCCCCGCGGGGACGTATCTCACCCTCCCCATCTCCCTGAAGAGCCACGTGACCCTGGAGTTTTGCGAGGGGGCCACGCTTTTGGGCTCCACCGACCGGGAGCGCTATCCCATCATCACCGGCGTCGCCCATGACGCCGTGACGGGCAAGGAGATCCCCCTGGCGGCTTTCGAGGGCCTGGAGAGGCCCTGTTACCAGTCCCTCCTTTACGCCTCCCACTGCCGGGACATCGCCATCGTGGGCCCCGGGACCGTGGACGGCAACGGGCAGAACGGCGACTGGTGGCAGGATTTTGACAGCTTCCCCGCCGCCCGGCCCCGCATTCTCTTTACCAACCGGTGCGAGGACGTGGTCCTCCACGGCGTCACCGTGAAAAACGGCCCCACCTGGCATCTGCACCCGTTCTTCTGCAAGAACGTCTCGGTGCTGGACTGCTTCATCACCGCCCCCAAGGTCAGCCCCAACACGGACGGCTGCAACCCCGAGAGCTGCGACACCGTGAACATCATCGGCTGTAAGTTCTCCGTGGGCGACGACTGCATCGCCATCAAATCCGGCAAGCTGGAGATGGCCGTGAAGTACAAGGCCCCCGCCGACCGCTACACCATCCGCAACTGCCTCATGCAGTTCGGACACGGTGCGGTGACATTGGGCAGCGAAGCCTCCGGCGGCGTTACCAACCTCTCCGTCACCCAATGCTGGTTCGAGGCCACGGACCGGGGCCTGCGCATCAAGTCCCGCCGCGGCCGGGGAAAGGACAGCGTCATCAACAACGTCCTCTTCGACAACATCCGCATGGACAAGGTCCTGACGCCCATCGTCATCAACCTCTGGTACAACTGCTGCGACCCGGACGCCCACGACGAGTACGTCTGGAGCCGCGAGAAGCTGCCGGTGGACGACAGGACGCCGGTGATGGGCTCCTTCACCTTCCGCAATATGGAATGCACCGGCGCCGAGGTCGCCGCCTGCTACATAGACGGCCTCACCGAGAAGCCCATCGAGAGCGTGACGCTGGAGAACATCAGCGTCTCCTTCGCCGAAAACGCCAAGCCCGACAGGCCCGCCATGCAGGAGTTCGCGCCGGAGCGCTGCAAGACCGGCCTCTACCTCGACAACGTCCGCAGGATCACCGTCAAAAACGTGACGCTCACGGGTGTGGAGGGGGAGAAGCTCATCGCGCCCCACTGCGAGGAGATCCACACCTCCGGGTTTGACACGGATCGAGATCAAACCGTTGTTTCCTGACCCCACAGCAAAAATCATGTGTAAGGAGACAAATTTATGTCATACTTGACCCTTAAGAACATCAACAAGATCTACCCCAACGGCTTCCACGCCGTCCACGATTTCAACCTGGAGATCGAAAAGGGCGAGTTCATCGTCTTCGTCGGCCCCTCCGGCTGCGGCAAGTCCACCACGCTTCGCATGGTGGCCGGCCTTGAGGACATCTCCAACGGCGAGTTCCTCATCAACGGCAAGCGCGCCAACGAGATGGGCCCCCGTGAGCGTGAGATCGCCATGGTCTTCCAGAGCTACGCCCTCTATCCCCAGATGACCGTCTTTGACAACATCGCCTTCGGCCTCACTCTCCAGGGCGTGGACGAGGACGTCATCGAGGAGAAGGTCAAGAACACCGCCCGCATCCTGGGCCTCACCGATTATCTGGACCGCTATCCCAGAGCGCTTTCCGGCGGCCAGAGACAGCGTGTGGCCATTGGCCGCGCCATCATCCGCAAGGTGGGCGTGTTCCTCATGGACGAGCCGCTTTCCAACCTGGACGCCAAGCAGCGCGTGACCATGCGCTCCGAGATCGCCCAGATCCACCGCAACACCGGCGCCACCACCATTTACGTCACCCATGACCAGACCGAGGCCATGACCCTGGCCGACCGCATTGTCGTCATGAAGGACGGCTACATCCAGCAGGTCGGCACCCCCTATGACCTCTACTACGAGCCGGTCAACGTCTTCGTGGCCGGGTTCATCGGCGAGCCCCCCATGAACTTCGTCCGCGGCGCCCTCAAGGACGGCAAGCTCACCTTCGGCGCCAATCAGCTGGACGTTGCCAGGAAGCTGGGCGACAAGGCCAAGAAGTTCGAGGGCAAGGAGATCGTCTTCGGCTTCCGGCCCGAGGCCATCGAGCTGGGCTCCAAGCCCAACGCCTATGTGGTCAAGGCCGACGTGGAGCTCACCGAGATGCTGGGCGACAACACCAACGTCTACATCACCGCCGGTGAGGACAAGGCCATTTTGAAGGTCGACCCCCACGACACACCCAAGATCGACACCACCATCGAATTCTCCATCCCCATGGAGAGCGTCTACCTCTTCGACGGCGAGACGGAAATGGTCATCAAATAACATTGGGGCAATACGGAAAAGCGGTCCGGATCCAACGATCCAGGCCGCTTTTCCGTTGGCGGGGGCGTAAACTATGGCATGGGAGGTCATCGGAACGCGGGCCGCCGGGGACAGCGATCTTTACGGCGGTGTTTATAACCTGCGGTTTATCGGACCACTTTGTCATCCCACGCTCGCTTCCCCTCTGCCCCCGCCTACGAGGAGGGGGTACAAAGACGGGGGCGGGAGCGTTTATCGGAACCGCTTCGTTATCGTAACCTCTTTTGCCCCTCCTAGGTCGGGGTGGCGCGAAGCACCGGGGTGGTGCTGCAATCCGATTATTGAAAGCCCCAGTTACGCCCAACGGGCTCGAATACCCCGCCGCCGCGGCGGCATCCCATCTCCGGCCCAAGAGCCGCCACGTCGTCGCTCAAGCCGCTTTGCTTCAAGCTCCCTTCGGTCGCTTTCAGGCGCTGGCTTGGCTCCTCCTTTCCCACGCGATTTTCAATCGCGTGGGGACCCTATGCGGTTGGCCTCCGAAACACGCCTGCGGGCGTAGTTTTTCCGAAAAAGGGGTCAAGGGGAATAAGGATGCGGCGCTTTGCGCCGCCTTTATAAAAAATTGCGCCGCAAAACGGCGCAAAACCTTTTTGACCCCCTTTGGGGCAAAGGGGGTAGGGGGGATTCGAGCCCGCGTCCCCGCCGCAGCGGGCAAATTAAAAATGCGCCGCAGGCGCAACCTTTTAAAGCCCCCTCCTCGTAGGAGGGGGGCAGGGGGGAAGCGAGCGTGGGATGACAGAGCGGAATCGGTAAATCGTACCCACCCCCTGCCCCCTCCCAGAGGGAGGGGCTGGCGGTGGGGGATCGCCTCACAGCAGGGACTTATAAAGCTCGCGGATCTCCTCCACGCTTGTCTCCCGCGGGTTGCCGGGGCGGCAGGCGTCGGCGTAGGCGGACTCGGAGAGGAAGTTGATGTCCTCCTCCTTCAAAATGCCCTTGAGGTCGGCGGGGATGCCCACGTCGGCGGAGAGCTTCTTCACCGCGGCGATGGTGGCGTCGGCGGCGTCCTTGTCGTTCATGCTGTCGATGCCGGGGACGCACATGGCCCGGCCAATAGCCCGGTAGCGCTCGCCGGCCACAGGGGCATTGTACATAAGGCCGGTGGGGAGGATAATGGCGCAGGCCACGCCGTGGGGCGTGTCGTAGAGGGCGGAAAGGCCGTGGGCCATGGAGTGGACGATGCCCAGCCCGACGTTGGAGAAGCCCATTCCCGCGATATACTGGCCCAGCGCCATGCCCTCCCGCCCGTCGGGGTCATTCCGGACGGCGGCGCGGAGGTTTGCGGAGATGAGCCGGATGGCCTCCAGGTGGAACATATCGGAGATGGCGCAGTGGCCGGCGGTGATATACCCCTCAATGGCGTGGGTCAGGGCGTCCATACCGGTGGCGGCGGTGAGGGACTTGGGCATGGTGCTCATCATATCCGGGTCCACCACGGCGATCTCGGGGATGTCGTTCACGTCCACGCAGACGAACTTGCGCTTCTTCTCCACGTCGGTGATGACATAGTTGATGGTGACCTCGGCGGCGGTGCCGGCGGTGGTGGGGACGGCGACGGTGAAGGTGGCGTGCTTTTTGGTGGGGGCCACGCCCTCCAGGGACCGGACGTCGGCAAACTCCGGGTTCTCCGCGATGATGCCGATGGCCTTGGCGGTGTCCATGGCGGAGCCGCCGCCCACGGCCACGACGCAGTCCGCGCCGCTTTTCTTGAAGCACTCCACGCCGTGTTGGACGTTCTCAATGGTGGGATTGGCCTTGATGTCGGAGTAGACCTCATAGGGGAAGGAGGCCGCGTCCAACAAGGCGGTGACCTTCTGCGTGACGCCGAACTTCAAAAGGTCGGGGTCCGTGGCCACGAAGGCCTTTTTGTACCCCCGGGCGGTGAGCTCGGGGACGATGTTCTCAATGGCCCCGTGGCCGTGGTAGGAGACGGTGTTGAGGACGATGCGTGATGCCATAATGATACACTCCTTCTATCAAAATTTTTTTGAAAACCTGTTTGCGGGGGCTGCGCTCCCTGTGCCTTTCATTTTACCGCTTTTTTCCGAAAACTTCAAGCCCTCCCCCGAGGCTCGGCGGGGGAAGGGGAGGGAAAAATTTCTGAGATTCATTTGACATTTTGTATACTTGTGCTATAATTAAAAATAACAGTGGCGGGTGATTCCGCAAACTAACGAAAAAATTTACAGGGAGGGTTTCTTATGGTTGATTTCAGCTTGAAGGGCAAGGTCGCTCTGATCACCGGCGCTTCCTACGGCATCGGGTTCGCTATCGCCAAGGGTATGGCGTCCGCCGGCGCTACCATCGTCTTTAACGACATCAAGCAGGAGCTGGTGGACAAGGGGCTGGCCGCCTACAAGGAGGCCGGCATCGAGGCCCACGGGTATGTGTGCGACGTCACCGACGAGGCCGCCGTGGCGGAGCTGGTGAAGAAGGTCACCGAAGAGGTGGGCCACATCAACATCCTGGTGAACAACGCCGGCATCATCATGCGCATCCCCAT
>CANQSD010000123.1 GCA_947626385.1 uncultured Oscillospiraceae bacterium | reverse complement strand
AATACGGGGTATTTTTCCACATAAAAACAGGGGCTGTGAAAAGATGAGCTTGTAGATGCTCTTTTTTTCACAGCCCCGTTCATAAAAAATTGCGCCGCTATGCGGCGCAAACCTTTTGGTAGGGGCGGGTTCCAAACCCGCCCGTTAACCTCCCCCCTGGGGGAGGTGCCGAGCGAAGCGAGGCGGAAGGGTCGTCCCCGCCGCAGCGGATAATAAAATCTGCGGCGAAGCCGCAACCTTTTTCGCCCCCTCCTCGTAGGAGGGGGGCAGGGGGGAAGCGAGCGTCGGACGACAGAGCGGTCCCCCACCCCCCGGTTTCTTTTTTCCTTTACCTTCCGGATAAACTGTGCTACAATAAAGTCAAACCCAACACGGACAAAGGAGGGCACCGGCATGAAAAAGTATCTTCTTGCCCTGGACCAGGGCACCACGAGCTCCCGCGCCATCCTCTTTGACACGCGGCAGAATCTGGTGGGGCAGGCCCAGCGGGAATTCACCCAATATTTCCCACAGGACGGCTGGGTGGAGCACGACCCACTGGAGATCTGGGGCAGCCAGTACGCGGTGATGCTGGAGGTCCTGGACAAGACCGGCGTTGCGCCGGAGGAGGTCATCGCCATCGGCATCACCAACCAGCGGGAGACGGCGATCTTATGGGATCGCCACACCGGCAAGCCCGTCTACAACGCCATCGTCTGGCAATGCCGCCGGACCGCGCCCATCGTGGAGGCGCTGGTGGCCGAGGGGCTGGGGGAGCACATCCGCGAGACCTGCGGCCTTGTGCCGGACGCTTACTTCTCCGGGACGAAAATCAAATGGATCCTGGACAACGTCCCCGGCGTCCGGGAGCGTGCCGAACGGGGGGACATCCTCTTCGGCACGGTGGACAGCTGGCTTCTCTGGAACCTCACCGGGGGCAAGGTCCACGCCACGGACCTCACCAACGCCAGCCGCACCATGCTCTTTGATATCCGCAAGCTTGCCTGGGACGAGACGCTTTTGCGCGCCCTGGATATCCCCGCCTCCCTTCTGCCCGCGCCCCTGCCCTCCTCCTGGGTCTACGGCACGGCCCGGGTGCGGGGGACGGAGATCCCCATCACCGGCATCGCCGGGGACCAGCAGGCGGCCCTTTTCGGCCAGGGGTGCTTTGAGAAGGGGGAGGCCAAGAACACCTACGGCACCGGGTGCTTCCTCCTGATGAACACCGGCGGGGACTTGACCGCGTCCCGCAACGGCCTCATCACCACCCTGGCCGCCGCCCTCCCTGGAAAGGTACAGTACGCCCTGGAGGGAAGCGTCTTCGTGGGCGGGGCCGTGATCCAGTGGCTCCGGGACGAGCTGGGGCTCATTCGTGACGCCAAAGAGGCCGAGACCGTGGCCCGGTCCGTGCCGGACAACGGCGGTGTCTATCTGGTGCCTGCCTTCACCGGCCTTGGCGCGCCCCACTGGGACATGTACGCCCGCGGCGCGATCCTGGGCCTCACCCGCGCCGCCACACGCGCCCACATCGTCCGCGCCGCCGAGGAGGCCATCGCCTACGAGGTGGCGGACCTGGTCCGCGCCATGGAGGCGGACGCCGGCATCCCCATGGACGCCCTCCGGGCCGACGGCGGGGCCAGCCGGGACGGGTTCCTTTTGCAGTTCCAGGCGGACATCCTCCAAAAGCCCGTCCGGCGCCCCGTCATCCGGGAGACCACCGCCCTGGGGGCGGCGAACCTGGCGGGCCTCGCCGCCGGAGTCTGGAAGGACACCGGCGAGCTTGCGTCCCTCCGGCGGACGGACGCGGAGTTCGTCCCACAGATGGAGGACACCCAGCGCGAAAAGCTCCTCTCCGGCTGGCAAAAGGCTGTCTCCCGCAGCCGGGACTGGGCCAAATAACCGCCGCGCCGGGCTTTACCTTTTCCCGAAACTGTGTTATACTGTCAAAAACTCTCCCGGAGGTGGTGGGATGATCTCCCTGGGCGATCAGATCTTTGAGGTGCAGGCCCCCGACGTCACCCTGCCCCTCCGGCGGCCGGAGGCACACAAGGGGGACTTCGGGCGGGTGCTCATTGTGGCCGGGTCCGTGGGCTTCACCGGCGCGCCGGCCTTCGCCGCCAGGGCGGCGGTGCGCTCCGGCGCGGGGCTGGTGTTCCTGGCTGTGCCGGAAAGCATCTGGGCCGTGGAGGCCGTGAAGAACGACGAGGCCATGGTTCTCCCCCTCTCCCCCTCTCTGCCGGAGGCACTGGAGGCGCTTTCGTCCCATGTGGCAAAGGCCGACGCGGTGGTCCTGGGCCCGGGCCTGGGCCTCTCGGCCTGGGCGCGGGAGCTCACTTACGCCGTGCTGGAGAGCTGCCGGGCCCCTCTTGTTCTGGACGCGGACGGCATAACCGCCGTTTCCCGGCATATAGATAGGCTGGATAAGCTGTCATGTCCCGTGGTCCTCACCCCCCACGAGGGGGAATTTGCCCGCCTTACCGACGCCCTCGCCCGGAAGCCCCGGGAGGAGGCGGCCAGGGAATTTGCCGCGGCCCACGGCGTCACGGTGGTCCTGAAGGGCCATCGCACCGTCACCGCCCAGCCGGACGGGGTGTGCTATGTGAACCCCACCGGCAATCCCGGCATGGCCAAGGGCGGCTCCGGCGACGTGCTGGCGGGGATGATCGCGGCCTTCCTGGGCCAGAGGATCCCCGGCGCGGTGTGGAAGGCCGTGTACCTCCACGGGGCCGCGGGGGACCTGTGCGCCGAGGCGGAGAACCAGTACGCCATGACCCCCTCGGACATGATAGACTATCTCAGATTTTTCATGAGGTGAGTCTTTTGCGTCCAGCCCGTCTTCTCTCTTTTTTCCCCGCGCTGTTTTTTGCGCTTTCTCTCTGCGCCTGCGGCAAGGCCGGCACGGAGGACGCCCTTGACCGCGTCCGCGCCGAGCTGGGCGCGGCGTCGTCCCTCCGCTTTACCGCCGATATCCGCGCCGATTACGGGGAGCGCGTCTTCGACTTTACCGTGGACTACGCCTCCTCCGGTGAGGCCGGGACCCTGACCGTCACCGCCCCCGAGGTCATCGCCGGGGCCCAGGTCCGTTACGCCGACGGCGGCACGACCTTGGCGGTGGGGGATGTGGAGGTCTACACCGGCGAGATCCTCCCCGGCGGCCTCTCCCCCGTGGACGCCGTCCCGGTGATGACAAACGCTTGGACGCAGGGCCTCGTGACGGAGACCGTCCGGGAGCATTACGACGGCGAGCGCTGTATCGCCGCCCTCTTCCGCATCGACGACGACACAAACCTTCGCACCTGGTTCACCGAACAAACCTCCCTCCCCGCCGCCGCCGAGTTCATCTTCGACGGGCACACCGTGGTTACGGTAAGGTTTTATAATGTGGAGGTCGGGTGAAGGGGGTGCGCGGCGGGGGTTGGTGGGTTTTTCGGAACCGCCCGGAAACCTCCCCCCTCGCTTCCCCCCTGCCCCCCTCCTACGAGGAGGGGGCACTAAGACGGGGGCGTGTGCGATTTATCGGAGCCGTTCCGTCACGCGACCCTGCGCGGGCGGGTTTGGAACCCGCCCCTACGGCGGTGAGCAGGGCGGTCGGAAACCCAGGAAAAGGGCCGCCGTGGGCGGCGGCCCCTACGGCGATGATTGAAGACGATCTGGAAAATGTAGGGGCGGGTTCCAAACCCGCCCGTCCCCCGTCCCCGCCGCGGCGGATCATTCAAAACCGCGGCGAAGCCGCAACCTTTTTAAGCCCCCTCCTCGTAGGAGGGGGGCAGGGGGGAAGCGAGGGTTGAGAGATAGAGCTCTATCGTCCGACCCTCGATCCCTCAGTCTCGCTTCGCTCGACAGCTCCCTTTACGAAAGGGAGCCTTTGCGAACCCTTTATCCTATAACAAAGCTGGGATCACTATGGACTTACGAAAGAGGACTTGGGCTGAGATCAGCCTTGAGGGCATCGCCCACAACTACCGGGCCATTCGGGCCGCCATACCGGAGGGGTGCAAATTCCTGGGCGTGGTGAAGGCCGACGCTTACGGGCACGGGGCGGTGGCGGTGTCGCGGCGGCTGGAGGCGCTGGGGGCGGACTATCTGGCCGTCTCCTGTCTCGACGAGGCCGTGGAGCTTCGTGAGGCCGGCATCGGCCTTCCCATCCTCATTCTCGGCCACACGCCCAAGGAATTTGTCTCCGAGCTCATCGACCTCGACCTCACCCAGACCGTCACCTGCGAGGCCAAGGCCATTGAATACTCCCGGGAGGCCGTGCGGCTGGGCAAGCCCCTGCGCGTCCACATCAAGGTGGACACCGGTATGTCCCGCCTTGGCTTCCTCACCGCCGGACCCCACTACGACCAGGGCATCGAGAACATCATCTCCGCCTGCCGCCAGAAAAACCTGGTCCCTGAGGGCATCTACACCCACTTCGCCGTCTCTGACGAGCCGGGGGAAGAGGCGGAGCGGTTCACCCGCGGGCAGTTCGCCCTCTTTTTGTCGGTGATCGACTCCCTCAAAAAGGCAGGTATTTCCTTTGAAATAAGGCATTGCGCAAATTCGGGAGCTGTGATACACTATAAGGAGACGTGTCTCGACATGGTCCGCCCCGGCATCCTGCTCTACGGCTATGAGGGCGGCGGAGCGCTGGACCTGCGGCCCTGTATGCGCCTTATGACCCACGTGAGCACCATCAAATATATCGACGCTGGGCTCCCCGTCAGCTACGGCGGCACCTACGTCACCGGCCGGCGCACCCGCATGGGCGTCGTCCCCATCGGCTACGCCGACGGGCTTTTGCGCACCCTCTCCAACCGCTGCGCCTTCATCACGTCGGACGGTCCCGCGCCTCAGCGCGGGCGGGTCTGCATGGATATGTGCATGATCGACCTCACTGACCTTCCCGGCGTGAACCTGGAAAGCCTCATCGAGATCTTCGGCCCGCGCCAGCCGGCGGACGTGCTTGCCCGCGCGGCGGGGACCATCTCCTACGAGCTCCTCTGCGCCGTCTCCAAGCGTGTGCCGCGCGTATACATTGACTAATACTAAGACCCACTTAAAATAAGCCATTCGCGACGGTCTTTTTCGCGTCGTCGTCACTGAACACGCTTTGCTTCGGGCTCCCGTTGGTCGCCCTCAGGCGCTGTGTTCGTTCCTCCTCTCCCCAGTGGGCTTCGCCCACCGGGGACCCCCGGGGGCGTCAGCCGCCTTGGGAATACCAATGGGTATTCCCTGCGGCGTCTTCCTTGCCTGGCGCGAAAAATCCTCGCCGCTCGGTGTCTCCTTTTAAATGTGTCTTAGTATAACTCCCCGGCATACAATGGACCGGGCGGGAAAAAACCGTCCGGGTAATTTTGCCACGCTGTATAAATTACTCTTCTT
>CANQSD010000122.1 GCA_947626385.1 uncultured Oscillospiraceae bacterium | reverse complement strand
ACTCCCCGGCATACAATGGACCGGGCGGGAAAAAACCGTCCGGGTAATTTTGCCACGCTGTATAAATTACTCTTCTTTGTGAAAGAATTATGGTAGTCCGGCCCAGCACAGGCCGGGCGGCTATCAATTCGTCGGAGAGTGAAGAGTGTGTCGAGCGCAGTCAAAAGAGGAGACATCTACTATGCCGACCTGAGCCCCGTGGTAGGTTCGGAGCAAGGCGGTATGCGGCCTGTACTTATTGTCCAGAACGACACCGGCAACAAGCACAGTCCCACGGTGATCGCCGCGGCCATCACCTCGCAGATCGGCAAGGCCCGTCTGCCCACCCACATTGAGCTGGAGGCCAGGTCCTTTGGCCTCACCAAGGACTCCGTGGTGCTCCTGGAGCAGATCCGCACCATCGACAAGCGTCGCCTTCGGGAACGCATGGGACGGGTGGACGAGGAGCTCATGAATAAAGTGGACGACGCCATCGCCGTCAGCTTTGGATTGCACGGATAGGAACATCCGGGGAGCGCAAAGCGCTCCCCGGGCCCCGGCACGCCGGGGGCGGACAGAAAAAGAGAGGTACATATATATGAGCAAAGGAAAGAAAACCGTCATCGCCGTGGCCGTTCTGGTGGCCGTGGCGCTGGTCTCCGGCCTTACCACCATGGCCGTCACCAACTACGGGTCGAAGGACGACCCGCTGGTGACGCTGAGCTACTTAAACGAGACGCTGACCCCCGCCATCATGACCAAGCTTGAGGAGATGACCGGCGGGAAGCTGGCCGAGCTTGAGGCGCGCCTTGACGAGCTCGCCAATGAGGGCGAGACCTCCACCGGCCATGGCAGCGTCGTCTCCGGCTTTGAGGTGCTGACGCTTTCCAAGGGCCAGACCGTCACCTGCGGCGTGGGCACGGAAATCATGCCGCGCCTGGGCGCCGTGGTGTCCTTCGGCCCCAACAACCCGCGCCTGGTGGACGAGACGGACGCCCAGAGCGTCCTCTATGCCGACGCGGAGCTTATCGCTAACCATATGTACATGGTCACCATCAAGGGCAACGGTGTCAAGGCCACGAAGGACAACACCAAGCTCCTCATCCGCGGTGACTATACGGTGTCGTAAAACACATCCACACATACATATTTTTAAATATCCGGACGTATACTTTGACGTCCGGGTATTTTTTGCCCTAAGGAGGTTTTTGCTGTGCGTTATGATGTTACCACTCCCGGCGGACGGGCCGCCGGGGAGCTGACGGTCACGCCCGCCGGGGTGAAGACCGCGTTTGCCTACAGAAGCGACGAGCTCCTGCCGCCCGCGAGGCTCATCCTCCAGTTCCCCGACGGGGACCTGAGCCTGGGCATCCCCACCCCCAGGGACGGCGGCCAGGCGCTCACGAAAAAGCTCTCCCCCCTGGAGCTGGGTCCCCATGACGGCGCGGCGGCGCGGGCGCTGCTGGTCCCCCTGGGGGAGGCCGTCCCGCCCCTGGAGCCGCCGGAACCCGTCGAATCCGAGCCTGAACCCGTACCCGAGCCGGAACCGGAACCCGAACCGGAACCGGAACCCGAGCCGAAGCCCGTCCCCGCCCCCGAACCGGAGCCTGGACCCGCCCCCGCGCCCGCCGCCTGGGCACCGGAGCCTGGACCCGCCCCCGCGCCCGCCGCCTGGGCACCGGAGCCGGACCCGGCGCGGTACTTCACCGACCCGGACCTCATCGCCTGCGCCCGTGAGATCACCGGGGCCCTCAGTATGCCCGACGGCGGCGACATCCTGCTGGCCTTCCCCTTTTCCCCCTCCATGCCCTTCCCCATGCTCCCGGCCTTCCGCTTCGGCGCGGCCCAGGACATCGGCGGCCGGTCCTACCTGGTCTTCCGGGTCCGGGAGGGGAAAATCACTTAAGAAATTATAAATTTTTGATGAAAAATAGTGTTTCCTTCTTTACACGGTGGAATTTTTTGATATAATAAATAAATCAGCAAAAGATAAGACAGGAGGGAAACGGACATGGATGATCTTGATTTCACCAGAAAATTCAACGTGGTAGACAAAAAAATGGGCACGCGGGAGATCTTATCCTCGGTATATGACTCCCTGAAGCTCAAGGGCTACAACCCCATCAACCAGATCGTGGGCTACATCCTGTCCGAGGACCCCACCTACATCACCAACTACAACAACGCCCGCGCCCTCATCACCCGCATCGACCGCGACGAGCTCCTCCAGGAGCTGGTCATCAGCTACCTGGAGAAGGACAGCTGAAAAGAAACCTTCCGTCATAAAAAAAGGACGCCTTCGCGGCGTCCTTTTTATTTTTTATTGATTGTATCCGCGCTCACCGTCTCCGCTTGGAGTTCCTCCGCTCGGTCTGGCGCATCATATCGGAGATGCGGCCCTCGGAGTCCTTCATGAAGCGCTTGAGCTTATCCTCGAAGTCGGCGTCCACGGGGGCGTCGGACTGGGGCTGATAGGCGTCCTGGCGCGGGGGACGGGCGGGACGGGACTGGGGACGGCTGGCGGGCTCCGTCTTGGGCTTGGGGGGAAGGGCCTGCTTGATGGAGAGGTTGATGCGGTTCTGCTCGTCGATGCCGATGACCTTCACCGTGACCTCCTGCCCGATGGAAAGGAAGTCGGCGACGTTGTTCACGAAGGTGTTGGCGATCTCGGAGATATACACAAGCCCCGATTTCCCCGGCGCCAGCTGCACAAAGGCGCCGAATTTTGTGATGCCCGTGACCTTGCCTGTCAGGATCTGTCCCTTTTGAATGTCCATATTACCTCTAAATTTCCTTTCTGCCCTCCCGCAGGGAGGGTCGAGCCTTTTAATGCTCGGCGGAGAAGATCTGCTCGTCCGGGTTGACCATACCCAGCTCGTTGCGGATGATGCTCTCGATGACCGCGGGATCGTCCTTGTTGTCAACGGCGTACTGCTTGCGGTCCACGTCGGCGGCCAGCGCGGCGTTCTCCCGCCGCAGATCCTCCAGCTCGCCTGTGGCGTCGTCCATGCGCTCGTTGATGTGGATCAGCATCACCAGCGCGTAGATGACCAGGACCGTCAGGACGATCTTCGTAAGTATACTTGAACGCTTGATCCTCATGGGTTCGCTCCCCTGTCGTGGCCGCGCGTTTCCGGCGGCCGGTCTTACCTGCTATTTTAAACCTTTTCTTCCAATAAGAAAAGCACTTTTTTGAAATTCTCCAAAATTTTTTTAAAATTTTCCCCAGAAACCGGACCGGAAAGAGCAAAACGGAGACGACCTTCCCCAAAAATCCGGTCACGGCGTCCCCCAGCTCCACCACGAACCGGCTGACCGTCAGAAAATAAAGGGCCGCGCCCAGGGCGGCCAGGACCTGGCTGTACATCCTCTGCTGTCCCTCCCCGGCGGAGAGGCCCAGGGAAAAAAGTCCTATAAAGGCCGCCGCCCAAAAGAGCAGATCCAGCAGCACCGTCACCGCCCGGCTTTTGAGGCTCCGCCGCGCCGCCCGGAAAACGTCATAGAGAAGCCCCGCCGCGATCCCCAGCGCCAGCGCCAGCGCGGACTCGGTGAGCTGCGCCCCGATCGATACGCCCATACGTCACCTGAAAAGCCGGGCGAAGAACCCCTCGCTCCGGGGCTCCGGGTCCTCGTACTCCAGCGCGTCCACGGTGCCGGTGACCACCACGTCGCCGCTGTCCACGCTGAGCTTCTCCATGTGCAGGTCCTCCCCCCGCACCGCCAGGGTCCCACGGGTGGTGCCCATCAGGACCTCCTGCTCGTTGAAGCTCATGACCTGCGTCACCCCCGACACCAGAAGCCTCCCCCGGCCGTCCAGGCTCAGGGAATGGGGGGCCTTGCTTTCCCAACCTTCCTCCATTGCTGTTTTCCTCCCCTGTTTTCCGTATTTTGGCTCAGCCCAGAGGGGCTTGTTCTATGTATATCGTCCAAACACGGCGCGTATGTGGGTTTTTTTATGTCTATTTTTAATTTTTTGCCCCGCTGCCCTTGACAGGGGCCGGGAAATGGTGTATAGTACGTTTCGTTACTATTTGTAACCATCTTGTAATCTTTTATCATAAATGGGGTCTTACTTCGTATGAAACGCCAACCCGTATCCGCCGGAAAGCTTCGCCGCAGGGGGATCCTCCTGTCGGTGCTGGCGGCTGTTTGCGTGATCTCCGTCATTCTGGCCGCCGTTTCCGATTCCTTTGTCTGCTACGCCGTCGCCTACGACGGGGAGGTGGTGGGCACCGTCGCCTCCCGCACGGACCTGGACGCCGCCATTGAGGAGGCGGACGCCGTGGCCGCCATGATTTTAGGGGAGGAGCACCCGGTCTACGGCGGGGTGTCCGTCTCCGCCACCTTGAGCTCCGGCGCGGGCTCCGCCGAGGACCTGACCGGCGCGCTCCTGGGCAGTGTGGAGGGCATCACCCTCCGCCCCTTCCTCACCGTGGACGGCCAGACCGTGGCCGCCATGGACAGCGAGGACGCCATTGAGGCGGTGCTCCAGGGCATTTTAGACCGCTACAGCGACGAGAACACCGTCTCCGCCGCCTTCACCCAGAAGGCCGAGATCGTCACCTCCTATATCAGCGACGCGCTCCTCACCGACGCCGCCGAGCTGGCCCGGATGCTGGATCCGGAGAACGCCGACTCCCCCTGGGCCCTCACCGTGGTCACCCACGAAAGCCTGGAGAGCACGGAGATCCTGCCCTATGAGGAGGTCGTCACCTACGACGAGAACGCCTGGTCCGACGAGATCACCGTCACCCAGGAGGGCGCGGAGGGCCAGCGCCTCAACACCTACACCCTGGTGCTGGAAAACGGCGCGGAGGTCTCCCGCTATCTGAGCCAGTCCGCCATTCTCGCAAAGCCTGTGAACCGGGAGGTCACTATCGGTGCCATCCCCGGCTCCCGCACCGACTCCACCGGCACCTATATCTGGCCCACCACCGGCGTCATCACCTCCCCCTTCGGCGCCCGTGAGATCAGCATCGGCTCCACCAACCACCGGGGCGTGGACATCGGCAACAAGGTGGGCACCGACGTCTGGGCCGCCGACGGCGGCACCGTCATCTACGCCCAGGACTCCAAGGGCAGCTACGGCAACTTCATCAAGATCCAGCACGACAACGGCGTCGTCACCTGCTACGCGCATTTAAGCGAGATTTTGGTCAGCGTCGGCGACAAGGTGGCCCAGGGCGACGTGATCGCCAAAATGGGCGCCACCGGCCGCGTCACCGGCCCCCACCTCCATTTCGAGATCCGCCCCGACGGCGTCAACGCCGTCAACCCCGTCAACTCCAAAAAATATCTGTCGGGAAAGCCCCAGCGGTAAAAAACAGAAACCCAAATTGATAGGAGACAAGGAACGGGCGGGTTTAG
>CANQSD010000121.1 GCA_947626385.1 uncultured Oscillospiraceae bacterium | reverse complement strand
GGGGGGAGGTCAACACAGCGGTCACGGCAGGGAGTCCAGGATGGTGAGGAGGGTGGGGACGTCCACGGGCTTGGGGATGAAGTCGTCCATGCCGGCGGCGTGGGCGCGGGCGCGGTCCTCCTGGAAGTCGTTGGCGGTGCAGGCGACGATGCGGACGGTCCTGGCGTCGGGGCGGTCCAGCTCCCGGATGGCCTTCGAGGCCTGACAGCCGTCCATCCGGGGCATGAGGAGGTCCATGAGGATGAGGCCGTAGGCGCCCACGTCGGAGGCGGCGAAGAGCTCCAGCGCCTCCTTGCCGTCGTGGGCAAGGTCCGCGTCAAAGCCCTCCCCGGCCAGAAGCTCCAGCATGATCTCGCCGTTGAGCTCGTTGTCCTCCGCCACCAGCACCCGGGTCCTGGCCTTCCCCGCCCGGCCGGAGTTCGAGGGCGTGTCGGCAGGGGCCGTCTCCGCCACCTCCGAGGGGAAGGTGAAGGTGAAGGTGCTCCCTTCCCCCACCGCGCTTTTCACCGTAAGGCTCCCGTTCATCGCCTGGGCCAGCCCGTGGCTGATGGCCAGGCCCAGGCCCGTGCCCTGGTTGCCCTTGGAGACGGTGTCCAGCTCCCGGGAGAAGGGGGTGAACAGGGTCTTCTGGAACTCCTCGCTCATGCCCCGGCCGGTGTCCGACACGGTGAAGACGGTGACCACCCGGCTGCCCTCCCGTCTTTGGGAGGCGTCCAGGGTGACCTGACCGCCGGCGGGGGTAAATTTCTGGGCGTTGTCCAGGAGATTCAGGAGGATCTGCCTCAGGCGCACGCCGTCCCCCAGCACATAGGGGTCGGGGAGGGCGAAACGGACCTGGAAGTCGATCTCCTTGTCCTCCATGGCTTTTCGCGCCGAAAGGGCGCAGGACTCCGTCAGGAGCTCCAGGTCCAGCGGCTCCGGCTTCAGCTCCAGGCTCCGGTCCCGGAGGCTGGACATATCCAGGATGTCGTCCACCAGCGTCAGGAGGTACCCGGCGGTGGCGGTGGATTGGCTGAGGTATTCGGTGAGGCGCTGGGGGTCGTCCAGCTTCTGGGCCATGAGGTAGTTGAGGCCCATGAGGCCGTTGAGGGGCGTGCGGATCTCGTGGCTCATGGTGGACAAAAACTGGCTCTTGGCACGGGCGTCGGCCCGCGCCTCCAGGGAGCGCACGTGCGCCCAGAGGAGGAGCGACGCCATCGCCAAAATCACCACCGCCGCCACGGCCAGGATCGCCGCCGCGTGCCGGTAGCGGTAGAGGAAGTCGGAGAAGGTGGGCTCGTACTGGTAGTCCATCACCGCCTGGACGGTGTAGCTGCCCAGCTCGTCCTCGGAGACGGCGGCGATGCCCCGGTCGAGGAGGTCAATGATGGCCTTCCCCCGGGCGGTCAGCGTCTCGTCGCCCTCGATGGGCACCACGGCGGAGAAGCACAGGCTCTCGTCCATGCCCTGGACGGGGATGACCTTCAGGTCCTCGTAGGCGGGCTTGGCGTACCAGTATTCCACCACGTACTGGTTGAGGATGGTGAGGTCCGCCTCGCCGTCGGACACCGCGTCAAAGCAGGAGGTGAGGTCGGGGTAGTCCGTCACGGTGAAGCTGGGGTAGACCCGGGCCAGCACCTTTTTGATGGTCTGGGAGCCGCTGGACACCGCCACGGTGAGGGGCGCGGCGGGGTCGAAGTCCAGGTCCTGGGGCGCCACCACCACCTTCCGGGCGGAGAAGTAGGGCTTGCTCATCAAAATCCCCCGGGCGTTCATGTTCTCCGGGTTATATTCCACGCTGGTCACCAGGTCGAAGCCCTGGGAGAGGAGGTAGTCGTAGGTCACGGACTCCAGCGGCAGGGGGACGTATTCGAAGGTGAGGCCGGTGAGCTCGGCAAGCCGGTCGAAAATGAGGCGGGAGATGCCGCGAAGCTCGCCGTTTTCATCGGCGAAGGACACCGGCGGCCGGTCCTGCACAAAGCCCACCTTCAGCGTCCCCAGGGAGGCGGCAAAGGCGCGCTCCTCCTCCGTAAGCGCCGGCGCGGGCCCCGTCTCCCCCTCCGCCAGCGCCGGTCCAGCCACAGCGCAGGCCAAAAGGAGCGCGGCGAGACAAAGCGCCAACATACGCCCCGCTTTTTTCCCTTTCATAGCCGCCCCTCCCCGGAAAAACAATTTTACAGGATAAATTATATGACATAAAAGGGAAAATGTAAAGAGGAAATGGGGAAAGAGGGCGCGGATTATCGATACTGCTCTGTCATCCAACGTTCGCTACCCCCCTGCCCCCCTCCTACGAGGAGGGGGCGAAAAAGGTTGCGGCTGCGCCGCGGTTTGGATTTGCCCGCGCGGTGGGGACGGAGGACGAAGGACGGGGGCTCGAATCCCCCTACCCCCTTTCCCGGAAAGGGGGTCAAAAAGGATGCGCCGCTTTGCGGCGCAATTTTTTATAAAGGCGGCGCGAAACGCCGCAACCTTATTCCCCCTGACCCCTTTTTCGGAAAAAGGGGTGCCGCCGCGGCGGCGGGGTATTCGAGCTCGTTGGGCGTAACTGATGCTTCCGATAATCGGATTGTAGCACCACCCCGGCGCTTCGCGCCACCCCTCCGTAGGAGGGGCTAAAGAGGGTGTGTTGTCGGAGCGGTTCCGATAAAACGGCACCCGCCCCGTCTTGGAGCCCCCTCCTCGTAGGAGGGGGGCAGGGGGGAAGCGAGCGTTGGATGATAGAGCGGTTCCGATAACCAACACCCGCCCCCGCCACGTCAGCCCCTCCTACGGAGGGGACAGCCGCGAAGCGGCAGGGGTGGTGCGTGCGGCGGTGGGCTCTTCCGGCGCTTCGCGCGGCCAGCCCTCCCGGAGGGAGGGGCTTTGGGCGGGGTCATGTTGGGGTTTTGGTTGTTTTCATGGCGCGGGTGGCAGGGTGGGCGAGGAGGGTGGCGGCGGACATGACGAGGGCGGTGACGCTGAGGCTGACGGGGTAGACGGCCATGAGGGTGTTGAAGGTGTGGCGGCGCTCGAAAATCACGAAGACCCAGAAAAAGCGGATGCCGCACACGAAGATAAGGGCGCACAGCGCCGGGACGAGGCTCCTGCCGAAGCCGCGCATATAGCCGGAGAGGACCTCCACCGCCAGGGAGAAGGCGTGGCCCAGGAACATCCAGCGGATGCGGATGAGGCCGTTTTCGATGACGTTGGGGTCGGGGTTGAAGATGCGCAAAAGGGGCGTGGCGAAAAGGAGCATCAGCGCCACCGCCGCGCCGAAGAAGGAGTAGCCCACGAGGAACGTGACGCCCAGGGAGCGCTTGCACCGCTTGAAGTCCCCCGCGCCGGAGTTGAGGCCCACAAAGGTCGTCTCCGCCTGACCGAAGGCGCTGAGCACCGAATAGGTGAAGCTCTCCACGTAGTTGGCGGCTGCGGAGCCGGCCATGACGATGGTGTCCAGAGAATTGATGGCCCGCTGGATGGCGATGTTGGCCAGGGAGAAGACCATGCCCTGCACCCCGGCGGGGATGCCCACGGTGAGGATGCGCTTTAAGGTGAAGAGGTCCAGCTTCAGCGCCCGGAGCTCCACCTTCAGCGCGTCCTTGCTGCGGCACAGGAGGACGAGGAGGATGGCGGAGCTGACGAGGTTGGACACCACGGTGGCGATGGCCACGCCGTCCACGGTCATCTTGAAGCCCGCCACAAAGAGGATGTTCAGGATGACGTTGATGACGCCGGAGACGGTGAGGACGATGAGGGGCGTTTTCGTATCGCCCCGGGAGCGGAAGATGGCGGAGGTGAAGTTATAAAGGAGGATCACCGGCATCCCCATGAGGTAGATGCGCAGGTAGAGGGACGCCATGGCCCGGGCCGATTCCGGCACATCCATGAGCTCCACCACGGGGTCGGAGATGAACTGCCCCAGTACCGCCAGAAAGAGCCCGCCCAGGAGGGAGACGAGGATGGAGGTGTGGACCGCCTTTTTGACGCCCTCCCGGTTCCCGGCGCCCAGGTATTGGGAGATGATCACGTTGGCCCCCAGGGAGAGGCCCACGAAGAGGTTGATGAGCAGGTTCACGATGGGCCCGTTGCTGCCCACGGCGGCCTGGGCGGCGGAGGCCAGGTCCGTATCGCCTATAAAGCGGCCCACCACCGCCACGTCGGCGGCGTTGAAGATCTGCTGGAGGATGCTGGTGGCGGCCAGGGGCAGGGCGAAGAGGATGATCTTGTCCCACATGGAGCCGGTGAGCATATCTGATTTTATCTTGTGGCCCAGGCGCATGATAAAAAGTCCACCTTTGGAGAGTTTTTTATGATTGTACCACGCGCAAGGAGAATTTCAAGTGTCCGGTTGACCAAAGAAACGCCGCGTGGGGCGGGATTTTTCCGTCAGTCGTGGCGGGTGTCGTCGGTGAAGCACTCGCAGAAGCGGGCGGAGAAGGAGGGGTCCTCCCCGGCGGCCAGGAGGTGGCTCACGTCCCCATAGCTCCAGACCCGGAAGGAGGCCGTGCCCTCCCGGCGCTCCTCGGTGAGGACGGTGGTGACGGAGGATGGGGCGGCGCACAGGCCGTGCCAGAGGACCATGGGCGAGACGCGCAGGAGATGGCTGAGCAGGACGCATCCCACACCGAAGTGGCAGAAAAGCGCCAGCGTGTCGTGGTTGGGCCGCGCCGCCCGGTAGAGGTTCCCCTCCCGGACGTAGCCGTGGGCGGCGAGGAGGTCGTCGAGGCCGGCGCAGACACGGTCGTACTCGGTCTTCACGTTCCCCTCCGCCATCACCGGGTGCTCGAACCAGCGGTCGGCGTCGTGGAGAAGGGGGTCGTTCAGCCAATCCGCCGGGAGCCAGTCCCAGCAGATGTGCTGCTGCTCCCTGTCGTCGGGCCGCCAAATGGGGGCGTGGAACTCCCGCAGCCAGTCCAGCGTCTCGGCCTCCCGGCCCAGCGCCTTCAGCGTCAGGGACGCGGTGTCCCGGGCCCGGCCCAGCGGGGAGGTGTAGATGAAATCGAGCTTTTCACGCTCCAGCCGCCGCGCCAGCAGCTCCGCCTCCCGCCAGCCGGTCTCGGTGATGCTGTCGCGCTCGTAATCGGGGTCCGCGTGGCGAATCAAAAGTATCCTCATACTGCGCCTCCGTCAGTGGTTTTGTCCCATTCTACCGCCGCGCCGCGGGAAATGCAAGACCGGCGTGGGGGAGAGGCAGGATTTTTACGCGGTGGGCGGCTGCGTATAATACTGCGCCTGGGCGGTCCAGAGGGCGTGGTATTGGCCGGAGGGGTCGGCGATCAAGTCCTCGTGGCGGCCGGATTGGACGATTTGGCCGGCGTCAAAGACGGCGATCTTGTCGCAGAAGCGGCAGGAGGCCAGGCGGTGGCTGATGTAGACGGCGGTCTTGTCGCC
>CANQSD010000120.1 GCA_947626385.1 uncultured Oscillospiraceae bacterium | reverse complement strand
GCGGCGGCGCAGACCACGGGGGTGACATAGAAGGAGTTCAGCAGGAAACGGAAAAGCTCACGATCCATGGATGCCCGGAGGTTCTCCAGCTTCATGGCGTTGGTCGCCGGGTAATCCGGCCATTTCATGGTCGCGGCCATGGCCCCCAGGATATAGAGGGCCAGGCCGGCACAGCCCAGCCAAAAAAGGGGCGAGCGCCGCAGGCGGTAAAAGCCGGCGTGGAGGAGCTCAGCCATGGCGCTCGCCTCCCAGGAGGTCGATGTAATAGCTCTCCAGCGTCTCGTTCTTCTCCGAGACGGTGAGGAGGTCGCACCCGGCGGCACGGAGGGTGAGGGTGAGGTCGGTGACGGACGTATCGCCGTAGACGTCGGCCTCGCTGTCTGAAAGGACGGTGTAGGCAAGGCCCAGGCCGTCCAGGGCGGCGGCCATTTTGGCGGTGTCGGTGACCGTCACGTGGAGGCGGCGGCGCAGGGAGGATTCCAGGGACTTGGCGTCGATCTCCCGGATGAGGCGCCCGCCCTCCAGGAAGCCGTAGTGGGTGGCGATCCTGGCAAGCTCGTCCAGAATGTGGCTGGAGACGAGGACGGTGACGCCGTTTTCACGGTTCAGCTTCAGGATGAGCTCCCGGATCTCCACGATGCCCTCCGGGTCCAGGCCGTTGGCCGGCTCGTCCAGGATGAGGAAGTCCGGGTCCCCCGCCAGGGCCATGGCGATGCCCAGACGCTGTTTCATGCCCAGGGAGAAGGTGCGGGCCTTCTTTTTCCCGGTGTTCTCCAGCCCCACCAGCTTCAAAAGCTCCGGGACGCGGTCATGGTCCGGCAGGCCCAGCACCAGAAACTGGTGCTTTAAGTTATCCGAAGCGGACATATCGCCGTAAAGGGCCGGGGATTCCACCACCGCCCCCACCCGGCGGCGGGCGCGGGTGAGGCCCTTCCCCGTCTGGCCGTAAAGCTCCAGCTCCCCGCCGTCGGGAAGCTGGAGGCCGCAGATGAGGCGGATGAGGGTGGTTTTCCCCGCGCCGTTGCGGCCCACCAGGCCGTAAATGGAGCCCTTGGGGATGGTAATGTTAAGATCGCTCAGAACTTTGGACCGCCCGTAGCTCTTGGTGAGACATCTGGCGGAAAAGACGTTTTCCATGGCTGTCGCCCTCCTTTTGTGGATGATCATACCGCAAACCGGTTCAGAAACCGGTTAAGGGACCGGTTAAGGTTCAGTTAAGAATGAACCCCACACCCCAAACGGCCCCGATGGGGTCCTCAAGACCCCGGTCCCGGAGCTTGCGGCGCAGATTGCTCATGTGGACCTTCAGGGAGTCCTCGGTACAATCCGGCGTGTCGGCGGCGATCTCGTCGAGAAGCCGGGAACGGGTCAGCACCCGGCCGGGGTTGAGCATCAGGAGCTTCAAAATAGCGTACTCGGTGCGGGTAAGGCGCGCCTCCGCCGTGCCGGACCGGGCTATGCGCGTCTCCAGGTCCAGCTCCAGCGTCCCGTGGCGCAAAAGCGCCGGCGCGGGGCCGTCGGGGCGCAGGCGGGCCTCGATCCGGGCCGTGAGCTCCCGGAGGTCAAAGGGCTTGGTGACGTAGTCCGCCGCGCCAAGCTTCAAAAGCGATACCTTGTCCTCCACCTGCGCCCGGGCGCTCACCACGATGACCGGGATGCCCGCAAGGCGCGTCAGCACCTCCTCCCCGGAAAGGCCGGGGAGCATCAGGTCCAGCAGCACAAGGTCCGGCCGCGCCTCCCGCAGGGCCAGCACCGCCTCCGTACCGGAAAACGCCTGTCGCACAGCATATCCCTCCCGCCCCAGCGCGTCCTTCAGAAGCGCGCCGATAGCCGGGTCGTCCTCCACGATGAGAATGGTCTTCATTTAAATCACCCGGTTGTTATTATACCGCAATGTGGGGGCGGGTGTCCAATTAAGAAAGAGTTAAGGGAAAAGGCGGGACGTCTTTGTCTTCCCCACAAAGTGGGGAAGGTGGCGCCCGCAGGCGCCGGATGAGGTGGGTTCGTTCATCGGAACCGCTCAAAGCCCTTCGGCTCCCACCTCACCCCTCCCCCTCCCCGCCCTGCGGGGAGGGCTCTGTGGCGGGGGGTGTGGCGTTTTTTTGTAACCGCTCTGTTATCCCACCTTCGCTACCCCCCCGCCCCCCCTCCTACGAGGAGGGGGCGAAAAAGGTTGCGGCTTCGCCGCAGATTTGATTAATCCGCTGCGGTGGGGACGACCCTTCCGCCTCGCTTCGCTCGGCACCTCCCCCAGGGGGGAGGTTAACGGGCGGGTTTGGAACCCGCCCCTACAAAAAGGTTTGCGCCGCATAGCGGCGCAATTTTTATAAAGGCGGCGCGAAGCGCCGCAACCTTATTCCCCTGACCCCTGTTTCGGAAAAAGGGGTGCCGCCGCAGCGGCGGGGTATTCGAGCTCGTGGGGCGTCGCTGGAGCTTCCGGTAATCGGATTGCAGAACCACCCCGGCGCTTCGCGCCACCCCGACCTAGGAGGGGCAAGATTACGTGTGCGCTTCCTTTTGCCCCTCCTAGGTCGGGGACAACCGCGAAGCGGCAGGGGTGGTGACGTGGCGGCGGGGGCGGGTGGGTGGGAAATATGAAAAACGCGGCGAAGCCGCAAACCTTTTTCCCGCCGCCATCGAGCCATTTTTTCCGACGGCATGTACGTCGGAAAAAATTCCTTTTGTCAAATCGAGTGGGCGAGCGGAGCGATGAGCGCCCGCGGGCGCCATGCAAGCGAGCAACCGCCCGAAGGGCGGCTCTTAGCGAGTCGCAGTGCGCGAGATTTGACAGCAGAAACTCCCTCTCTGAATTCCGCGGAATTCAGAGAGGGAGTTTCGCACGTTCTCCTTTGGCATTGGAAGGCCGCAAAGCGGCCTTCCAAGCCAGTTTATATCGCGTTATTCGCCTTCAGCAGGCCGCTGAGGTCCACTTCGGGCTCCTGGGGGTCGTCCTCGGGGGGGACGTCGGCGGGCTTGGGGGGCTCTATGGGCTCGTTGGCGCCGCGGTACATCGCAAGGCCCGCGCCAGCGGGGATGAGCTTGCCGATGATGACGTTCTCCTTGAGGCCCAGGAGGCGGTCCACCTTGCCCTTGGAGGCGGCCTCGGTGAGGACCTTGGTGGTCTCCTGGAAGGACGCGGCGGACATCCAGCTGTCGGTGGCCAGGGACGCCTTGGTGATGCCCATGAGAAGCTGCTCGTAGGTGGGGTCGCGGACCTCCTCGCCGGCGGCCCTGCGCTCCTGGAGCTTCTCCATGGCCTCCCGGACGTCCAGGATATCCACCATGGAGCCGCTGAGAAGGTCGGTGTCGCCGGGGTCCTCCACGCGGACCTTGCGGAGCATCTGGCGGACGATAATCTCGATGTGCTTATCGGACACGTCCACGCCCTGCTGGCGGTAAACCTTCTGGACCTCGTCGATGAGGTACTTCTGGGTGGCGTCGCGGCCGAGGATGGCCATGATGTCGTGGGGGTTGAGGGCGCCGGAGGTGAGCATATCGCCCTTCTTCACCTTGTCGCCGTCCTTGACGCGGATGCCGGAGGAGTGGGCCACGGAGTAGACGCGGGTGTCCCCGTCCTCGGGATTGGTGACGGTGATCTGGATGAGAGCGCCCTTGTGGGTCTCCTCGGTAGAGACGACGCCGTCGATCTCGGAAAGGGTGGCCATTTTCTTGGGCTTCCGGGCCTCGAAGAGCTCCTCCACGCGGGGAAGGCCCTGGGTGATCTCGACGCCCGTTTCGCCGCCGGCCACGCCGCCGGTGTGGAAGGTGCGCATGGTCAGCTGTGTGCCGGGCTCGCCGATGGCCTGGGCGGCGATGACGCCTACGGTCTCGCCCTCGTTGACGGTCTCGCCGGTGGCCAGGTTCAGACCGTAGCAGTGGGCGCAGACGCCGCTCTTGGCCTCGCAGGTGAGGACGGAGCGGACCTTGGCGGAGGTAAAGCCGTGGGCCTCCAGCACCTTGGCGTCCTCCTTGGTCATCATGTGGTCCCGGTCGAAGAGGACCTCGCCGGTCTCGGCGTCCACGATGTCCTCCGCCAGATACCGGCCGTTGATGGACTCGGCGAAGGTCTGGACGACCTGGCCGTTCTCCACCTTCTCGGTGACGGTGATGCCCTCGTGGGTGCCGCAGTCGTGCTCGCGGATGATCACATCCTGGCTCACGTCCACCATGCGGCGGGTGAGGTAGCCGGAGTCGGCGGTACGAAGGGCGGTGTCGGCCAGGCCCTTGCGGGCGCCGCGGCTGGAGATGAAGTACTCCAGGACGGTCAGGCCCTCGCGGTAGTTGGCCTTGATGGGGATCTCGATGGTCTTACCGGCGGTGTTGGCGATGAGGCCGCGCATACCGGCCAGCTGACGGATCTGAGCCATGGAGCCGCGGGCGCCGGAGTCGGCCATCATGAAGATGGGGTTGAACTCGTCCAGGTTGTTCTGGAGGGCGTCGGCCACCTTCTTGGTGGTCTCCTCCCACTCGTGGACCACCAGGCGGTAGCGCTCGTCGTCGGTGATGAAGCCGCGGTGGAAAAGGTTCTCGATCTCCACCACCTTGCGTTCGGAGGCGGCGATGAGGTTGCGCTTCTCCTCGGGGACGGTCATGTCGGCGATGGAGATGGTGATGGCGCCCTGGGTGGAGTATTTGTAGCCCTGGGCCTTCACGTTGTCCAGCATCTCCACGGAGATCTCAAAGCCGTGCTTCTCGATGCACCGGTCGATGATCTTCTCCAGCTGCTTCTTGCCCACCTTGAAGCCGATCTCCAGATCCAGCGCGTGCGCCGGGTCGGAGCGGTCCACGAAGCCCAGGTCCTGGGGGATGGGGTTATTGAAGATGATGCGGCCCACGGTAGTCTCGATGAGGCCCGTGCGCTCCACGCCGTCCACCGTGCGCTTCATGCGGACCTTGATGGGGGCGTGCATCCCCACGTCCCCGGCGTGATAGGCCATGATGGCCTCCTCCGGGGAGATGAACGCCTTGCCGGTGCCCTTCTCCTCCCGGACGAAGGTGAGGTAGTAGGAGCCCAGCACCATGTCCTGGGTGGGGACGGTGACGGGCTTGCCGTCACGGGGGTGCAGGAGGTTGTGGGCGGAGAGCATGAGGATGCGGGCCTCGGCCTGGGCCTCGGCGGACAGGGGCACATGGATGGCCATCTGGTCGCCGTCGAAGTCGGCGTTGAAGGCGGTGCACACCAGGGGGTGGAGCTTGAGGGCGCGGCCCTCCACCAGCACCGGCTCGAAGGCCTGGATGCCCAGACGGTGGAGCGTGGGGGCGCGGTTCAAGAGCACCGGATGCTCCTTGATGACGACCTCCAGGGCGTCCCAGACCTCGGTGCGGCCCCGGTCCACCATCTTCTTGGCGGACTTGATGTTGTTGGC
>CANQSD010000119.1 GCA_947626385.1 uncultured Oscillospiraceae bacterium | reverse complement strand
TCCTCTTCCTCTTCCCCGCTGTTCTCCCGGCGGGCCTTCTCCTCCTGCACCAGGTCATAGACCTCCTGCCCGACGCCGGTGGCAAAGGGGTTATTCTTCGGGGTCCACCCTGAATCGGCGAGCTGGTAGAGCACCGCCTTCTTCTCGTTGGACAAATTCAGCGCCCGAATGGCGGCGATGATATCCGGCTGCGTGATCTTCCCGTCCCCGTCTGTGTCCTTGGCCCCGTAAACGGCGGCGTAGTAGTCCTCCATGCCGATCCCGTAATCCTGCGCCGTCTGCATCTTAAAGGCTGTGTAACTGCTACTGGGCTCCAGGATCCCGATAGCCGTGATCTTCTCCCGGTCCGTGAGCTTCGAGTCGAACACCGCCTTGCGCTGTGCGTCCGATTTGCCCTCCTTCAGCATCCCGGCCTCGTCATAGCTTATGAGCATATCCAGCAGCTCCCCCGCCGCGCCGTTCTCGGCCAGCTCGTCAATGAGCTCGATCTCCTTCTCCGACGCCATCAGCGCGTAATACGGGATAAGCTTCATGTCCTCCGGGATCTTCGAGGACCTCAGAAGCTCGATCTGTACCTCCTTCTTGGACTTCTCCCCGGTCTTCTCGGCCCCGGTGAGGGCGATCACAAGGTCATCCGCGTCCCGGCCCCGAACGCCGGCCTGGGTGAGCCCCTGATAAGCTCCCGTGGCCTTGGCGCTGTAATTTTTAAACTCGCTGTCCACCCACCTCTGGGCCCCCGAAAAGGAGGACTTTCCGAAAAGCGACGCCTTCCCCACATTCCACGCCGTCTCCAGCGCGGAATCATTGTAGATCGGGTACTGCATGATGTCTCTCCCCTTGGCGTCCACGGTGTAGCTCCCGCCCTTTACAACGGCACTGACGCCCTCCAGGATCTTCTTCATCTGCCCGCCGCCAAAGGGCAGGAGCAGGTACGTCAGCGGTTTTCCGATTTCCTTGACCGCCGTATTCCAGCGCTTGCGCCCGCTTTGCCCGGAGTTTGTGGCCGCGCCCCACAGGTTCCCGATATCCGGGATCGCGCTGCTGATGGGCAGGCGTCCTCCGCCCAGGAGGCCGCCCACGAAGGGCATCTCCTCCGCCACGTTCTCGGCAAGGTTGATCCCGGCCTGCCCGATCCCGCTCTTCCCCGTCTTGAAGGACGGCACGTCCCCCGTGACGGCCCCCACGCCCAGGCTCACAAGGTTCGGGAGCTCATATCCCGTCAGGTCCCCCACCGTGTCGTTGAGCATCCCAATGGGGTCCAGCGCCGGCCGCCGCCCGATGAAGTACTCATACACCTCATCGTAGAGCCACGCCCCCAGGGCGAACTTGAAGAGTGCCAGCGCCAGCGCCCCCAGCCCCTTTTCCTTGAAGCCCCTGGGCATATCCTTACAGACATAGCTGAGCTGGTTGTTGACCTCCAGCTGGAACTGCGTGAAGAGCTTTGTCAGCGGATTCGACCGGTTGAAAAGCGTGGGCGTCGACCCCTTGCTCCTGTCCGCCATGACCCCGGCCACCCAGGCGTCCGCCTCCTCCATGGCGGCGGCCTCGCTCATCTGCCGGTTCTGGACGTTCTGCCGGTACCGTGCCCGCACCAGGGAATCCGCCGTAAAGTTATCGATCCACTCCATGGGCTTTGACATCTTGGCCGACGCCTTCTGCTGCCATGTCCGCACCAGCGGATCGGACCCGCGCCGGTTTGTGAGGAAGGTGCTTTGCCCCACAAACCCGTCATCCGTTTTATATGCTTTCACCGTGTCCCACATTCCGTGGATCAGCATCCCCCGGTCCAGCATGGCCCCGCCCTGGGTGAGCGGTATGAAGTTTGTGAGCCACGACCCCGGATTGACGGCCACCATGTTCGCCGCCACCCGGCCCTCCAGCGTCTTCACCAGATTGTACATATTCCGCCCCAGGGCCTGCTCCAGGTTCCTGTCGGCACGGCTCTTCTTGTTGGCCAGGAGATTCGTGTATTCCTCCAGCTCCACCACAAAATTTGAAAGCGCAAACCGCCCCTTTTCGTGGATCTGCTCGATCCTGTTCTGCTTGTCCTGTTCCGCCAGGGATTCGTTGGCCCGGATCTCGTCGATCTGATTTCGGATGCCCTCGTCTCCCGTCCTGTACCTGGCCTGGGAGGCAAACGCCCGGAGCCGCTGGATGTTCTCCGTCTGATAGATCACGTCCGCCACGCCCTCGATGTACTTGTCAAAGCCCTCCACCGCGTCGTAGCACGTATCAAAGCCGGTCCGCTCCAAAGCGTTTCCAAACCACTGTATCCCCGGCCGGAAGGTGTGGGTGAGCCCGTTGATGGTGGTGGGCAGGGCCGTGACCTCCGTGGAGATGCCCAGCGCCTTCCCAAAGAGCGCGATGATCCCGTCGCCCTCCCCCGGCTGAAAGTGGGGGAAGTACCCCTTTCTGTACGCCACGGGCTCGTAGCCGTTGCGCACGCGGGAATCGTTCATCATCTCAAAAAGCTCATCGTAGATCTTCCTGAACTCCTCTATCGCCCTGTCCACCTTGTTCCAGTCCATGTTGGGATTCGTCTCGTGGAGCTCCTGCACTACGCCCCTCCAGTCGGAAAGGCTCTTGCCGTCCCGCTCCCGGACGTGCTTGGCCGTCTGGAGGTATTCGATGTTGTCCCTAGCCTCGCCCAGTAGCTGTACCGCGTGGGCCTCGCTGACCTTGTTCCCCTCGGCCACCTTCCGGGAAAGCTCCAGCGCCCGCACCCGGTCCCGCATCCGGTTCTTGAGGTTTGTGGACTGGGCGGCGGCCTTGTGGACCGGCGTGAAGTATTTCTCCACGATCCTGTCCGCCAGCTTCTGGTCCGGCACGATGTCCCGGACGTTCCGCTCCATGGTCTCCCTGGAATAGAGAATTCCCTTTTTCTTGTCCTTCCACCCGTTGGCGGTCGCCAGATACTCGTCCGCCTCGTCCCGGAGGCTCGCCCTTCTCGCCTCGTTCCACTCCCGGATCTGCCGGGCGTACTGCTCATACGCCTGCTTGGCCTTGAAGACCTCGGTGATGCCCCGCACGTTGTCCCGCTCCGCCTTGAGGTCGGAAAGCTCGATGTCCCCCCGCATGAGCCGCCCCACCTGCCGCTGGTCCTCGGCGGTCAGCAGATTCCGGGCGTTGACCTTCTCATAGTTCTTCCTGGCGTCCCGCGCCTTGGGGTAGAGCTCCTTGACCTCCTCCAGCGTCAGCGCCGCCCCGCCTGCCTCCGTCTTCGCCGCGCGGTCCTCGGCGTACCGTTTCACGGCGCGAAGCTCGGCGAGCATATCCCCCACAGCGGAATCAAAGTCGTTGCGCATCCACGCCTTGTATTCCTCCGCGTTGGGCCCCAGCGCCTCATTCAGCGTCCTTTCGCTGATTTCGATGCTCCTGCCCACCTCAAACATCCTGACGATCTGGTCCGCCGGGTGGGTGATGCTCTCCGGGAACAGTTCCGGGTACGTGGCCATAAGGTCCTGGTACGCGGTGTCCACCGGCGTCGCGCCCTCCTTGACGATCCGTAGCGTCCCGAAGGCCGCCTGACGGAACTGCTCAAAGGTATCATACCCCCGCACGTCCGGCTGGTCCGTCTCAGAGATGGTGATCGGCATTTCCCGCAGCCGCCTCTTCAGGCCCTTGTACTCATCGTAAAACTCCCGGTCCACCTCCACACCCCGCGCGTAAGCCTCCTCGAAGAGCTCGTCCCGCGTATCCTGCGACACGCTCCCGTTCTCCAGATACTCCCGGCTCATCTTCCTGGCAATCTCCTGAAGGTACTCACGGCGCGCAAACCTGGGCACCTGCATCAGGTCCCCGGCCTTGTTCACAAGCCCACTCTCGGCCCTCTGCAGCACCGTCTTCGCCTTCGCCGGAAGGTCTTCCGCTTTGGCCGGCTTCCAGTCCTCAGAAGGCTGAGGCTGGGTTCTCTCCGTCCTGACACGCTCCTCGTATTCTCTGATATCCGCTTCGCTCACCGCGTTGTCCGGAGGCTCGATTTTCGCCTCGTTCTCAAAATACTTGTTGCGCTCGACCACTTCCGCAAGCTCCGGTGAATATGTTCCCTGAACCGGTGTCAAGTCATTCGGGTCTATCGCCACGGTGGTCTTGCTGTCTGTCTGCTTGTTAAAGAAGTAAACTTGTACCTTTCCGTCGCGCCCCATTCCCACGACCATTCCGTAGTTTTGGTGTCTCATCGGGGATCCTGTTTCCTCGCTGAGAATGGGTTTCCCGCTGTCATCCGTCAAGGCGTCCCTGGCAAGGACCCACGATCCATGTCTGATCTGGACCCCGTTTATAACCGGGTATCCCTCTCTGCGGGCCACATCGTCCGCAATGTTCTTCTTGATTTCCCACGGTTTTTTGGCGTCCTCCTGCCCCTCAACGGCGTCCTGGCTCACGGAGTACCGGATATCCCCGCTCTCTGTCGGCGCCCTGTTCGTCACATTCTTGGACTGCTCCGGCGCGAAGGTGATGAACACCCTGTGTCTCGGCCCGCTCCTGTCCCCGTACCGGCCGCCTCCCACGTGGGTGATGCCGTCATAGCCCATGCCCTCGATGACCTCCATGATCATCTCCTGGGCCTCATGTTTGACCATCTCCTCATCCATACAGTATTCTGTCAACGCCCGGAAGCACTCCTCGTTGGTGGTCTTCCCCCGGAAGTAGTCCTCCGCCTCCGGCACGGCCCTGGTCCAGGCATCCACGTCTGCCGCAGCGTCCATGTCCATGGGGTTTGTGACGTTCAGGTACACCTCATAGACCTGCCGATTCTCCCCCTTGCCCTTGTTCTGGTAGCTCTCCGCCACCTCCCGGCTGTCGGTGAAGTAATTCCCCATGCCAAAGAGCCCGAAGCGCCCCTTCCCGTAGCCGTCAAAGACGTTAAAGCCCCCGTTGGACGTCCCGTGATACATGACCTTCAAATTTCCCTGCTCGTCCCTGACCACGCTGTCCCTGAAATACTCCCTCTGCCCCTCGCTCAAGGCACGTCCGGTCGAATCCTTCGTGGGCGCGGCAATAGAAAACTGGGTCTTGACATCCCCGCCGCGCTGTGGTATATATTTCGTAGAGGCGGATGCAGTACTGCTGGCGGTTCCCGGCGACGGGTTTGCGCTTTTTGCTGCATCCGCTCCTCTTTTTTCTGTGAAAGATGTCTCTCTTAAGTTAACAATATCATAAAGAAGCATCTCTCCGTTCTTCCTTGTACCGACGACCACTCTCGCCGTGTAGTCATTAGCTCCCACACGAAGTAGTACGGTTCCTGCGGCGAAGTCAACAATGTCATCTTTTCTTGGATGATGAAGGCCCTCATCAGTCCAACCCGTAGTGGCTGCCAAGATTTCGTCCGCATTGTCTGTAGCACGGAGCTTATTTGCTCCTAAGCTTGAATCATTCTGATAAAGCCATCGCATATATCCGGAGAACGTCATTTCCCGGCGGCTTTGGCCATCAATTTGAATCTGACTGTTCCCCACGGTAA
>CANQSD010000118.1 GCA_947626385.1 uncultured Oscillospiraceae bacterium | reverse complement strand
GCCATCATCGCGAAGCACTACGGCGTGCCGGTATACATCCTTCTCCCCTCCAGCACCATCGACCTTACCTGCGCCACGGGAGCGGACATCCCCATCGAGGAGCGGGACGGGGAGGAGATTCGCTCCCTCTGGTACGAAAAGCCCATGGCCCCGGCGGGGGTGAAGTGCTGGGACCCGGCCTTCGACGTGACGGACCACGACCTTATCACCGCCATCGTCACGGAAAAGGGGGCCATCTTCCCGCCCTTCGACGTGAATCTCAAAAAACTGTTTGGATAAAATGGCAACCCCTTGGGCTTCTCCTTACAGAAGACGCTCCAAGGGGTTAGTTTTATACCTACTCTATGCCAGAAAACAAGTACATTTTTCCGCAATCAGATGTTCGATACACTGCTTCCAGGTCGGCGCTTCCATTGTCTCTCTACCTTCGCCGCATGAGATCAGCAAGTCTTTAAGGCTGTCTGGCGTTGCACGATTTGAGCTGAACATTGCCACAAAGAATCTTTGAAACTGTTCCAAAGACAGCGGGATGATATTAAGGCTCTGCTTGACATCATCCTTGGCATACCAAACGCCATGTCGGAACGTCTCGGCGGTGTTGGTATCAATCCTGATGGCGATGAAAAGGCCATATACGGGCTTGTCGTATCTGAGAACCGCATCGGATACATGGCGCCTTACAGGTTCGCCTTCCATGGCCTCTTGTCTTGAAGATGTGGACATGGTCACTTCTGTGAGAATCGTGAAGTCCTCAAACTCACAGTAAAGGTCTCCCTTGCCGCCTCCGGCTGCGGAGACAGGCAGGAAATCGGAATCCAGCCTGAATCCGCGAACCTCATATGGCTTGTTGACCAGGTGGTCAACCGCCAGCGCCGCCCGCCAAAGTGTCCATTCCAGGTATGCGGGAGTCTCGTCCTTTGGGACTTCTATGGCGTTATCCTCGTCATACACAAGCTTTCCGCCGCCCTTAATCAGCAAGGACATGTAATCGGAAATCTCCTGCCACTGGTTGCACTGTTCACTTGCGTACCGGATCTCGTCCGTCTGCGAAAGGATATTTTCGAGTCTTTGCCGGGCGATGTTTATCTCGGTTGGCGTGGTAAGCGGAAGGTCGGAAATATCAAAAACAATATGCCGGTCTTTCATCTGCTGAATCAAATCTTCCAGCAGGGCCTTGGCAACGGGAAGATCATCAGTGGGCAGCGGTGCGCCGCCGCAGAGGAGCTTATATTGCTCCATCAGCGGTTCGGCGCTTGCGTCAGGCTTTGCAAGTTTCTCCGCAAGCAGGTGTTTTGAAGGGACAATAGTAAGACCCCTGCCCTTGCGCTGAAGAACGCCGGATATACGGAGGTATCTCATATTCATGTCGCTGTAGTCAAGGAAATTATCCGATTTCTTGCTGTAATTCTCCCCTCGCTTAGCAATTTCCTGTTTGTCAAACGAGCGTTTGGCCGGAGCATGTGATCTTCTTTCCCGCAAGTCCAGGATGCTGTCAACAACGGACATAAGATCATAGCTGGGATTGGTTGTATGTCCCCAGAGAGCAAATTCGATTCTGCTTATCTCAGAGGTACCTGTACGTCTTTCCAGTTCCAGCATGATCGCCAGCATCCAGCGCAGAGGTGAGAAGAAGTGTTTCCCATCTGGCAGTGGAAATTGCTCAACGCTCATAGCGCGAAGAAACATCTCCTGAACGGCGGGATATGTATCTGCCCGGAGGAATGTCCGACCAAAGGGCGTAATGTCATCAATTACTCCCAAATCAGCCTGATTGCCGTCTTTTTGCTTGACCTGCGGATAGATCAGGCCGTTCTTGGAAAACATCAGCCGCCACTTCCGGGCATGGCTTCCAGATGGGTCTTTTCCCTCCTCGTTTTGGATGATACCCTTATCATCCAAAAATTTCATAAATCCAAGCTCATTATCCCGTCCGTGCAGATTTCCGACAAAAGGAGAACCAGCAAAGGCGGCAAACCCCTCCTGGATTCGGTTGGGATTACGCAGCCCGGTATTCCCGACCAGCCAAATATCTATATTTTTATGCTCACTCAATCCAAACACCCCTCAATATCCAACAAAGAGATACTCCTGCACCGAGTTTCTGTTTGTCTTGGCGTCTTTCTGATTGCCAAAAGAGTATTTATAGTCTACAGGGATAACCTCGACGTGTTCTTTGTACTTTGCCATAAGCGCGACCATTTCATCCTGTGTAGGCAAACTGTTGGAGGAGTAGGAAACAATTAGAATACTCTTTGCAAACTTCTTGAACAGTTTATCGAAGGCATCTGCCGCGCCCATTCGTGTAGAAAACGGAGTGGGGTAAGATTTGAATTTCTTTGTCTGTGTGTACTCTTGGATCTCCACACCTTTCCAATCGCGGGCAAGTCCTTCAACAAAATGGTACCTGCGAACGTACTCATTGTCGGAAAGAGGCGAGTAATAGGGCGGATCAATGTAGACCATATCCGGACTATCGACTTTAAGCTCCATTGCATCGCATTGTTTGGAGGAATTGGTCTTTCCGTTGTCGAACACGGCTTTGTTGACGGCTTCAACAGCTTCCAGAAACTGCTGGGAAAGAGACTTCTGAAGATCGCTGCGGCCATCATCGTATCGATGCCCAACATATGTAAAGATGCCTCTTGGTCTCTTTTTTGTGCAGGCCCGAATCAGTGCTGTCATGGCAATGGCGCGTTTGTATTGATCTCGGATGGCCGCGATATTTGTGCGCAGCGTATCAATCAGATCGTTCTCTTCGTCAGTATAATACAATCCCTGGAAAGTCGTTGCGACAAAGTGGTCCGATTCTTTCTTGGAAACAAGAAGTTCTTTTGCTTCTTCCAGCGGAAGAGTGACGGAGTTGTTTTCGATCATGGCTTTGGAGAACACCGCCGACATCGCCATGTAGTCATTGCTCACAACCGCTTTCCCTTGTGCCTTGAACATGTAACCAACGATGCCCGATCCAGAGAACAGGTCAAGAACTGTTTCCGTTTTGAACTGTGATGCGACGGCCCAGATGTTGGAGAGAAGTTTGCTTTTGGACCCCATAAAACGAGTTGGAGGGTAAGCGGAGACCTGTTCCGAAAGAGGTTTTGGAAGGACTTTCAGGGGCGTTTTTGTTTTAGGCGGGATAGTAACAATCACATCTTCACCCTGCCTGGAGTTGCCGTTACAGGAGATATGACGTTTTGTCTGCACAACATCAATGGCAAATGGCGCGTACAGCTCATAAACCAACGGATGATTTGAATTTGTCAGCAAGACGTGACAGCCGCGCTCATGCAGACGCATCACGCATTTTGCCAGTTCGATGTGATCTCCCTCATAGAACTGCTCTTTCGTGTATCGTTTGAAATCAGAATACGCAGAAACAGGAAGATATGGTGGATCGAGAAAAACGAAATCTCCGGGCTGTGCGTAATGCTCCAGCACCAGGAAGTAATCACCGCAAAGGATTTCCGCCTTTTTTAATGCGCTGGAGGCCGCATAAAGCCCCTCAGCATCGCAGACCTTCGGATTTTTATACTTTCCGTAAGGGACGTTGAATTGCCCTTGCTTGTTCACGCGATATAATCCGTTGAAGCATGTGTGATTCAGGAAAAGTGTCCGTGCGGCAGCCTCGGCAGGGGGGAGCGCGTTCCAGTTTTGATTTCTTACGGCATAGAATTCCTCTTCCGAGTTTTCATATTTGCACAGATGTTCTATTACTTTATCAACGTGATTTGCAACCTGCCGATATACATTAATCAACTCAGGATTGCTATCAGCTATAACTGCATGTTCAGGCTGCAACGCAAAAAACATTGCGCCGCCGCCCAAAAACGGTTCTATGTATTTACCGTATGATGCGGGGACCTTCGGCAAAAGGCTATCCAAAAGCTGTGTCTTCCCGCCAGCCCATTTCAGAATCGGCTTTGCTTGCGTGACCGCGGGTTTTGTGAATGTCGTTTCTGTCACTGTCCCCACCTCCCTCTGTTATGCTAGTGTATAAAGTATAGCATAGTAAAATTATAATCTCAACGACAGATTTGAGCGTGGAGGGGCGCTAATGCGGCGGGAAGAACTGGACGCAGATCAGGCAGTGTGCTATACTGAAAAAAAGAACACAAGGAGAGACGAACCATGATCCGCTTTTACAACGGCCTGACCCTGGAGCCCGCCGGCGTGACGGAAAACGAGGTCTGGGTGGACGGCAGCGCCATTTCCTACGTGGGCCCCGCCAGAGCCGACATGCCCGCCTTCGAGCGGCAGGTGGACCTCAAAGGCGACCTTCTCATGCCTGGCTTCAAGAACGCCCACACCCACTCCGCCATGACGTTTCTGCGTTCCGCGGCGGACGACCTGCCCCTCCAGGACTGGCTGCAAAAGCAGGTATTCCCCCGGGAGAAGAAGCTGGACGCCGAGCGGGTGGCCGCCTTCACGAAGGTGGCGTTTTTGGAGTACCTGGCCAACGGCATCACCGCCTGCTTCGACATGTACTTTTACCCTGACGCCTTCGTCCAGGTGGCGAAGGACTGGGGTTTTAGGGCAATCATGTGCGAGTCCCTGACCTCCGTCACCAACGACGACCCGAACCGGGTCTACGAGCGGTACGAGAAGTACAACGACATGGGCCCCTTCGTGGGCTACCGGCTGGGCTTCCACGCTGAGTACACCAACGGCATAGACGCCTTCAAGACCGTAGCCGAGGCGGCCCACCGCTTCAAGGCCCCCGTGTGGTGCCACAACTCCGAGACGAAAAAGGAGACGGAGGAGTGCGTGGCCAAGTACGGCAAGACCCCCACGGCGCTTTTTGACAGCCTGGGTATGTACGACTACGGCGGCGGCGGGTACCACTGCGTGTACTTCACCCCCGAGGACATGGACATCTTCGCCAAGCGGGGCTGCACCGCCGTGATCAACGCCTGCTCCAACGGCAAGCTGGCCAGCGGCATCTTCCCCCTGAAGCTGGCGGTAGAAAAGGGCGTGAACCTGGCCGTGGGCACCGACGGCCCCGCCTCCAACAACGCCCTGGACATGTTCCGGGAGATGTACCTCATCAACATCACCGCCAAGCTCCGGGAGGGCGACGCCGCCGCGGGCGACCCGGCCCTCATCCTGAACGCGGCGGTCTCCGGCGGCGCCCGGGCCATGGGCCTTAATGACTGCGACGCCGTGGCCGCCGGCAAGCAGGCGGACCTGGTGCGCATCGACATGCACCGGCCCAACATGCGGCCCGTGCACAACGTGGTGAAGAATCTGGTCTACTCCGGCGACCCTTCCAACGTGCGCATGACCATGATCGCGGGCGTGGTCCGCTACGAGGACGGCCAATTCTTCGTGGGCGAGGACCCGGAGGACGTGTACCGCGAAGCGGAACGTCTCACCAAGGCGATATTTGAGGAATAAACAGGATATAAAGAACGGGCCTCCCTTTGACAAGGGAGGCCTTTTTTCTTGGGGCCCCCATGAAAGCCCAGCGAAGCGGGTTTCATGGGGAAAAGGAGGAGCCGCGGGCCACTCGAGCTTTGCCGCTTGCAGCAAAGGGAGACCTGGCCTGCGTGCTTCGACGCTATATCGCCCTTTCATGCTGCAAAAGCCAGCTCTTGGCGGCGACGCCCCCGGCGTAGCCGGTGAGGGAGCCGTCCGCGCCCACCACCCGGTGGCAGGGGATGATGATGGAGATGGGGTTATG
>CANQSD010000117.1 GCA_947626385.1 uncultured Oscillospiraceae bacterium | reverse complement strand
GGCGGTGTTCAGTGCCGCTCTGTCATCCAACCTTCGCTTCCCCCCTGCCCCCCTCCTACGAGGAGGGGGCGAAAAAGTTGCGCCTGCGGCGCAGTTTTGGATTTATCCGCTGCGGCGGGGACGGGGGACGAAGGACGAGGGCTCGAATCCCCCCTACCCCCCTTTGCCCCAAAGGGGGGCAAAAAGGTTGCGCCGCAAAGCGGCGCAATTTTATAAAGGCGGCGCGAAGCGCCGCAACCTTATTCCCCTTGACCCCTTTTTCGGAAAAACTACGCCCGCAGGCGTGTTTCGGAGGCCAACCGCCCCGCAGGGGCGGCTCTTAGGCCGGAGATGGGGTGCCGCCGCGGCGGCGGGGTATTCGAGCCCGTGGAGTGTAACTGGGGGCTCCGATAATCGGATTGCGGCACCACCCCGGCGCTTCGCGCCACCCCGACCTAGGAGGGGCAAGAGAGGTTGCGATAACCCGCACCCACCCCCGTCTCAGGGCCCCCTCCTCGTAGGAGGGGGGCAGGGGGGTAGCGAGCGTGGGATGACAGAGCGGTCCCGAAAAATCGCATCCGCCTCCAACTACGTTGCCCCTCCAACGGAGGGGACAGCCGCGAAGCGGCAGGGGTGGTGACGTGGCGGCGGGGATAAAAATAATTTGTGAGTACTTAATAATTACTTGACAAATTGCTTAAATTGTGGTATAATCCGGTCATTGGAACCGCTCCCAATATACCTCGCCCCAATCGGTGGTGTCGAAGGCGGCTCTCACGGCCTTGCAGAGGAGGGTGAGCTTTTGTTGGATGTGGGGGGAGGTGACGAAGTGGGCGGAGTCGTAGCGGTCCGGGGACATGACGACCTCCATGAGTCTGGCCTTGTCCTCACGGGCGTTGACCTTGCTGTAGGTGTCGTAGAAGTACCACTCCCCCGCCGGGTAGCAGTATTCGTAGTCGTCGTAGAGGTAGTTTTCGTAGTCCTCCGTGTAGGTAAAGCCCGGCGGATCCAGGGCCAGCCAGGCCTCGTCCGACAGGAGGGCGCTGTCCTGGCGGTTTATGAAGATCTCCATGCAGTGCCACAGCTCGTGGGGGAGGTTGGGGGCCACGTCGAAGCGGATGTCGAAGACCATGTCGTACCACTCGTCCGTGGAGAAGGCGAAGGCCGCGCTGTAGCTGTCGGTGATCTCCCCCGTGAGGCAAAGGCGCAGGCCGGCGTCGCCGGTGACGGTGCGAAACTGTCGGAAAAAGCCCTCGGGATATTTGGCCAGGCCCGCCTCCAGGTCGTTGAGGGCCCTGTCCGTGAGCTGGATCTCCCAGGCGGGGTCGTCGGCGAAAAATTCGTCGGTACAGACGTAGTCCTTATAAGCCGTGGCCACGTCCCGGCACTGGGAGGACAGGTAGATCGTGATGCCGTAGCGCTCCTCCAGCTCGTCGGCCCGCTGCCGTTGGCGCGTGAGGTGCTCCGGCACCGCCGGGAGGGTCTGGGCGGCGGCGTAGCGCTCCGCAAGAGTGCTGTCCACGAGCTCCGGGACCGCCACGGCCTCGCCGGTCAGCGTCTTGTCCGGCTTCAAAAGGCGGGTGTCCACGATCCCCAGGCGCTGGCCCTCATCGCTGGTCATGGAGACGGCGATAAGCTCCTCCCCGGCCATGTAGGCGAAGGGACCGTAGGTGTAGGCGGACACCTCCTCCGGCACCAGGGACAGCTCGCAGACGTTGTCCCGGATGGCGCCCACATACAGTCCGGTGAGGCGGAAGCTGTCGTCCGTCTCAAAGCAGACGAGATATTCGCTGTTTTTGACGGTGGAAAAGGCGTACCTGTCCTGGGCAAAGCGGACGGCGGTCCCCTCCGCGAGGGACACCGCGTAAAAGGGGTCGTCCATCCCGATTCGGCCCTCCGCCGTGGTCATGTGGAAGGTCAGCTCATCTCCCCAGGCCGAGGCGTCGTAGATATTCTGGGACAAAAGGCGCGTCTTGCCCGTACTGAGGTCCACGCCCGTGAGGGTGACCCCCTCCACGGGCACAAGGGCGCTGTCGCCGTTGAGGAAGAGCCAGCCGCCGTCGGTGGGCCCGCTCTGGAAATAGCGGCCGTAGCGGACGGAATACTCTGACGGGAGATATGTGAGCGCGGCGGTGTCCACATCGGCGGCCCACAGCTTGCCCACGGAGATGAAGTAATAGCTTTCGCCGTCCGGGGAGAAGAGGCCCGGCATCTCCGGGGGATCGTAGACGGAGAGCTCCCGGAGATCGTCGCCCAGGAAGCGGTAGACGGTCTTTTCGTAATCCTCCAGGATAAAGCCGCCCTCGAAGGCCGAGACAGGCGTCAGCGAGCCGTCCAGGCACGTCTCGGCGGTGACGCAATCACTGAGGGCGTCCACCACCTGAAGGCGGGTGGTGAAGATGTCCCGCTCCACATCGTAGCGGCTGTATGCCAGCAGAAGCCTGCCCCCGTCCAGGGCAAGAAGCTCCGGCCCGGACTCCCCTTCCTCGCACCCGGACACGCAGGAGAGGAACCGCAGGGCGTCGCCCTCCCGCCCTTTTGTGGGCTCCGGCGGCGCCGTGGGCGCGGAGACGGTTGGGACGGCGGCGGTGGGTGTGGGGGCGGGCGTCTCTCCCCCGCCGCAGCCTGTGAGCGCCGCCGCCAGGAGCAGCGCCGCCAGAAGCGGCGCGAACCTTCTCCCGCGTGTCATACTACTGCGCCCTCCAGAAATGTACGCTGTACGGCGCAAGCTCGCTTCCGCCGCCGAAGTCGTGGACTTCCCCGGTGATGAGGTCCGTACCCTGCCCCGCCCGGGCGTCGAAGTGGGCCCACTGGGTCTCCGGGGAGGCGTTGACCGCCACGATGACGCGCTCAGTGTCCGCGGCTCTTTCGAAAACGAGATACTTATTCTGAATTTGCAGGTTCCTGTAGGTCCCGTACATCAGCGCGGGGCTTCCCTTCCGCGCGGCGGCGAGCTTTGAGATGAAGGCCGTCAGCCCGTTTTCCTCCGGCGCGGCGATGTCGGGCCGGAGGGCCCCGTCCCCGTCGGACTTGCGGCCCTCCAGGCCCCATTCGCTGCCGTAGTAGACGCAGGGCACGCCCGGCATCCCGAAGAGGAGGCCCCAGGCGGCGGGAAGCTGCTGTTTGTCCCGCAGCTTTGTGGCAATACGCTCCACGTCGTGGTTGTCCAGGAAGCTCATCATGTGCCGGCCCTTGTAGAGCGTCCAGGGCTCAGGCCCGAACTGGCGGGCCAGGGAGTGGCCGATCTCAAAGAGGTTCATGTCGTTGAGGCTGGACCAGAGGCCCTTGTAGCACTCGTAATTCGTCACCGAGTGGCAAAGCTCCTCCCCCATCCAGCGGTTGTAGTCCCCGTGGAGCGTCTCGCCCATGAGGACAAAGTCGGGCTTTAAGCTGTTGGCAAACTGCCGCAGGCGCTTTAAGTATTCCTGGGGCAGGCAGTAGGCCACGTCCAGGCGGAGGCCGTCGATGCCGAAGCGCTCCACCCAGCCGCGGATGGCGGCGAACTGGTGCTCCACCACGTCGTTGTTCCAGAGGTTGAGCTCGGGAAGCTCCTGGTGGCCCTCCCAGCCCTTGTACCAAAAGCCGTCGTTGTAGCCGGTATTGCCGTCGAAGCTCACCTGGAACCAGTCCTTGTAGGGGCTGTCCCACTTACGCTCCCGGAGGTCCTGAAAGGCCCAGAAGCCCCGGCCTACATGATTCAAAACCGCGTCCAGCATCACGCGGACGCCGTTTTCATGCAGGGCGTCGCACACCCGCCGGAAGTCCTCCTCGGACCCCAGCCGGCGGTCGATCTTGAAATAATCCCGGGTGTCGTACCCGTGCCAGTCGCTCTCAAACACGGGGTTGAAGAGCACCGTGTCACACCCCAGGGCCTTGATGTGGGGGATCCAGTCCAGCACCCGCAGGCACCGCGCCCCCTCCCCCTCCATGGCCCCGCACATGCCGAGGGGGTAGATCTGATACACAATGGCCTCGTCAAACCACATAATGTCCTCCTTTGACGGTTGGGAAAAGATGTTGCAAGGGGTATTATACTAATATCTATTTAAAAGGAGACACCGAGCGGCGAGGATTTTTCGTGTCAGGCAAGGAAGACGCCGCAGGGAATACTGTATGTATTCCCAAGGCGGCTGACGCCGCATGGCGCGAAAAAGACCGTCGCGAATGGCTTCTTTTAATTAGATATTAGTATTATACACGAGATCGGGGGAAATGTCAAAAGCGCCCTGAAACCAGAGCGCTTTTGGGATCATTCCCGGTCAAGGAGGCTGTCGATATCCCGCCTTGCGTATACGATCTGCTCCACCATGACGGCTCTATTCTCTTCATCGACCCAATAGAGAACAATGAAGTTATTGACGAGCAGCTTTCTGTATTCGTGCTTCATTTTGTGCGCCGTAAGGCACGTCGGACACGAAAACGGAAACCGCGCCACACGGTCAAGCCCCTCGTCCATTCTTTTGACAAGCGACATGGCCGCGGCGGGATTTTTGAGCTCAAGAGCCAGGTATCTGACGATCTCCTCGTAATTCTCCAGGGCCGGCGCCAGCATAAAAATCTTATACATCGTTCTCCGCCTCACCGATAATTTTTTGGATGCGGCTGTCAACTTCCTCCCTGGAATACCACCTGGCCCCGCTCTCTTCCCTGTACTCCGCTTCCTTCAGCTTGAAATAGAGGCCCGCATCAAAGGAAAAGTCGTTGTACGCTTCGATGCTCATGACCACCATGTCGCCGTAGCCGTTTTTTGTCAGGAACACCGGGCCGTTGCCCTCGTGCACCAGACGTGAGATCTCCGCGAAGTTGTTGCGCAGGTCCGATACAGGTCGAATATTCGTCATAGTCTCACCTCCTATGGACATGATTTTATCATAGTTATGATAAAATTGCAACACTTATTTTGCCCTGATGGGAGATCTTTATGCCGGGTCGCAGAGGAAGGCGGCGACGCCCATATCATAGGCGCGGATGGGGCGGCCGAAGCCGGTTTCTGTTTTCCCTTCCGCGTGGCCGGCAACAATGGCCTCGGCGGCGGAGATGAGTTGGGGGATGATGGTGGGCAGGACGGGGCAGGCCGCGTGGGAGGGGTAGATCCGGTCAAATTTGCTTGACATGGCCTCCAGGCGTTTGAGGGAGTGGATGTAAGCGTGCATCTCCCGCTGGGGGCCGAACATGAAGATGCGGCCTGTCTGCACCGGGTCGCCGGAGAAGAGGCGGCGGTATTTTACGTCCAGCACGGCGATGCTTCCCGGCGTGTGGCCCGGCAGGGCGACGATTCTGAGGGGCCTGTCCCCCAGGTCCAGAACGTCCCCGTCCCAGAGGGGCGCGATCTCACCCGTCCCGCCGTTGCCCTTATAGTAGTTCACCGCCTCGGCGGGGCTCATGTAGACGCGCTCAAACTCCCCGTTGGACCCGATGTGGTCCCGGTCGGCGTGGGTGTTGAGAAGCTCCAGGGGGAGATCAGTCAGTCCCTCGGCCAGCTCCCGGGCGTTGCGCGTCTCCATGCCGCTGTCGATAAGCAGGGCGCGCTCGCGCCCGTTGAGCAGGAAGAACCTGACCCCGCCCTCCTCAAAGGACCAGGTCATAGCGTCGATGGGATGGATATCCGGCATAAAAGCGCCTCCGTTTCTTCTTCCATTATCCCACGATCAGGGTAAAAAATCAAGACCCGGTGGAGCGATAATGCTTCACGCCATGCCGCCAGAG
>CANQSD010000116.1 GCA_947626385.1 uncultured Oscillospiraceae bacterium | reverse complement strand
GCGAAGCGACTCACAAGAACCGTCCCCTTGGGACGCCGGCGTTGGTTTGATGTGAGGAGGCCGCCCCCATGGACACCCCTTTCCCCCACTCGCGCCGCTACCTGGCCCTGGCCGTCGGGACGCAGATCCTGAGCCTTTTGGACTTCATCTACACCACCTTCGGCCTGCGGCTCATTCCCGGCAGCTTTGAGATGAACCCCTTTCTCGGCAACATCCTCGGCACCCCCTGGGCCACGTTGGGATTGAAGCTTGTCCTCATCCCCGCGTCCCTCTGGACGCTCTACCACTTTCGCCGCCGCCCGCTGGCGCGCTTCGGCCTGTGGGTCTGCTTTCTCGCCTATCTCTTCTTCGACGCCTTCGCCCTCACCATCGTCCTCACTTACTGGCGGAAGGTGCTGGGCTGACCTGCGGTATCGCCGAGGTAAATATAAATGACGCGAAAGCCTCCGGACTGTCCGGAGGCTTTCGAATCGTTCACAAAAAAATCGGATGCCGGCAAATGTGGGACACTACATCCCCAGAACGTCGGCTATGTCGGCGTCCAGCAGGATCGCCTGTCCCGCGATCGCCGTGGGGCAGACGGCCTCGCCGGCGTTGACGCAGGCGTAGACGGCCTTGGGATTGGCCGCCGTCATGCGCCAGAAGGGGTATTTGACGATCCCCGGCGTGTTGTACCCCACGCCCAACTCCCAGAAGAGGACCCGCCCGCCGGACCGCGTGCGCAGAAAGTCCTCATACCGCGCCGCCGCCCGATGCCAGCCCGCGTCCTCTACGAATTTGTCGTCGGAGCGCAGATTCACGGTCAGGGGCCTTCCGCAATGGGGACAGCGGGGGAGGAGCTCGGAGGGGACGCGCATATCCCGCTGTGCTTCCACCATCCGCCGGACCGTGCCCTCGTTGTCGTATGTCTCCCGCCGGCAGGGCTTGGAGCACTGAAAGAGCCCGTAGTCCCCTTGGGTATAGAAAAGCCGCTCCTTGTCAAACCCGGCATTTTGGAAGCAGTGGTCCACGTTGGTGGTGAGCACAAAGTAGTCCTTCTCCCGCACCAGCGCCAGGAGCTTTTCGTACACCGGCTTCGGCGGGTCCAGATATCGGTTTACATAAATATACCGGCTCCAATACGCCCAGAATTCCTCCGGGGTAGGGTAGGGGTAGAACCCGCCGGCGTACATATCGGGAAAGCCGTATTTGGCGGCAAAATCGGAAAAATACCGCGCAAAACGCTCCCCGGCGTAGGTGAATCCCGCCGCTGTGGACAGCCCCGCGCCCGCGCCGATGACAACAACGTCCGCCGCGTCCAGCGCCTCCCGGAGGCGCCTCACGTTATCCGAGTAAGCCCCGGTAGATGCGGTCATCGACATCCTTGAACACATTGAAGATCACCTCGATTTCGCCTCTGAACCGCCGCGCCGTCTCCACGGCGATTTTTGCGGCCTCGTCATTGGGAAAGTGGAATTCCCCGGTGGAGATACAGCAGAAGGCCACGCTCCCGATGCCGTTTTGCCGCGCCAGCTCCAGACAGGCGCGGTAGCAGGAGGCCAGCGCCTCCCGGTCCTCCTCCGTCACCCGTCCCAATACGATGGGGCCCACTGTGTGCAGGACGTAGTCGCAGGGGAGGTTGAAGGCCGGCGTGAGCTTGGCCCGCCCGACGGGCTCCTCGTGCCCCTGCGCCTCCATAAGCCTGGCGCAGGCAAGCCGGAGCTGCACCCCGGCCCAGGTGTGAATGGCGTTGTCAATGCACCTGTGGCACGGCACATAGCACCCCGTGAGCCCGGAGTTGGCGGCGTTGACAATGGCCCCGCATTTGAGGGTGGTGATGTCCCCCTGCCAGAGGTAAATACCCGGCTCGATGGGCGCGAGCGCGGCAAAATCCGTGATACCCTTCCGGGCCGTCTCCTCCCGGAGATACGCGTCCTGCACCGCCAAAAAATCCTCCCCGACGGGCCGCGCCGGCCGGACGTTCATCAACGAGCGCAGAAGCTTTCTCTGCTCCGCCTCATCTGAGGGGACCGGGATCCCCCGATACCGCGCCTCCTCCCGGAGAAGGGTCCGAATCAAGAACTCCCGCCGTTCTGTCTGCGTCATGGCGTCACCGCCTTTTCCCGCCGCCCCGTGTTGCCGGAGCCCCGGACCTCCTCGTGGTAGAAATAGTCCACGATGACCGGGTGCCCCTGGGGGACGCGCCCGTAGGGCATCTCGTTATCCACAAAGGGACAGTCGTATTTCTTCGCCAGCGCCTCCGCCTTTTGCTCCAGCGCCTCGAAGAAGCCTCGGTCGTGCCGGTCGTAGATCTCCCGATAGAGCGGCAGAAGATGGGGGTATTTTTCCGCGATATAGTCCATGATGGTTTTCTTGAACCCGCCCCGCAGATTCAGATTTTCCAGCCAAAAGAGGTCGCACTGCTCCCGGACCCGCTCAAAGATCGCCTCAAAATCCGTGATCCCCGGAAAGACGGGGGACACAAAGCAGACCGTGCGGATGCCGGCGTCATAGACCGTCTTCATGGCCGCCAAACGCCGCTGGATGCTGACGGCGTTGTCCATGTCGTTCTTGAAGCCCTCATCCAGCGTATTCACCGACCAGGACACCGTCACCTGCCCCAGCTCCTTCAAAAGCTCCAGGTCCCGCAGGACCAGATCGGACTTGGTGCAGATGAGGATGTCCGCCCCGCTGCCGCGAAGCTGCTCCAGCAGTTTACGGGTAGCCCCGAACATCTCCTCCTGCGGATTGTACCCGTCCGTCACAGACCCGATCACCACCCGCTGGCCGGCGTATTTTTGCGGATTTTTGATTTCCGGCCACCGCTTCACGTCCAGAAACGTCCCCCAGTCCTCTGTATGCCCGGTAAACCGCTTCATGAAGGAGGCGTAGCAGTATTTACACCCGTGCGTACACCCCACATACGGGTTGACCGAGTACCCGCCCACCGGGAGACTTGACTTCGTCATGATATTCTTTGTCTCCACCTCGGAAATCAAGACCCCGTCCTTTAAAACCGACGCCATATCCTCCGCTCCCTCCGCCTATTTTTCTTCCATTATACCCCCGCCGCCCCCGTCACGCAAGTCCCATGCCTCACTGCCGCTCCGACCGGGCAGACCGTGGCGCAGCTGCCGCAGTGGAGACAATGCTCTTGCCGAATATGATAGGGCTTTCCCGGCTCAATGCACCGCTGGGGGCAGTTTTTCAAACACCTGCCGCAGCCGATACATTTTTCGGAGATGGTATAGCCTTTCCGCGTGAGATTCCCCGTGCCGATGGTATAGCGCTCCCGGAAGATCGGGTTGACGCCGAGATTGAAATACTCGATTTCCCCGTCCCTGATCTCAAAAACGATCCCCGCCAGCTTTCTCGTGTCGCCGGGATAGACATTGGAGAGATAGGGCTGTTCCGCGAAGATGGTGTCGATCCACTTCTCCTGCTCATCCTCCGGGACGGGGACCGCCTTCGCGGACAGACGGATCATCTCTTTATATTTGGTGTAACCCAGCACCTGCACACGCCCGTCGGTCAGAAGCTCCTCGCAGAAGGCTTTTCCCTTTGCGGTGAAGAAGATCATCCTGTCCGGCTCATAGTGAATGGCGGAGATATTGCGTATCTGCGGCGCACCGTCCTTGTCCACCGTGGCAAAAGCCAGTACGCTCACATATTCCAATTTCTTCAAACAAGTCTGCGCGTCCATGAAAAAAACCTCCACGAAAAATAATCAAAAAAGGAAGCGGCCGGAGCTCCATCTCCTGCCACTTTTTTTGTCAGCCGCGAGGCGCGGGGTCGTCGGTGAGGCCGACCAGATAGTCCAGGCTCGTCTTGTAAAAGAGCGCCAGCCGTACCGCCGCCTCCAGAGGGAGCGGCCGTTCGCCGCGCTCATATTTGGAGTACAGGGACTGGTCGCACATGAGCTCGTCCGCCACCTGACGCTGTGTCAGGTCCGCGTCCTCCCGCAAATCGCGTATCCGTAAACGCATCTTCATCACCGATGCCAATATACACCGAAACAGCGGGAAAGCCTGACAAATTGGACAATATGTCCTACGAATTGCTTTGGAGATAAGCATATGCCTGACTATAAGGAGATGTATTTAAAACTGTTCCGCTTCAATAATCCTGTTTCTGTTTTCTTTGCGCGGCTTTTCTTTAGGGTATTCCCCCACGCAGTAGCCCAAAAGGACAAAGCAGCGGGCAATGTAGTTTTCGGGGATGTCCCACTCCCGCAAAAGGGCCGCGCCGATCTCATTGTCAAAGGTCTCCTCGCCCCTGGCGACAATGCAGGAGGAAATACCAAGCTCCGTGGCCATCAGCACCATATTTTCGGCACAGCAAAAGGCGTCCGGGATGCTGTAAAGAAAATTCTTCATGGCGAAGACGACGCAGACGGCGGGAGCGCCGTAGGACCCGCTTTTCATGGTGGGGTCGTCAATGATGCTGGGCTGGTCGGCGGAAACGAAACTCCCGGACAGCTTGGAGCGGTCAAACCGGGCGACGTTCAGCCTGCCGATCTTCTCCGCAAGTTCCGCGTTTCGGACGCCCACAATGAACCTGCGCTGACCGCCTCCGGCGTTTGGCGCGTAAGTTCCCGCCTCGATGATCATCTCCATGTCCTCACGGGAGATCTGCCTACTTTGATACCTTCGGATCGAGCGGCGGGTTTTCATAAGCTCCAAAAGCTCCATCAGCCCACCTCCTTCCAGCATTGCGGGTCCGCCTCATAGAAGCCCCCGTTTGTCCCCTTGGCAACGGCGGGACAGCCCCGGCAATAGGGGAGGAGCTCGCACTTGGCGCACTTGACGAATTTTGTATACTCCCGGTACTGCTCCATTTCACATACCCACATATCCGCCAGCCGGTCAGTGAACACGTTGCCTACCTTGCTTTCGGCCACCCGGCGGCAGGCGTACACGTCGCCGGTGGGCAGGATCGTGATATGGCAGTTGCCGCAGTTGCACCCGCCGTAAATCATGCCCTCTTTTGCGTCCGCAGGGATTTTGAAAGCTCCCGTCTCGTACTCGTAGAGTGTCCAGAGGTGGTCCTTTTTGTTGAAATATGTCCGGCAGCCCTCCGCCTCATACGCCTTAAATTTCTGATCGCAGAGCGCCAGCAGCTCCCGGTACTCCTGGGGCGTCATGGATGCGTCCAAATCCCCGCCGCTGGGGACATAGCGGGAGAAGGCGAACACATTTACCCCCGCCGCCACCACCGCGTCGATGATCCCCGGCACCTCCATGCGGTTTGTTTTGGATACTGTGGTCATAATGACGCTTCGCATCCCGGAGCGGTTGATACAGCCAATCTTCTCCATCGTGCAGTCAAAGGAGCCGGGCTTACGGAACCAGTCATGCGTCTCCCGGAGGCCGTCCAGGGAGAGTTGATACTTCTCGCAGCCGTAGTATTTCATCTCCCGGCACACCTGGTCGTTCAAATGAAACGGGTTGCCCATGACGGTAAACGGAATACTGTGTTCCTTCATAAGCGCCAGCAACCGCCAGAAATCCGGGTGCAGGATAGGGTCGCCGCCGGTGAGGTAGAAATACGGCAGACGCCCGTAGACCTCGCAGAAGTCCAGACAGTTCCAGAAGGTGTCCTCCATCTGCGCCCAGGTCATGCTTTTGAGCTCATGGCACTTATCGCCGGAGAAAATATAACAGTGCTTGCACCGCTGGTCGCACTCGTCGGTGATGTGCCATTGGAAGGAAAAATATTGCATACGCG
>CANQSD010000115.1 GCA_947626385.1 uncultured Oscillospiraceae bacterium | reverse complement strand
TGGGCGACAAAAGGTATTTTTTCCGACGTACATGCCGCCGGAAAAAATGCTCGATTTGAGTTTTTTGACAAACTGACCTCCCCCTTGGGGGAGGTGGCGCGCAGCGCCGGAAGGGTTCTGTCTCCCCGCCTTCGCTGCCCCCCTGCCCCCTCCTATGAGGAGGGGGCTTTAAAAGGTTGCGGCTTCGCCGCGTTTTTTTATCCGCCGGGGCGGGGCGAGTCACGCGTCCAGGCGGACCAGCTTTTTGACGCGTTTATAGAGGGGGAGGGTCACCAGGGAGACGAGGACGGCCTTGATGAGGTTGAAGGGGGCGACGCACAGGGCGGCCATGGTGGTGACGGAGCTTACGTGGGAATTGACGGCCTGGGCCATGGCGATGATCGTCTCCAGGGGGACGCCGTAGAGCGTGGCGAAGGCCGGGATGAGGTAGACGGCGTTGAAGAGGCTCCCGAAGACCGTCATGGTGAGGCCCCCGGCCACGAGGGCGATGACGGCGCGCTTGAAGGTCCGCTTGGTGTTATAGATCACGGACGCCGGCAGGACCATGGAGCACCCCACGGCGAAGTTGGCGAAGTCCCCCACGAAGGCGGTGGTGGTGCCCTTGAGAAGGAGCTTGAGCATGATCTTCAGAAACTCGCAGACGACCCCCGCCGTGGGGCCCATGGAGAAGGCGCAGATGAGGACCGGGATCTCGGAGAAGTCCAGCTTATAAAAGTCCGGCGCTAAGAAGACCAGAGGGATCTCGATGTACATGAGCGCGCCCGCCAGTGCCGCGAACATGGCCATGTAGGCCACGCTCCGGGCGGGGGTGAGCTTCCGGCGGTCCTTGATGAGGAACCGCTCGCACAGCCACGCCACGAGCGCAAGGCCGGCGAACACGCCCACGATCACCAGCACGAAGGCGATGTTGTCCCGGAGATCGGTAAACAGCTTTTTAAGGTTCATTTTTATAACCCCTTTACAAAAAAGTCGCCTGAACGGTTCCGTCCAGGCGCTTTCTTTGCGCAAAAGGTCGCGGCAAAGGCCGCCATCTTCTCCCATCCAGACTGTACTGTCGGTACCGGAATCGCACCGGTTCGGCGCTTGCGCGCTCGCGGACTTTACCGCCGGTCGGGATTTTCACCCTGCCCTGAAGACGAATCGTATCAAGTTGTGTCCCCATTATAGGCCGGGCGGGGAAAAATTGCAAGTCTTTTTTTCGTGCCCTCCCGGATATGACCGTTTTCTCTCTCCGCCCCTGTGTACTATTATGGTAAACCAATTTTGGGACTACCAAAGCAAAGGGGAAATCGTTTTGACAGGCATGGAACAGGGGAAGGCCCGACTGGACCTTCGGACAGCGGACAGGGCGAAGTGGGCGGAGCTGGGGGTCCGGTTCGTTCTGGGGCTGGTTTTGGGGCGCGTGCGGATCATGGGGGGGCTTTCTCCCTTCGGGGCAGCGCTGGTGGGGTCGTCGGTGCCGGGGATCCAGGGGCTGGCGGCCCTTTTCGGCGTATGGCTGGGGGCGCTGACGGCGGGGAGCTTCGCCTGGGCCGTCAAATACATAGCCATGACCGCCATCATCTGGGCGACGCTCCACTTTTTCGCCAAGGCCGCTCCCTGGTGGTTCCCGCTGGCGGTGACCTTCGGAAGCGCCCTCATCATCGGGGCCGTCTACGTCTGGGACGCCAAATGGGAGGTCACCGCCGCGGCGGAATGGGTGGTGGAGAGCTTTTTTGCCGCCGGGTGCGTCTACTTTTTCGACGCCGCCCTGGCTCCCTGGTCCCGGGACGCGGACCGGGACAAGCGCGCGGCCCACTCGGTGAGCCTGGCGGTGCTTTCCTGCGCCCTGCTCATGGGGCTTTCGTCCATAAGCCTCTTCGGCGTCCTGGCCCTGGGGCGGGCGGCGGCGGCGCTGGCGGTGATGATGCTGGCCTTCCGGGGCGGGGCGGCCTCGGGCTGTATGGCCGGCGCGGCGCTGGGGGCGGCCATGGACCTTACGCAGGGGGGCGTGCCCTTCTTCACGGTGAGCTACGCCCTCTCGGCCCTGCTGGCCGGGGTCTTCTCCAAGACCTCACGGCTCACCTTCACCCTGGCCTGGACCTGCTGCACGGCCCTGACGGTGATCTGGTTCTGGGGGACCGTCCGGCAAATTCCGGCGCTCTATGAGACGTTTGCCGCCGGCGTCATTTTCATGCTCCTGCCGGACAGGGCCATGACGCGCCTGGGGCTCCTCATCCCCATGGAGACGCCGGGGTTCGGCCTTTTGAAGGTCCGGGAGTACGCCCGGGACCGGGTGGACCAGTGTGCCGCCGCCTTCAAGGGCCTCTACGACGCCGTCCGCGCCGCCGGGGGCGACGAGACGCGGGAGAGCTTCTCCACCGTCTTCGACCGGGCCGCCGACGACGTCTGCCGGGACTGCCCCCACGCCGCCCGGTGCTGGCAGGAGCGGTATGTGGATACGGTGGATGTGATGAACCACCTCACCGCCGTGCTGAAAACCGGTGACGCCAAGCCCGAGGACCTGCCGGAGCGCTTTCTGGCCGACTGCGACCGCCCGGAGCGGCTTTTGGCCGCCGTCAACGCCGAGGCCAGGACGTACCTCACCCGCCAGCAGTACCGGGCGCGGCTTCGGGAGAACCGGGGCGCGGCCTTTGAGCAGTATAACGACGTCTACCGCGTCCTCACCGCCCTCTCCCGGGAGCTGGGCGGGGAGCTGGCGGTGGAGACGGGGCTGGAGCGCAAGCTGCAAAAGTTCCTGCGGGGCCTGGGCATGGACGCCTCGGCGGCGGTGTTCCGCCTGCCCGGCGGGCGTCTCCGGGCGGAGATACGCTCCAAGGACTTAAAGCTCCTGACGCGGGACGAGACGTGGCTGGAGCGGCTCTCCCAGGTGCTGGGCGTCCGGCTTTGTACCTGGGACACAAGGGACGATGAGCGCCTTGTCCTCCTGGAGGCCGAGCCCCTGGCGGTCCGGGTGGGCGCGGCGGCGGCCAAACGCGCCGGAGAGGCGGTTTCCGGCGACAGGAGCCTCTTCTTCCGCACGGAGGAGGGCGTCCTCTACGTGCTCCTCTCCGACGGCATGGGCTCCGGCCCGGAAGCGGCGCGGATGTCCGCCGGGGTCCTGGCTGTCCTGGAGCGGTTTTTGAAGGCCGGCGTCGCGCCGGAGACGGCGCTGGGGATCCTATCCGACCTCATGCTTCTGAAGTCCGACGCGGGGCTGGAGAGCGCCACGGTGGACCTCCTGTCCCTCCATATGTTCACCGGGCAGGCCGTCCTCTACAAGTTCGGCGCCGCGCCCTCCTACCTTGTCCGGGGCAATTCGGTGCGCCGCATCAGCGGCGGCGCCTTGCCCGTGGGGCTGGCCGCCGGCAAAAAGCGCCAGGGCTCCCGCCTCACCCTGTCCCCCGGCGCCATGCTCATCATGGCCTCCGACGGCCTGGTCACCGGCCGCGACGACGCCTGGCTGCGCGCCGCCCTCACCGCCGACGCCGCCGACGACGAGCGCGACCAGGCCAAAAAGCTTCTCTCCGAGGCCCTCAAGCACGGCGCGGGAAACGACGACAGCACAGTGATCTGCGTGAGGTGCGAGGAAAGGCAATAGGGCCGGCGAGGCGTTGGGGGAGAGGCGGGGGATACGCAGCCTTCGCTTCCCCCCTGCCCCCCTCCTACGAGGAGGGGGCGAAAAGGGTTGCGGCTTCGCCGCAGATTTTATTTGCCCGCTGCGGCGGGGACGGGGGACGAGGGACGGGGGCTCGAATCCCCCCTACCCCCTTTGCCCCAAAGGGGGTCAAAAAGGAGCGGCTTCGCCGCAACTCGATTTTATTGCGCCGGAGGCGCAATTGAATACAAATGCGGCGAAGCCGCAACCTTATTCCCCCGACCCCTTTTTCGGAAAAAGAGGTGCCGCCGCAGCGGCGGGGTATTCGAGCCCGTGAAGCGTAACTGGGGCTTTCGATGAACGGATTGCAGCACCACCCCGGCCTCGCTGCGCTCGGCCACCCCTCCGTAGGAGGGGCAAAAAAGTTGCGATACCGGAACGGTTCCGAAAAATCGTACCCGCCCCCGTCTCAGGGCCCCCTCCTCGTAGGAGGGGGGCAGGGGGGCAGCGAGGGTCGAGGTTTTTGAGCGGTTCCGATAAACCGCACTCTCTCCCGGCCCACGCTTCCGCCCACCCACTTTTTCCCAACCCGCGTATATTTTCCCTCTCCCCTGGGCAAGATGGTTCCGAGGTGATCAGATGGTCAAGGGCATATCCCGGCGGGTGGTGATGGTGAAGTCGCCGGACCCGGAGATTTTTGACGAGGCGATTTTTATCGTCCGGGAGGGCGCGCTGCGGCGGCCCGGGGTCACCGGCGAGAAGCTGGTCAGCGAGGCCATGAGCGTGGCGCAGACCTACGCCCGCCGGGCCGGCAGGGCAAAGGCCCCCTTTGCTTTGCCGTCCTGGGCCTGGGCGGTGCTGGGAGGGGCCGGCGTGGGGATCGTGTGGTTCCTCACGGCTATTTTGTGACCGCGCGGACGCGGAAAAAAACGCCGAATCCGCGCGCGGGCTCTTGTATTTTCTGCCTCTCAATGGTAAAATAGGCTTTGACCCCACTACGCTTTTGGAGTTGAGCTTATGAAAAGGATCATGCTGGTCTTCGGCACCCGCCCGGAGGCCATCAAAATGTGCCCGCTGGTCAATGAGCTGAAGACGCGCCACGGCGTGGAGACGCTGGTGTGCGTCACCGGCCAGCACCGGGAGATGCTCCGGCAGGTGCTGGACGCTTTCCGGGTGGAGCCGGACTATGACCTGGAGGTGATGAGCCCCGGTCAGACGCTCTTCGACGTGACGGAAAAGGTCCTCACCGGCATGAGGAAGGTGCTGGAGGTCGCCCGGCCCGACGTGGTCCTCGTCCACGGGGACACCACCACCACCTTCGCCTCCGCCCTGGCCTGCTTCTATCTGGGCATCCCCGTGGGCCATGTGGAGGCGGGGCTTCGTACATACAACGTGAAGGCCCCGTACCCGGAGGAATTCAACCGCCAGGCGGTGGGCATTGTGGCCGACTACAACTTCGCCCCCACGCCTCTGGCGCGGGACAACCTTCTGCGGGAGGGGAAGCTCCCCCAGTCCATCTGGGTCACCGGCAACACCGCCATTGACGCCCTGGGCACCACTGTGGTCAACGACTTCACCCACCCGGACCTTTCCTGGGCGGAGGGGTCGCGGCTCGTCATCCTCACCGCCCACCGGCGGGAGAACTGGGGCGAGCCCCTGCACCACATCTTCCGTGCCGTCCGGCGGGTGGCGGAGGAGTTCCCGGATGTGAAGGTCCTCTATCCCATCCACTTAAATCCCCTGGTCCGCGAAGCCGCCCAAGAGGAGCTGGCCGGCTGTGACCGCGTCCGGCTCATCGAGCCGCTGGACGTGGTGGCCTTCCATAACTTCCTGGCCCGGTCCTACATGATCCTCACCGACTCCGGCGGCATCCAGGAGGAGGCGCCGAGCCTCGGAAAGCCGGTCCTGGTGCTCCGGGACGTGACCGAGCGGCCCGAGGGCGTCAAGGCCGGGACCCTGCGGGTCATCGGCGTCCATGAGGACGTGGTCTACCGGGAGTTCAAGGCCCTGCTCACCGACGAGGAGCTCTATAACCGTATGTCCCGGGCGCAAAACCCTTACGGCGACGGCCTCGCCTCAAGAAGGATCGCGGATATTTTGACAAAAGGACGCACAAGCATATAAAAAAGCGCCGCCCAAATGGGCGGCGCGGCTGTTTTTCGGACTCTACTGCTTATTTTCGTTTGCCGAATTTGCGGGGCTTGGCGGTGCTGTCGCCCAGGGAGG
>CANQSD010000114.1 GCA_947626385.1 uncultured Oscillospiraceae bacterium | reverse complement strand
AAGCGGCAGGGGTGGTTCGTGCGGCGGCGGACCCTTCCGGCGCTTCGCGCCACCTCCCCCAAGGGGGGGAGGCCAGGGCGGGTGGGGGATTTAAATTGCGGCGAAGCCGCAACCTTTTCCCCGCCGCCCCGTTCGTCACGCCTCTTCCGCTTCCTCGCTCCTGGCGACCTGCATCATGATGGCGCACTCCATGCGTTTTTTGAAGAGCTCGCAGCCGTACTGATAGATGCCGCGGATGGAGCCGGAGGCGTGGTAGGCGTTGGCGGCGCAGCCGCCGGAGCAGTAAAGGCGGGCCCAGCAGTTGTCGCACTCACGGCGGGCGTAGACGTTGCACAGCTTAAACTCGTCCCGGAGGGCGGTGTTGGTGACGCCGTCCCAGATGTTACCCATGAGGTATTTTTCGTCGCCCACGAACTGGTGGCAGGGGTAGAGGTCCCCCCAGGGCGTCACGGCCATGTACTCCGTGCCGGAGCCGCAGCCGGAGATGCGCTTGTAGATGCAGGGGCCGTGGGTCAAATCGATCATGTAGTGGTAGAAGGTGAAGGGCCGGCCCTCCTTTTCCCGTTTGAGCATCTCCTTCGCCAGGATCTCATACTGCTCAAAGAGCACCGGCAGGTCCTCCTCCGTGAGGGCGCAGGGGTCGTCGGGGGCGCAGACCACCGGCTCCATGGAAAGCTCGGTGAACCCGAGGTCGGCCAGGTGGAAAAGGTCGTTGGTGAAGTCCGTGTTGAGGTGGGTGTAGGTGCCCCGGACGTAGTAGCTCCGGTCCCCCCGCTTTTTGGCAAAGTCCAGGAACTTGGGGACGACCTTCTCATAGCTCCCCCGCCCAGCATAGTCCACCCGGAAGCGGTCGTGGACCTCGGGCCGGCCGTCGATGGACATGACCACGTTGTGCATCTCCCGGTTGGCAAAGTCAATGACGTCGTCGTCCACCAGGACGCCGTTGGTGGTGAGGGTGAAGCGGAATTTTTTGTGCTTCTCCTCCTCGATGGACCGGGCGTAGGCAACCAGGTCCTTCACCACCTGCCAGTTCATCAGGGGCTCGCCGCCGAAGAAGTCCACCTCCAGGTTCGTCCGGGTCCCGGAGTTCTCCACCAGGAAATCGAGGGCGCGCTTGCCCACCTCGAAGCTCATGAGAGCGCGCTCCCCGTGGTACTTGCCCTGGGAGGCGAAGCAGTAGGAGCAGTTGAGGTTGCAGGTGTGGGCCACATGGAGGCACAGGGCCTTCACCACATTGGAGCGCTTCTTGAAGTCGAAGGCCATGCCGGCGTAGGTGTCCCGGGAGAAGAGCTTTCCGGCGTCCTTGAGGGACTGGATGTCCGAAAGGCACTCCCGGAGGTCGGCCTCGGTGACGTCGGGCCGGCCGCCGTATTTCTCCAACATGGCCGCCACGATCTCGTCGCCGGTGTGGTCCTCAAAGAGCCCGATCATGTCGTAGGCCACGTCGTCCACCGCGTGGACCGCGCCGGAGTAGACGTCCAGGACGATGTTATAGCCGTTTAATTTATACTGATGTATCATATGTTCACCCCAAAAAATACCGCTTGCGTTGAGGCGCAAGCGGTACTGTTTCTGCCAATCGAGTTATTTGCTCTTCTTCTCGCAAAGCTGGTTGGCGACGCCGCAGGAGGTCTTGCAGGCGGACTGGCAGGAGGTCTGGCACTCGCCGCAGCCGCCGGTCTGGACGCTGGCCTTGAGGTCGCGGGTCTCAACGGTCTTGATTCTCTTCATGTGGGTAGCTCCCCCTTTCCCGAAAACTTAACGCTACTATCTTACACCATTTTTCCCGGAAGGTCAACACAAAAAATCGACTCCGGGCCGTGTTTGTGGGTGAAACGGAGCGTTCCGGCGCGTGAAAGCATTTCCAAAACCACCTCGTCCACCCGTTCACCGGGGACGAGGCAGGGCACCCCCGGCGGGTAGGCCCAGGCGTACTCGCCGGCGACGCGGCCCAGGGCCTCCCGCGCCGGCAGAAGACGCCCCGGCGTGGCCATGGCCTCATGGAGGGGCAGGACCTGCTCCGGCAGGGCGGGCGCGGGGAAGGGAGCGGTTTTGGGCGGTTCGAGCGTGCCGTCCAGCGCCAAAAGGGCGGTCAGGAGGCGGTCCAGGCTTGCTTGGGTGTCCCCCAGGCCCGTCATGCACAAGGTGAGGGGTCCACGGGCGTACTCCGGCTCGATATCGTGCTCCCGCCGGAGGCGCGGGGCTAAATCTTCCTCCCCAACAAGGAGGAGCTTCGACGGGTCCAGGGCAAAAACGCCCGCGCCGCCGTTGTAGAGACGGATATTTTGAAGCGCCCACGCCCCGGCGCGGAAATTTCGGAGAAGCTCCAGCCACCGCTGGGCGGCGGCCTCCCCCTCCCGCTCCATGAACCGGACGCACCCCTCGATGGAGGCGCTGAGGAGGTAGGAGGGCGAGGAGGTCTGGAGCATCCCCACGCACCGGCGGACCGCCGCCGGGTCCACAAGGCCGGGGTTTATGTGCAAAAGGGCGGTCTGGGTGAGGGACGGGAGGGTCTTGTGGAGACTCTGGACCACCAGGTCCGCCCCGGCGGCCACGGCGCCCTGTGGAAAGCCGCCGAAGCCCAGGTGCGCCCCGTGGGCCTCGTCCACCAGGAGGGGGACGGCGCGGGCGTGGCAGACGGCGGCGATGGCGGGGATGTCGCTGACGACCCCCTCGTAGGTGGGGCTGGTAACGCAGACGAGGCCCACGTCGGGAACCGTCTCCAGCGCCGCCGCCACCGCCTCCGGCGTCACCGAGAGGGGGATGCCCAGGGCCGGGTCCACAGGGGGCGTGAGGTAACGCGTCCGCGCCTTAGCAAGCTCGGCGGCGTGGTACACCGACCGGTGGGAGGCGCGGCACAGCAAAAGCTCCCGTCCGTCCCCCAGCGCGGCGAGGACCGAGGCCAGCACCCCTAAAGTGCTCCCGCCCACCAGCGCCACGCTCTCCCCCGCGCCCCAAAGGCGCGCCGCCGCGCGCTCCATGGCGCGGAAATCTTCGGCAGGGTCGTTTAAGTCGTCAAAGCCCTCGATCTCCGTAACGTCCCACTCACAAAGTCCCTTGAGCCACGGAAACGCCGCGGCGTTGCGCTTGTGCCCCGGCATATGCATGGGAAGCGACGCCAGCGCGTCCAGCTTCTTTAAGATCATGGGCAGACCTCCTGAAAAAATGGAACCCCGGCCGTGCGGGTAAAAATCGGGCGGGCCTTTCGACCCGCCCGGTTCGTTTTGAATCGCGTTCAGTTGAGAGACGCCATTTTTTTGGTGAGGACCATTTCCCACTGGGTGTCGACGGTGAAGGATTTCAGCTGCTCCTCGGACCAGCTGGAGGCGTCGGCGCTGCGGAGGATGGTGTCGGCCAGGACGTCGGCGTAGATATCGCCGGTGCCGGAGTAGTAGACGATATAGGTGCCGTCACCCTCCACGTAGATGGCCTCGGTGTCGCCTTCCTTGCGGTTGGCGTCGTAGAACCAGTCGCGCAACTCCTCGGGCATATCGTACCGGCCGCTCCGGTCAATGGCGCCGCTGTTGGTCACAAGATCGCTGTTATCCTGGTCGGACATGAAGGCAGCGAAGGCGTCGGCGCTCTTCTCCGTGCCGTCGGCGTAGTTCGCCAGGAGCTCACGGGCGTTCTCGAGGTTGACAAGCCGGATCATGCTGGCCTTCTCGTCCTCATCCTCCGGCTCCGTGCCCTCCTCGAAGATGTCCGTGTCCTCGGGGATGTAGCCGTACTGGCCGTTGACGCTGGGGTACTGGTTGTTGTCCCGCTCCAGGAAGTAGAGGACGTAGAAGCCGGAACGGCTGTCCTCGTCGGTGGAGCCCACCACGGTGTGGTCCCCGGCCTTGCGGGCGGGGTCGGTAAGCCAGTCATAGGCGGCCTTGATCATATTGGAGCTGATATCCGAGCCCTGATTCTGGACAAAGGTGCTCTCGTCGGCGTCGTAATCCTCGTCGTCCTCGTGGAGGGAGGCGGCGTAGTCCATGAAGGACTGCTCGTCGGAGACGGCGGCGTCAAACGCCTTGGCGTCGGCCTCGGCCTTGGCCATGGCGTCCTCCTTGGACACAGTCTCGTCCTCCTCGGTGGAGGTGTCGTCCGAGACGGCGGCGCCGGAGAACCAGTAGATGCGCATGGTGTAGAAGTCCAGGTCGTTGGCCTGCTCGGCGTATTTGGCGGCGATCTCATCGGCGGTATAGGTGAAGCTCTCCTGCTTATAGGCGGCGTAGGCGCTGGCGGTGACCTGACGCATCAGGTTCTCCCGGAAGACCTTCTCGGTCATGCCCTTGCCGTAGAGCTGGGTGAGGTAGCCCTCCAGATCCGGATAGCCGTAGGTCACGGCCGTGTCCCTCATGCCCTCCACCGTCTCGTCCACCGTGTCCTTGTCCTCCTGGGACAGGGTGAAGCCGGGGTCGTTTTCGGCGGCGGTGCACAGCATGGCGATCTGGCGCATGGACGCCAGGGCCTGCTCCTCAAAATAGTCGGCCCAAGTGCTCCCGTCGTCGAGAAGGCCACACACCTGCTCGTCCAGAGGCGTGCCGGAGACCGGCAGGATGCCGGTCATGCCCAGCTGGGCATAGTAGGCGTAGGTGTTGTAGTGGGTGTTGTACGCCGTGAAATAGTTGAAGTTGAAGTCCGCCGCGGAGAAATCGTAGCCGCCGATGGACACGGCAGTGGTGGTGTTGTAGAAGAGGTTGGAGCTGAAAAGAACAGCAAATACCACAAGCAGCGCCAGCACCACCACGACGGTGATGACGATGGCGTTGTACCTCCTTCTCTCCTTCAGGGCCTGGGCCTCCTCGGCCCTGCGGTTGGCCTTCGCGGAGCTCGGTTCGCTCATGTGAATCATTCCTTTACTACTTTTGTCTTTCCTTACCAAAGCCGTCTGACCGGCTCGGCATCCTATTATACCCCATAACCCGCCCTCTTGCAAGTTAAATTTGTATGAATATGAAAAATAAAAGGACGGAGGTCCCCTCAGTCACGGCCTTCGGCCGTGCCAGCTCCCCCAGGGGGGGAGCTTAATAACCTCCCCCCTGGGGGAGGTGGCGCAAAGCGCCGGAAGGGTTCCCCCGTCCTGGCCTTCCCCGCAAGGCGGGGAAGGTGGCGCCCGCAGGCGCCGGATGAGGTGGGTGCGTTCATCGGGGCCGCTCAAAATCCTTCGGCTCCCACCTCACCCCTCCCCCTCCCCGCCCCGCGGGGAGGGCTCTAAACCGGAGGTGGGTGCGGTTTCCGATACCACTCTGTCATCCCACCCTCGCTTCCCCCTGCCCCCTCCTACAAGGAGGGGGCGAAAGAGGTTGCGGCTTCGCCGCAGATTTGGATTTGCCCGCGGCGGCGGGGTATTCGAGCCCGTTGGGCGTCGCTGGAGGTCCCGGTAATCGGATTGCAGCACCACCCCGGCGCTTCGCGCCACCCCGACCTTGGAGGGGCAAAACCCTTCCGCCTCGCTGCGCTCGGCACCTCCCCCAGGGGGGAGGTTAACTATCCGTGGTACGCGTATTTCGTCCCCTTTGCTTCCGGGACATTTTGGGTCCAGCGGTGTTCGGTTTCGCGCAGGTAGTCGTCGGTGACGTTGAAGTAGCGGTGGGCGTAGTAAAGGCGCTCGACCAGGTCCGGCTGCCAGCCGGTGAAGACCGGGTCGTTCCAGGTGACGTCCACGGCGTACCAGTCGCCCTCCAGCTCCACCAGGTTCCAGGCGTGTTCGTCCGTGCCGTAGGCGAAGCCGTGGACGGTGAGGCACCGGATGTTCAGGGCGTCCATCATGAGCTGGAAGGTCGTGGCGTAGCCCAGGCAGATGCCCACGCCCTTCACAAGGAGGCCGTAGGGG
>CANQSD010000113.1 GCA_947626385.1 uncultured Oscillospiraceae bacterium | reverse complement strand
GGGCGTCCTTCCCCAGGGGGAATCTCCCGCTGGAGACGCCGCTCACCGTGAAAAGGACCAGAGAAAAGGTGCCCACCGTGCCCAGGACGAAGGGCACGGCATAGGTCAGGACGCGGTTTAAATTCTTGGGGGCTTTGAGCCGCCGGAGAAGCGCCCGGATTCCCCAGGTCAGCGCCGCCACGCCCGCCATACACAAGGCCATCAGGGCCAAACACACGAGAAGTAAGCTTTCGGCCTGGAGGGCCAGGCTCACCAGAAGGATGAGGATCGTCAAGCCGGCCAGAAGGAGGACGCCGGTTTGGAGCTTTCTGTGGCTTTTCGTGTTTGGAAATTCCCCCCGCCGGGCCGCCTTCAGGGCCCTTCTCCGCCAGGAGGCGTAGCTCCAAAGCTCCGCGACGAGCAGCACCGCCACGAGGATAAAGAGGACCGTGGAGTAGGTCCACAGGGAGCTGGACAGGCGGTCGAGGGGTCTTGTGACAAGGTCCGAGATGAGCATCAGAAACTGCATGAGACAGCACCCCAGGAGCACAAGGGACGACGGCAGATACACCCGCTTGAAGATGCGGTGGCGGGTCTCCAGCTCTATCATAGGGTCGGTGTCGATGGGCACGGCGTCCGGGTCCTCGTTATAGAAGATTTGGAGCTGCGCGTTGGACGCGGCGAATTTCCAGCCCGTCTTCTCGCAAAACTCCCGAAACGTCAGCTCCCCCTCGGTGGGCTCCGGGTCGAACATGGAGGCCCGTGGATAGAAGGTTACAGCGAATTTGACCTTCCGTGGCTCGCATTGCCTGTACCGCCAGAGAGGCCCCGTTTTCTCCACCATCCATCCCTGGGCGGCCATGTCCTCCAAATGGCGCTCCATGCCGGTATGGTCAAAAAAGGAAAAGCTCTCCAGCCTTCTCTTTATCTTTCTCATTGTAAGTCCTCCTCTCCGAAAATCCTTTTGTAGTCCTCCGTCTGGCGGCGGAGGCGGTCGACCTCCCTTTTCAGCATCTCCCGGCCCGCGTCCGTGAGAACGTAGCTGCGCCGGCGGCCCTCCACCTTCGTCTCCCGGATCATCCCGGCGTCCAGGAACTGCTCCAGGAGCGTATAGAGCGTCCCGGAACCGATGCTCACCTGCCCGCCTGTCATCGCCGGAACAAGGTCCAGGATGTCCGTCCCGCACCGCTCCTCCTTGAGACACAGAAGAGCGTAGAACATCTGCTCCGTCAGCGTCTGGAATTTCACCCGCGCCACAGCGGCCCCTCCTTTCTCGATAATCGAGATTAATAAATACAATATAATCTCGATTATCGAGATTGTCAAGAGGAACCTCCAAAAATTTTTAAATTTTTTCCTGTTTAAGCCGCCGCTCCCCCTTCAAGACCGACGTGAGCCGCCGGAGGCTCAGGGAGAAATTGACGATCTCCGAGACATACAAAATGGCGATATAGCCGTCCAGGGCAAAGCGCGGCAGGACGAACCACATGGCCAGGGTCGAAAGGAGCGAATCGGCCAGATTGAGGCCCATGGTGTACACCTGCTCCCCTAACCCCCGGAGCATCCCGTCGGTGACGTTATCGAGAAACATCACCGGCATCAGGGGCGAAAGCATGGCGATATACCGGCCCGCCTCCAGGCTGTCAAAGAGCCCCAGCCCCAGCCTTTTGGAGAGAAAGAGGGTGAAAAAGGACGCGGCGGCTGACAGCGCCAGCGTCAGGCTCAACAGCGCGTGGGCCGAGCGGCGGATGGTCCCGTCGTTGCCCCGGACCTGCTCCTCGGTGAGCTCGGGGACGATGAGCTCGGAGACGGAGGCGAAGAGCACCATGGGAAAGGTGATGACGGGCATAGCCATGCCCCGGACGGTCCCGTACCCGGCCAGCGCCTTCTCCGCCGAGGCTCCGGAGCGGGTGAGGCCCACGGGGATGAGCAACTGCTGGAGGGTCTTCAGCGCCACACGGGCGTAGGCGGTGAAGGCCAGGGGCACGGACACGCCCACGATCCGCCGCAGCTGTCCGGTGACACGCTCCCCTCCCCCTCTTGGCCGGCGCGGGTCGATGAGGTAGAGGACCGCCAGCACCGCCAGGGACAGGGCTTCCCCCGCCGCGCTCCCCGCCGCCGCGGCGGCGCAGGTGACGCGTGGGTCCGTGCTGTCCAGGACCGTGAGCAGCAGGAGCGTCACCGCCACCCGGCCCACCTCCTCGGTGACGGACCCGCCCAGGGCCATCCCCGCGCGGCAGGTGCCAGTGAAGTACCCGCCCAGCACCGCCCCGGCGGAGAGGAAGGGCATCCCCAGCGCCAAAATCCGCAAAGCCGCGGCGGCCCGCACATCCGTAAGGAGCCGCGCCGCCACCGTCTCCGCCGAGGCGTAAAGCGCCAGCCCCGCCATACACCCGCACGCGGCGGCGTAGAGAAGACACCGGGCCAGGATTCCGGGGATACGCCGCTCCCGCCCCAGGCCCATCTCCTCCGCCACAAGGCGCGTGGTGGCAAAGCGGATGCCGGAGATGGCGAAGGTCGCCGCCAGGGACCCCACGGAGCTGATGAGCCCCATGAGCCCCAGCCCCGCCGCCCCCATGCGCCGGGACATCACCGACTGGAACCACAGCCCCAGCGCCTGTGTCAACAGCGACGCCGCCGTCAGCACCGCCGTATTCACCGCAAGCCTCCTCGCCTTCACGCCCTCACCCCCACTTGGAGAGTATATGCGCGAGGCCGGGAGAATACGTCCAAAAAAGGACTGTCCTACTTTTTCTCCAAAACCGTGAGGCCGTAGACCTCTCTTGTGTCGTGATCCTGCTCCGGCTTTGGCCGGACAGGGTCTGTGAGGAAGCAAACCGCCGATACGGCGACGGCGAGGGCGGACAGGAGCACAAGCCAACGGGCCGGCTTTTTCATGTTCATGATTGCCTCGATCCTCCGCTTTACCCCCACCTCGCCAAAGGCCAGAGGCGCGGTGAATGCTTTTTGGCGTACCGCGCAGTTGAGCAGCGCCTCGGAGTAACCTTGGCGGTCCGCAAGCCCCATCCCCCGCGTGACGCGCTCATCACAGGCAAGCTCCAGGTCCCGGCAGAAGAGGACCCAGGCCAGCCAAAGGAGCGGATCAAACCAGTAAATCGAAAGGATCAAAAAGCCCAGAGACTTCCAGATGTGGTCCCTCCTCGCGATATGGGCCCGTTCATGGGCCAGGACGCCGGGGAGGTCCTCCTTTCTCATGGCGAAAGGCAGGTAGATGACCGGCCGGAAAAGGCCCATGACGAAGGGGGCCTCCACGTTCTCCGACCGTCTGACCCCCGGCTCCGCCAACACCGCCGTAGCGACGCGGCGTCTCAGCTTTCCATAGCTTGTCAGCCCATAGATGAGCATCCCGGCCGCGCCCGCAAGCCAAAGAAGGCCCAGCATCTCACTTCTAAGCCAGACCATATCGGCCGTCCCCGGCATCAGGGCCTCGTCCAGCCACTCCCCATTGAGGGCGTCAAAGCCGGTGTCCATGTGCATGCTGTCCCGGTCCATGGCGATCATCCTGTCGGAGGAATAGATCCGCTCCACCGGGAAGGTCTCGGCGCTGAGTACGAGACTCACCGGGCTTTCAACGGATACGGGCAGCAGAAGCCTCGCCGCGACCACCGCCCAGAGAAGACAGATGACGTGGCGGGGTGCTTTTCTCAAGATAAGACGCAACGCAAGCACCGCCAGCACCAGCCATGAGGCAGCGAAGGCGCTGTTCACAAGCCGCAGAAACATCTCTCCCGGGCTCATGGTCTCACCTCCCTATGATCCGCCGGATCTCGGCGGCCTGCTCCTCCGTCAACGCTTCCCTCTTGGCAAACGCCGCCAGAAAGGCCGGGACGGACCCCTCGAAGGTCTTCTCCATCATCTCATCCATCTGCGCCCGCTGGACCTGCTCCTTGGAGACAAGGCTCGTCACCAAGGCGTTCTCGTTTTTCACCACGCCCCGGTCGGAGAGACGCCGGATCACCGTGTAGGTGGTGGTGCGGCTCCAGCCCAGCTCCTCCCGGCATTTTTTCGCAAGCTCCGCGCTGGAAATGGGCTCCTCCCGCCAGAGGATCAGGCAAAAGCGGTACTCGCTCTCAAAGATCTTTGGTGTCTCCATAGCTTTGCCTCCTTGTCTAATCCATTAGACAGCCACAGTCTAACACGTTAGACTGTGGCTGTCAAGAGACTATTCGAATTTTTTCAGGCGGTCCTCTCCAGCATCCTCCCGATGTACGCCTCGATGTCCTCCAGGGTCTCGGCACCGGAGGCGGAGGGGAAGGCCGGCCGGTCAAAGGCGAGGCCCTCCGGCGTCTCCAGAAAGAGCCAGCGGACCCCGTCGGCCAGGCCGTAGGGGGAAAGGTCCCGGAGGCACAGCCAAGCGCCGTTAGCGCCGAACATACTCTCGCCGTCGTAGACCTGGGGCATAAAGATGCCCTCCGTCCCCATGCGGATCTGGCTCACCACCTCCTGGTCCTCCACCCAGCCCTCGCCGCCGAGGGGCGTCTCGGCGCGGATCACCGCCGTGTCACCCGGTTGAAGATCGCCGCGCAGAACGCTCTTTACCTCCACGGAGACAAGGGACCAGTAGAAGCTCTCGCCGTTCATGTCCACCTCGATGTTCCGGATACCTGTGACGGTCCCCCGGAAGATGGCCGTGTCCCACTCGGTGAAAATCTGCTCCTGCGTTAGCGGGATGAGGCTGTAGACGTCGTGGCCCACCTCCGGCGGCTTACGCAGTTCAAAGACCCGCACGTTTTGTGACCGCCCCGAAAGCTTATACTCCCGCTGCCCGTGCAACGCGCCCGACCAGGCCAGCGTCCCCAGGACCACCGCCAGGCACGCCGCCGCGGCGGCCAAGGCCGGCCAAACCCTCCATCTTCTTCTTTCGGACACCTCGGCGTCCAGGACGTACTCCTCCCGGACCTCCCCGATAGCGTCAATCAGCTTTTCCGCTTTCATATGATGTATCCCTCCTTCCGAAGCGCCTTTGCCAGTTCGTCCCGGCGGCGCTTCAACGTCATTTTTACCTTGCTCTGAGTGAAGCCGAAGCGGGCGGCGATAGACTTCACATCGTCGAAGTACCAGTAACGCCTGAGGAAGATCCGGCGATCCGTCTCGGGGAGGCCGTCCAAAAAAGCGTTGACGGCCTCGGCCAGCTCCCGGGCCTCCAGCCTGTCCTCCACCCGCGCCCGGTCAGGGACGCACTCCTCCAGCTCCTCCAGGGACGCCACCCACTCTCCCCCGCCGCGCTTTTGCGTGAGCCGCGCCCGGAGCCGGTTGAGGGCGGCGCTGCGGGTCAGCTTGCCGAGGTACGCCTGCATGGCCCGCGGCCTCTCCGGGGGGATGGCGTTCCAAGCGCCGGTCAGTGCGTCCTGTACACACTCCTCCGCGTCCCTGGGGTCCCGGAGCAGGTTCAAGGCGATCCTTGCGCAGTACCGCCCATACTTCTCCTGGGTCTCCCGGATCGCCGCCTGATCCCGGGCCTCAAAGAGCTCCAGGATCCTCTCGTCCTCCATCCCACCGCCTCCTTTCCATTCAAGGGCCCTCACTGAACTTGTAACGGTTTTTCCCGAAAGGTCACAGGTTTTGATAAAAAAATCCCCCTTCGGGCGGAAGGGGGAGTGATTTGCAAGCGGGTCAGGATTTCGGAGCGTCCTCCGGCTTGTGGTGACCAAGGTGGAAGAGCTCGGCGGGAGTGTTGCGGCGGCGGGCGGTGGTGCGGCCCTCGGACTGGATCTCGCCGGCGGCAGTGAGGGCGCGCTTGGTAAGGGCGGGGCCCACCAGCTCGTAGACCAGGACCGAGAAGAGCACCACATTGCGGACCACGGACCCGTCGGACAACTGCTGGGCCGTCAGGGCCATGCCCAGGGCCACGCCGGCCTG
>CANQSD010000112.1 GCA_947626385.1 uncultured Oscillospiraceae bacterium | reverse complement strand
TGAAAGGTAAATGTAAAATACATCTACACACCCCCTCCTTTCGGAAAGAGTGGCCAGACCGTCGTTTATGTCGGATCCGGCGCCTGCCGCGCCCTCCGCCCCTTGCGGGGCGAATCAATTATAATACAGGGCACGAATTTTGTCAACTTTTTGGTTGACGGGCTGGCTCAAACACCGCTCGCCCCGTAATTTTCCAGGACCCGGGCGCTGGGGTCGGAGACGGCGCAGTGGGGCCAGGTGGGGTTGGGCATCCAGTAGTCGGGGATCATGTCGGCCTGGGCGGGGTAGTATTTCTCAAAGATCTCGCGGTAGAGGAGGCTCTCCTTGGTGAAGGGCGGGCGGTAGGCGTTTTTTTGGCGCTTTTCCTCGAATGCCTCGTCGGTGTAGACCGTCTCGGCGTAGGCCTTCAGGTCGTCCACCATGGAGTGGCCCACTGCGTCGGAGAAGGCGGCCTTCTGCCGCCAGAGGATGGGGCCGGGGAGGATGTCGTCGGCCTCGAAGGCGTGGCGCAGGAGGTACTTGCCCATGCCGTAGGTGTTCAGCTTCATCTCGGGGTCCACGGCCATGACGTATTTCACGAAGGCAAGGTCCCCGAAGGGCACCCGGGCCTCCAGGGAGTTGACGGAGATGCACCGGTCGGCGCGGAGGACGTCGTAGGCGTGCAGCTCCCGGACGCGCTTTTGGCTCTCCTTCTGGAATTCCTCCGCCGAAGGGGCGAAGTCCGTGTACTTGTAGCCGAAGAGCTCGTCGCTGATCTCGCCGGTGAGGAGGACGCGGATGTCCGTCGTCTCGTGGATGGCCTTGCAGACGAGGTACATACCCATGCTGGCGCGGACGGTGGTGATGTCCCAGGTGCCGAGGGCGTGGATCACCGTCTCCAGATTCTCAATGACCTGGTCGCGGGTCATGAAGACCTCCGTGTGGTCCGCGCCGATGTAGTCGGCGACCATGCGGGCGTATTTGAGGTCGATGGCGTCCTTGTCCATGCCGATGGCGAAGGTGCGGATGCGCCGGCCCAGGATCTTGGCGGCGATGGCGCACATCAGGGAGGAATCCAGCCCCCCGGAGAGGAGGAAGCCCACCGGGGCGTCGGAGTCCAGGCGCTTTTCCACGGCGGCGATGAGCCGCTCCCGGATGCCGGCGCAGACCTGATAGGCGGAGGCGCGGATGTACTCCCCCTCCACCTGGGTGATGTCGCTGTAGCGCACGAATTTGCCGCCCACCCAATAATGGCCCGGCGGGAAGGGAAAAATCCTTTTGACGAGCTTTACGAGGTTCTTAGGCTCGCTGGCGAAGACGATGGAGCCGTCCGTGAGATACCCGTAGTAGAGGGGCCGGATGCCGATGGGGTCCCGGGCGGCCACGAGGCCCAGCTTCTGATCAAAGATGACCATGGCAAACTCCGCGTCCAGCCGCTCGAAGAGGGAGAGGCCCAGCTCCTTATAAAGGGGGAGGATGATCTCGCAGTCGGAGTCGGACCGGAAGGCGTACTTCTTCCCCATCCGCCGCCGGACGGCCCGGAAGCCGTAGAGCTCGCCGTTGCAGACCACCATATTGCCCTCCAGCTCGAAGGGCTGCATCCCGGCGGGCGTCAGACCCATGATGGCAAGGCGGTGGAAGCCCAGCCACCCCTCCCCTGCCTCCACGAACCGGGACATATCCGGCCCCCGGCTGACCGTCTCGTTGAAGCCCTCCATGGCCAGCTCCAGGGGCACGGAGCGCTTTTCAAAGCCGATGATGGAACACATGGCGATCCCTCCAGAAAATCAAAAACGGCGGGAAGGTCCCTTTCGGGACGATCCGCACCGTTGTGGATGTTTTTATTCGTTAACGCACTACATTCTAGCGTATGGGGCCTTTTTTGTCAAGAGCTTTTGTTTTGGAGCTATGCCCAAAAGGGGTGGGGAATTTGGCGGGTTTTTGGGCTTAACACAGCGTTGACAACAAAGCCTTTTCGTCCTATAATTTTATTAAAATGGACAAAAAGGGGCTGTCAGCATGGTCAAGGTCAACGCGAATTTCCAAAAGCTCCCCGGCGGGTATCTCTTCCCGGAGATCGGACGGCGCACACGCGCTTTTCAGGCCGGAAATCCCCCTCTGCCCATCATCCGCATGGGCATCGGCGACGTGACGCGTCCCCTGGCCCCCGCGGTGGTGGAGGCCATGGAGAAGGCCAGCCGGGAGATGGGCCGGCAGGAGACGTTCCGGGGCTACTGCGAGGAGACCTGCGGGGCCTACGACTTCCTGCGGTTCGCCATTCAGCGCTCCTACAAAAAGCGTGGCGTGGACATAGCCGACGACGAGATCTTCGTCTCCGACGGGGCCAAGTCCGACTGCGGCAACATCGGGGACATCTTCGCCGTGGACAACGTGGTAGCGGTCTGCGACCCGGTGTACCCCGTCTATGTGGACACCAACGCCATGGCCGGCCGGGCCGGGGATTTTGACGGGGAGAAGTGGACGAACCTCGTTTACCTCCCCTGCACGGCGGAGAACGGCTTCTTCCCGGCCCTCCCGAAGCGGGTCCCCGACATCATCTATATCTGCTCCCCCAACAACCCCACGGGCACGGCGGCGAATTACGACCAGCTGAAGGTCTGGGTGGATTACGCAAACGAGCACGGCAGCGTGATCCTGTTCGATTCCGCTTATGAGGCGTTCATCACGGAGCCCGGCATCCCCCACAGCATTTATGAGGTGGAGGGGGCCAAGACCTGCGCCATTGAGTTCCGGTCCTTCTCCAAGTCCTCGGGCTTTACCGGCAACCGGTGCGCCTACACGGTGGTGCCCAAGGCGCTGGTGCGCGGCGGGGCCTCCCTGCGGGATATGTGGAACCGGCGCATGGGGACGAAGTTCAACGGCGTGCCCTACGTCATCCAGCGGGCCGCCGAGGCGGCGCTCAGTGACGAGGGCTGGGAGCAGTCCATGGAGAACGTGCGCTACTACCTCCACAACGCCGAAGTCATCCGCGAGGCCCTGTCCGGCGCGGGACTCACGGTCTACGGCGGCGTGAACGCGCCCTACATCTGGTGCGGCACGCCGGAGGGGATGGGGTCCTGGGAGTTTTTCGACAGGCTTTTAAAGGAGGCGTGCGTCGTCACCACCCCTGGCGCGGGCTTCGGGCCCTCCGGCGAGGGGTATGTCCGCCTCACGGCCTTCGGGACGTACGAGAACACCTGCGAGGCGATGGAGAGGATAAAGAAGCTGCTGCGGTGAAGGAATGCGGGCCGCCAGGAGTGGCGGCCCCTACGGCGTCTATTTCCGCATTTTTTAAAATTCCCAAATCTGCCTGTAGGGGCCGCCTCTTTTGGCGGCCCGCGGGATAAGCTTTGGAGTTACGGGAGGATTTATGGGCAAGGCATATCTGATACTTGAAGACGGTAAAAGGTACGAAGGTCGATCCTTTGGCAAAACCGGGACCAGCGTGGGAGAGCTGGTGTTCACCACGGGGATGACCGGGTGCGTGGAGAGTTTGACCGATCCCAGCTACTTCGGGCAGCTGGTGATCTTCACGTTCCCTATGTTTTGTAATTACGGCGTGGCCGACGCGGACATGGAAAGCTCGTCTATCCATGTCCGCGGAGTTGTCGTCAGGGAGGTTTGCGACGAGCCCTCCAACTTCCGGTGTCAGGAGAACATCCAGTCCTTCATGGAGCGCATGGGCATTGTGGGCATCTCCGGCGTGGACACCCGGGAGCTCACCCAGCTCATCCGGGACGGGGGCGTGATGAACGCCGTCATCACCGACGACCCGGACTACGACTGGCACAGTCTCGCAAGCTACCGGGTGGAGGGGTCCGTCCCCGCCACGTCCACGAAGGTCGTGGAGGAGCTTCTGCCGGAGGGCGAGGTCCGGCGCACCGTGGCGCTCATGGACTACGGCGCCAAGGGGAGCATCCCGGAAAATCTTCTAAAGCGCGGCTGCCGGGTGCTGGTCCTGCCCCATGATACCAAAGCCGAGGACGTTTTAAAGCTGGGCGTGGACGGCGTGATGCTCTCCAACGGCCCCGGCGACCCCGCGGACAATGTGGAGTGCGTCCGGGAAATCGGGAATCTCATGGGCCGCGTCCCGCTCTTCGGCATCTGCCTCGGCCACCAGATGATGGCCCTCTCCCAGGGGGGCAGGACGGTGAAGCTCAAGTTCGGCCACCGGGGCGCCAACCAGCCGGTGAAGGACCTCCAAACCGGGCGGGTGTACATCACCTGCCAGAACCACGGCTACGCGGTGGACATGGGGTGCCTCGACGATATCGGCGCCAAGGCGCGGTTTATAAACGTCAACGACGGCACCTGCGAGGGGCTGGACTACCCCGGTAAGAAAGCCTTCTCCATGCAGTTCCACCCGGAGGCCCACGGCGGGCCCAGAGATACGGAGTGGGCCTTCGACAGATTCATGGACATGATGGAGGTGCGGTAATGCCTTTAGACAGAACCATCAAGAAAGTCATGGTCATCGGCTCCGGCCCCATCGTCATCGGCCAGGCCGCCGAGTTCGACTACGCCGGCACTCAGGCCTGCCGCATTTTGAAGCAGGAGGGCGTCAAGTCCATCCTCGTCAACTCCAACCCCGCCACCGTCATGACCGACGGGGACATGGCCGACAGCGTGTATCTGGAGCCTTTAAACGCCGACACCGTCAAGCGCATCATCCTCAAGGAGAAGCCCGACTGCCTGCTCGCCGGCCTCGGCGGCCAGACGGGCCTCACCATCGCCATGCAGCTGACGCACGAGGGCTTTTTGCAAAAGCACGGCGTGCGGCTCATCGGCACCAACGCCGAGGCCATTGACAAGGCCGAGGACCGGGAGCTCTTCAAGGAGACGATGGAGAAGATCGGCCAGCCCTGCATCCCCTCGGACATCGCCAACGACGTGGAGACGTGCGTAGCCATTGCCGACCGCATCGGCTACCCCGTCATCGTCCGGCCGGCCTTCACTCTGGGCGGCGGAGGCGGAGGCGTGGCGTACAGTGCCGAGGAGCTTCGAAAGGTCGCCTTCGTGGGGCTGGAGACCTCCCCCATCCATCAGGTCCTTATCGAGCGGTATATCTTTGGCTGGAAGGAGATCGAGTTCGAGGTCATCCGGGACGGCGCGGGCAACGTCATCACCGTCTGCTCCATGGAGAACTTCGACCCCGTGGGCATCCACACCGGCGACTCCATCGTGGTGGCGCCCGCCCTCACGCTCATGGACAAGGAGTACCAGATGCTCCGCTCCGCCGCGCTGGACATCATCACCGAGCTTGGCATCGAGGGCGGGTGCAACTGCCAGTTCGCCCTGAACCCCGACAGCTTCGAGTACGCCGTCATCGAGGTCAACCCCCGTGTGTCCCGCTCCTCGGCTCTCGCCAGCAAGGCCACGGGCTACCCCATCGCCAAGGTGGCGGTGAAGATCGCCCTGGGGTACACCCTGGACGAAATACGCAACGACATCACCGGCAAGACCTACGCCTGCTTCGAGCCCACGGTGGACTACTGCGTGGTGAAGTTCCCCAAGTGGCCCTTCGACAAGTTCCACGGCGCGCAGCGCAGGCTGGGCACCCAGATGAAGGCCACCGGCGAGGTCATGTCCATCGCCCCCAATTTCGAGGCGGCCCTTATGAAGGCCGTCCGGGGCGCCGAGATCGGCCAGTCCACCTTAAACCGCGCCCCCGACCCCAAAAAGTCCCTGGAGGAGCGGCTGGCGGCCATGGATGACCTGCGGATCTTCACCGTCTTTGAGGCGCTGAAGGCCGGCGTCAGCGTGGAACACATCCACGAGGTCACCATGATCGACCGCTGGTTCCTCCACAAGCTCCAGAACCTCGTTAACTTCGAAAACGATATCGCCAAAAACGGCATCGACGGCGAGACGTATTTGAAGGGCAAGCGCCTGGGCTACACCGACGCGGCCCTCCGGGCCATCTCCGGCCAGAAGGAGATCCCGCATATAGACCCC
>CANQSD010000111.1 GCA_947626385.1 uncultured Oscillospiraceae bacterium | reverse complement strand
CGGCGCAATTTTTATATAAACGCGGCGCAAAGCGCCGCAACCTTATTCCCCCGACCCCTTTTTCGGAAAAAGGGGTGCCGCCGCAGCGGCGGGGTATTCGAGCCCGTTGAGCGTAACTGGGGCTTTCGATAATCGGATTGCAGCACCACCCCGGCCTCGCTTCGCTCGGCCACCCCTCCGTTGGAGGGGCAAGAGTGGGCGCGATAACGGAACGGTTCGAAAAAAAGCGCACCCGCCCCCGTCTCGGAGCCCCCTCCTCGTAGGAGGGGGGGCAGGGGGGAAGCGAGCGTAGGATGATAGAGCAGTTCCAACAAATCGCACCCGTCTCCGACTACGTTGCCCCTCCTAGGTCGGGGACAGCCGCGAAGCGGCAGGGGTGGTGACGCCGCCGCGACCCTTTCGGCGCTGCGCGCCACCTCCCCCAGGGGAGGTTAAAAGCAGCGATACTTCACTATACTAAAATGTTCCACGTGGAACATTTTAGTATAGTAAAGTATTCGTCATGGTTTCTTTTTGACCTGGAAGGCGCTGCCGTCGGAGGAGAGGCCGTCGCGGCGAAGCATGGTTTCGAGAACGTCGATGTCGGAGGAGATGTCCATGGCTTCGGTTTCAAAGAGCTTGTCCAGCTGCTTGCGGAAGCCGTCCACCAGGGTGTCCAGGATGCGCTCGATCTCGGCCTTGGCGCTCTCCACGTTCTCGCCGCGGACGCCGGAGCGCTCGAAATCGGCGTAGGACTGGAGGAGCTTTAAGGTGGTGGGCAGGTAGTAGCTCATGAAGGACTTGATCTGGGGCTCCTTTTCGGGCTTCTCCTGGACGGCCCGGAAGATGCGGCCGGTGAGGTCCTCCATCTCATCGATGCGGCGGGACATGGCCTCGTCGGGGATGTCGTCGTTGAGCTTGCGGATCTGGCGGAGGATGGCCTTGTAGCGGTCCTCGCCGTCGTCCGGCGCGGCCTGGGTCTGGGCCTTGGGGGAGGCGCCGGGCTTGAGCACCAGGGCCCCCTCGCCGTTGTCGATATAGGCGGTCCTGGGCAGGAGGCCCTTTTCCAGCATGGCCTCCAGGTCGGAGCGGCATTTCTTGGGGGAGATGCCGGCTTTTTTGGCAAGGTCGGCGATGAGCAGGTAGTCCTGGCCCTCACAGGCAACCTCATAGAGCTTGAAGCGGTTCTCCCGCTTCTTGAGGAACCCCCGGTAGCCGAAGAGGCCCACGCCGCCCAAGGCCGTGAGAACGCCGGAGATGATGCCGAAGACCGTGTCCCCGCCCAGGGCCAGGCGCAAAACGCCGATGCCGATGAGGACGACGCCGGCGATGAGCAGGGCGGTACGCACCTTGTCGTCGGACTTCTTTTCCTGCGCCGGGGAGGTCTTGGGGATATTTTCCTTCTTTTTGGCGTCGGACGCGGCGGCGCGGGACACCATGTTGGAGCCCTCGGCGCCGCCGGAGGGGCGGTTTTGGGGGGCGGCGGGACGGGTCTGCGCGGAGGCGGGTCGGCTTTGGGACCCGGCGGGGCGCTTCCCGGAGGCGGGGATCACCACGGAGCGGTCCACGTAGTTGATGTAGGCGTCGTCGCCGAAGCGCCCCTGGGACACCATGATCTGGAGGTCCCGGAGGGCCGTGTCGTAGCTGACGCCCACGGCGGAGGCCAGGTACTCGATGGACTCCACATCCCGGCCCTCGGTCATGATGAGGTATTTTTCCATGCGGGCGTCCTGCCGGGCGTCGGAGGCCATGGTCCTGGGATTGGTGTCGGCGTTGGACTTCACCACGCGGAAAATGATCCAGAAGATGGCAAGCGGCCACAGGCCCGTGCTTGCAAGGCCGATGAACACCACCAGCCACACCCACCAGGGCAGGGAGCCCCGATTCCCGTTTCTCGCCGGACCGGCCATGCGACCCCTCCTTCCGTCCGGATTTCACGTATATATATAACAGTATTGCAAATGGGCTTATTTGTCAAGTACAAGATTCTCCACGCCGTTGGCGTCAAACTCGTCCAGGTACTCGTCCATGCGCTCGGTAAGCTCGTTATAGTTCTGGTCCGTGATGGGGACGAAGTCCATATCGCGGCGGGCCAGCTCCTCGGCCAGGATGTCGAAGAAGACGGCGTCCTCATAGTCCATGATGGCCTCGTGGATGCCGCCCTCGGCGAAGGCGTCGGAGGGGACGATGACGCCGGAGTCCACCCCGAAGAGCTGCTCCATGCCCTTCTCCTGGAGACAGCCGGAGAAGATGAGGCTCTCCATCACGTCATAGTCGCCGATGCGGTCCTCCCCCCGCTGGGAGTTGAGGATCCAGTTGCCGATATACACCAGGTCCAAAAGACGCCGGAATTGTGTGGTGGTCAGGTCGAAATGTATCATGGAGCGCCCTCCTTCGGCTGGTTGCCTCTTTCATTATAGCAAAAAGAGAAAAGAAATTCTACATTTTGCACTTGTTTTATTTATCCTGATAGAATAAGATATAGAGAGGCATTTGTAAAGAGGTTTTTGCGCGAATTTTGCGCGGGAGGGATTTATGGATCCAAGGCCCATCGGGGTATTCGACTCGGGACTGGGGGGCTTGACGTGCGTCAAGCGCCTCATGGACGTGATGCCCGGGGAGGACATCATTTACCTGGGCGACACCGGCCGCGTGCCCTACGGGGGCAAGAGCCGGGAGACTATCTTAAAATACGCAAGGCAGGACATCGCCTTTCTCCGGTCCTTCGACATCAAGGCCGTGGTGGCCGCCTGCGGGACGGTGAGCACCAACGGGCTGGAGGAGATCGCCGGGGACTACCCCATCCCCGTCTTCGGCGTGGCGGACGCGGCGGCCCAGGCGGCGGCCCGTGCCACACGCAACGGGAAGATCGGCCTCATCGGCACCACGGCGTCCATCCGCAGCCACGCTTACGACGAAAAGATCCTGCGGGAGCGGCCGGGGGCGGAGATCTTCAAAAAAGCCTGTCCCCTCTTCGTCCCCCTGGTGGAGGAGGGCCGGATCGGGCGGGACGATGAGGTCCTGCGGCTGGTGGCGGAGGGGTATTTGGCCGAGCTGCGGGACACGGGCATCGACACGCTGATCCTGGGCTGTACCCACTACCCCCTCATCGCCGGGACGGTGGGCGAGGTCATGGGACCGGGGGTGACGCTCATCGACACCGGCGCCGAGACGGCGGAGCGGCTGCGCCGCGCGCTGGCCCGGACCGGGGCGCTGGCGGAGCGCGAGCGCGGCGGCTACACCTATTATGTCACGGACAGCGCCGAGGATTTCGGCCGGAGCGCGGCGCTTTTCCTGGGGACCCACATGGAGGGGGACGTACACCGCGTCACACTGGAGGAGAGAGTATGAGAGAGGAAAAGGGACTTTTCGACCCCAAGCTTACCAAGGACGTGCGCATTTCCATCAAGGGCCTCATGGGCACCGACGAGGACGGAGAGGACATCGAGCTGGTCACCGGCGGGCGGTACGCCTTCGAGGACAAGCGGGCGGCCTTTGAGTACATGGAGAGCGAGCTTACCGGCATGAAGGGCACCAAGACACGTGTCACCGTGGACCCGGAGGCGGTGCTCATCACCCGCAGCGGGACCGTGAATATGCAGATGATCTTCGCCAAGGGGCGCAAGCACTACTTCAACTACGACACGCCCTACGGCTCCATGACCATGGGTCTGGCCACGCAGAGCATCAAAAACGAGCTGGGCCGCAGCGGCGGCCGGCTGGAGGTCAACTACCTCATGGACCTGGACAGCGCCATGACCACCCGGAACAAGGTAGAGATCGAGATACGAGATCAAGGAGTGAATGGAAGATGAATTACATCGACGAGGCGAAGAGAGAGATCGGCAAGCTGCTGAACGCGGCGTATGAGCGGGCCGTTGAGAAGGGGGTCCTTCCTGCCGGCGCGGTTTTGGGCGGGAGCGTGGAGATCCCCAAGGACGTGGTGTTCGGGGACTACGCCTCCTCCGCCGCCATGGCAGCGGCCAGGGCCATGCGCATGGCCCCCCGGAGGATCGCGGACGCCCTCGCGGCGGAGCTGGACCTGCGGGACAGCTACTTTGACAGCGTCAGCGTGGCGGGGGCGGGGTTCATCAATTTCCGCCTGGGCGCCAAGTGGTATACTGAGGTGATCGCCGGCATCGAGGCCGAGGGGGCCGGATACGGCTCGGCGGACCTGGGGGGCCATGAGCGGGTAATGGTGGAGTTCGTCTCCGCCAACCCCACGGGGCCCATGCACATGGGCAACGCCCGCGGCGGCGTGCTGGGAGACACCCTGGCCAATGTGCTGAAGGCCACGGGGTACGACGTGTGGAAGGAGTTCTACGTCAACGACGCGGGCAATCAGGTCCACAAGTTCGCCGTGTCCATCTACGCACGCGCTATGCAGGAGAAGCTGGGGGAGGAGAATTTCCCCTTCCCCGAGGACGGCTACCACGGGGAGGACATCCGGGAGCTGGCCAGGGATTTTCTGCGGGAGCGCCCGGACTTCCCCGAGGGCGCGTCCGAGGAGGCGTGGCAGGAGGAGATGGCGGGCTTCGGCCTTGCGCGGAACATCCCGAAGATGAAGGCGGACCTTCAAAAGTACGGCATCGAGTACGACCAGTGGTTTTTGGAGTCCTCGCTTCACGAGTCCGGCTACGTGGCCGAGACGGTGGAGCTTTTGGTGAAAAACGGCTGGACCTACGAAAAAGAGGGGGCGCTGTGGCTGAAGACCGCTGAGCTCCTGCGCCGGAAGTACGTCGCCGAGGGCAAAACCCCCGAGGAGGCGGAGAAGCTGGACCTCAAGGACGACGTCCTGCGCCGGGCCAACGGGTTTTACACCTACTTCGCCGCCGACATCGCCTACCACCGCAATAAGCTGGAAAAGCGGGGCTTTGACAAGGTCATCAACGTCTGGGGCGCGGACCACCACGGCCACGTGGCGCGGCTCCAGGCCGCCGTGGACGGGCTGGGGCTGGAGGGCTCCAGGCGGATCGTCATCGTCCTTATGCAATTGGTCAATCTTTTACAGGACGGTCAGCCCGTGCGGATGTCCAAGCGCACCGGCAAGGCCATCGCCCTCATCGACCTGCTGGACGAGATCAGCGTGGACGCCGCCCGGTACTACTTTAATAACCGCGCCGCCACGAGCCCTCTGGATTTCGACCTGGACCTGGCCGTCCGGCAGGACAGCGAAAACCCGGTCTACTATGTCCAGTACGCCCACGCCCGCATCTGCACATTGCGGTCCATGCTGGCCTCCGACGGCTTTGAGGTCAAGCCCGCCGGGGCGCTGCGGCTGGAGCTTTTGACCGACGAGACGGAGACGGCGCTCATCAAGGAGCTGGCCGCCTACCCCGAGGAGCTGAAGCTGGCCGCCAGGGACTACGACCCCAGCCGCGTGAACCGCTGCCTCATGGAGCTGGCCGCCCGGTTCCACCGCTTCTACAACGCCTGCCGCATCCGCGGGGCCGAGCCGGAGCTTCTGGAGGCAAGGCTGAAGCTGGCCGACACCGTGCGGGTCGTCTTGGAGAACGGGCTTGCCATGCTGGGGGTCTCCGCGCCGGAGAAGATGTAAAAAGGCTGGCGAAAAAGGCCATTTTGCGTATTATACCACAAAGCGATGGATTTGTCAAGTATTTTTTAGTATTTAGAAGTATTTTGTAAGGGCCGCCTCTCTTGGCGGCCCTTCCTTCAGGTTTCGGATTGCTTCTGTTAAACGCTGTACGGGCCGCATCTCCGCGCTAAGAGCCGCCGCTGCGCGGCGGTTGCGCTCCGAAACGCGCCTGCGGGCGCAGCGCCTACGGCGGCCCTGCCCCGATAACCGCCAATTTCTGTTTAATCGAAACCGTCCCGTCAAGCAACGTGGCACGGGCGGGTTTGGAACCCGCCCCTACAGGGAATGTGGAAGGTTATCCCATTCAACCGACACCGGAGGTCATCGAAGCGCGGGCCGCCAGGAGTGGCGGCCCCTACGGCGATGAACGGAGATGCTCCAAAACAGCACGAAACCCCTCCGCAAAAGGTCCGTAGACCTTTTGCGGAGGGGTTTCCGCAC
>CANQSD010000110.1 GCA_947626385.1 uncultured Oscillospiraceae bacterium | reverse complement strand
TTATTTTCTCGTGCTCCCCTTGATGATGCGCCGGACGGTCTTTTCCGAATAATTGTACTTCACCGCCAGCATCCTGATGTTGGTGCCGTCGTACTCGCTGAGGATCGCCTGCTGTATCATTGTGGGGTTGAAGAAGCGGGTGGGAAAGCTGATCTGCTGGCCCCTGTACATCTGGTAGATGGTCATGGCCGTGTTCATCCCGAGGCTCTCGCTGATTTCACGGTAGACGGTATTAAGTAGTTGAGAGTCCTTTTCAGCCATCCTCGTCACCTCTTTCGACGATTTTAGCACATCAAAAATCTCAAGTAAAATCCCATTGTCCTTGCGTTTGTCCATACCGTCCGCCGCGGCGGACCCCTTTGGGCCGCCTTGAAGGGCCCGGTCTGGCAGAAAAGGCGGAACGGAAGGGGGAAAATCGCTCCCGAAACGGCGGAAACGCTGGACTTTTCATTTTGGCGTGGTATAATTTGAATGGAAAAAATCCGGCCCGGCCGGTGAGCGGACGGGGAGAAACAGGGAGAGAGATACCGGAAGGAGTTGGTGATATGAGCCCTTGGCTTCAGGTCCTGCTGGGCTTTTTGCCCGCGCTGGCGGTGCTGACCGTGTTCATCGCCGTCAGGAGGTTCAAAAGCTTCACGGCCGTCGTCTCGTGGGTGCTCACGGCGGGGCTTTTGGCCGGCGCCGTGGCGTGCTCGGTGACGGGCGTGCCGTACATATCCGGGGTCCGGGAGAGCGGCGCCGCCGTGAAGCGGCGGACCCCCGCCGCCCTGGCCGACGACCACCTGGAGCTCGCCTACGCCATGATGGAGCGCGGCGAGTATGACGAGGCCGCAGACATACTGGAGGGATATCTGGAGAGTTACCCGTATTCCGACAAGTATATTTTGGCCGCGGCCCGCCTGCGGGCGCTGGACGGCGACGTTGAGGCCGCGGCGGGGCTCTATTCCCTCCTGAAGGAGGGCGGCGAGGCGGGCCTTAACGCCCGGGGACGCGAGGAGACGGCGTCGCTGTTGAGCTGTATGGAGGGCTCCTCCGGCGGGGCGTGGGAGGAGCTGTGCGACGTCATACGTGAGGTAGCGGAGAAAATCAAAAACGGCTCCGACGAGGCCGTCCTCGACGCCGTGGAGGCGTGGGAGCTGGTACAGCGCGCCTCTTCCGGGGACGAGAGCCCGGAGGAGCGGCTGGAGACCGTCCGGGAGCTCGGGGCGTGGTCCCGGGAGCTGCGCGGGAAGGAGAACGACATCCTCTCCGTTCCCTTTGTGCGCGACACGGCGCTGAAGGCCTCGGCTCTTTCGGGGGACTACACGTATGTGCTTGAGAGCGTCGGCGAGCGCGCGGGCGCGGACAGTCTTCTTATCACGGCGGAGCTCATCGGCGCCGGCGCCATCACCAACGGCGACGTGCGGGAGACGGACAGCTTTTCCAGCTACGAGAAGGACTCCTCGGCCGTCTGGAAATGGGCCGAGGAGCAGCTGGAAAAGGGCGCTTACACCGAGGACGAGCAGAAGGTCATAAAGGACATCCTCGACCGGCTGAGCGGCCTCTCCGACTCCTCGGGCCTGGCGGCCGGATGGATAGAGAACGAGATCCTCGCCTATCTGGAGGAGCGCCTTGACCCGGAGGCCTCCAAGCTCTATCTGGAGCTTGCCAAGCTGCGCTTCGCCGCCGGGGACCCCGCCGCGGTGGCGTACCTGTACCGGGCGCTGGGCGAGGCCGGCAGCTCCGGGGACGCCGGCTACGCCAGAGCGGCCCGGGAGCTTCTCGACGTCATCCGCGACCCGGAGGACACCGAGGCAAGAAAGCAGATCCCGGTGCTGGTGGACCGCCTCACCGAGGGCGTGCGGCCGGACGTGGTGGAGACGGCTGTGGAGCTCAATCCCACCGGCGGCAGTCCCGACGAGCCCGACGGCGGCTCCGACGATGGGGACAGCGGCGGAGGCGGCATCTGGGGGCAGCTCCCCGGCCTTGCCGGGCCCGACGGGACGGATGACCACGAAACGCCCGAAGAACCGGCCGCGCCGGACGACCCGGATACGCCGGATGACCCCGATTCGCCCGACGGGACCGTGGAGCCCGACCTCAATGAAAGCTTCGACCAGTACGTGACGGACACCGTCAACCAGATCGCGGGGTCGGTGAATATCCTGTCGGTGGACGCCTCCGCTTTTGACACGGTGACGGCCCTGATCTCCGCCGGCGAGACGCTGGTCTCCACGCCGGAGCAGTTCAAGGACGTCATGGAGCTCAGCGACTGCTCCACGCGCATCCGGGAGTATGAGGTGAGAAAGGTCCTCTACTCCGAGGTGAACATCGCCCTGGTGTGCGACACCTCCGGCAGTATGGAGGGAGAGAAGATAGCCGATCTCCGGGAGGCCCTTACGTACTTTGTGGACAAGACCGGCGACGCGAACATCGCCATCGTGCCCTTCAGCAGCGAGGTCGGCGTCGTGCGGGGCTTTGGCAGCGGCGCCGCGTCCCTGAAGGAGGGCATCGGCGAAATGAACGCTCTCGGCGGCACGAACATAAGCGCCGGCGTCACCTACGCGCTGGGCCTGTTCCCGAATGACTCCGACGCCCTCAACGTGTTGATCGTCATGTCCGACGGGCAGGACAGCCGGCCCTCCCAGCAGGTATTGGAGACGGTGACATCCGCCTGCAGGGAGAAGAGCGTGGCCGTTTACGCCATGGGCCTTGGCGGGGACGTGGACTCTGGGGTCCTCAACAGCTACGCCCGGGTGGGCGGCGGCTCCTATATGTACGTAAGCGACGCCTCGTCCCTCCGGTCCTTCTATGACTACATTTACAGGCTTTGCAGGAACCGCTACGAGGTGACCTACACCGCCGTCGACACCGTCAAGACCACCCGGACCCTGGATATCCGCGCCGTGGGGAACGCCGGCGTGCAGGACCAGGAGACGTATTATCTGACGGGGTCCGATATTTCCGGCGACGACCTGGGGGAGATCTACGACGTCTTTGTGAACGACTCGCGGACCGTGATGGGGCTGGAGAGCCGGCTCATGTACAGGTGCGGCGTGGATCAGATCACGAATCTCCTGGTCTCCGGCTTCCGTAAGGACGACCAGGTGGAGGTGGAGCTCAGCGGCGGCGTCAGCTATACCCTCCCGTGCGAGTTCGTGGACGGGAACACCTACAGGGTCACCGTACCCGGATCTGTGGCCATCGGCGCCTACGACGTTTTCGTTACCGTCAACGGGCGGCGTATCGTGTTCAACTCCGGCTTTGTCATGACCTCCCGGGACCGCAGGAGCATACGGTTCGGCAGCTATGTCTTTACCGGAAGCCAGGTGGCCGAGGAGGACGGCGTGATCACCCTCAGCGGCGTGGTGGACATGAACGGCTGGCTGAATTTCCAGGGCGATGTGATCCTCCGGGGCGATCCGAAGAACGATTACGACATACGGCTGACCTTCTCCGACGCGTATGTGCAGTACAGGGACGATGGTACTGCCACGGGCCTTGCGAAAACCTTTGCCAAACAGGGGCTGATCCTGAGGGTGCCGGACGTTTCGGACGTGACCATCTACAACGACATCACCACGCCCCCGGATTCGGAGGACTACCCGGTAGACCGGTATTACAGCCGCGCCGCGGTGCTGCCGATAGCCGGCTTTGTCCACCTGACGGGCCTTGCGGAGTATGTGTACCCCGACCGGGTGATGCTGGACTTTGACGATATCGACCTGACACTGCCGTTTTTGAACGCCGTCATCAAGCGCTCGGGCGACGACGACCTCTTCGCCTTCAAAAACGACCACACCCAGAAGATCACCTTCACCCATAACTCCATCGACTTCGATCTGGAGGCCAATTGGAAATTAGAACGGGCCGGCGACGTATACACATCCCTGGGGAATCTCCAGATCTACGTGAAGGACCCCTCGGTGGAGCTGAAGCTGCACACCGGCAAGGGCGAGGCGAGCATCAAGGTGGGCGTGGACGTGGCGCTGCTCAGCGACGGCGTGGCCCTTGAGCTGGGCTGGAAGGACTGGAAGCTGGACGCGGTGAAGCTCTACGCCGACAAGGATATCCACTCGTGGATCGGCAACGTGCCCGTGACGTTCAGCGACTTCATGGCCGGCGTCACCGATTTGAGCAGGGTCGAGAACATGACCGTCGCGGAGCTCGCCAAGGCCAGGCTGACAGGCTCCTTTGACTGCTCCGTGGCAAAGGTGTCCGAGGTGTTCCCGGGCCTTGAGAAATACATCAAAAAGCTGGAGATCAAGGACCCCGCCGTGGCGTCCCTGGACGACACCACCGTGGAGCTGCGCCTGAACCAGTTCTACCTCAGCGTCAATACGACCGCCAAGCTCCTTGAATTCCTGGAGATCGGCAGCGCCAGGCTCCAGATGGGCACCGGCATCGAGTACACCAACATGCTCCTTGGCATGAACGGCGAGTCCGTGACAGGGATCGTCGGCGAGCTAAGCGCCGGCCTCAATGTGGACGAGCGGAACTTCAAGCTCATCTCGAAGGGCACGCTGACCGTGGCGCTGACAGATAAGCTGGTGGGCGTTACCGTTGACGGGAACGTCGAAGTGGAGATCTCCTGGTGGATCTTCTCCGCCGGCGTCATGGCCGACGGCGAGCTCTACGCCGGCATCTACCGACAGCATAACGGCAACTGGCAGTTTGTGGTCTACGCCTATGGGCAGACGGACAGCGGCAAGAGGATCGATCCCCTGTACTGGCCCACCGACGCCCTGAGCTCAAAGAATTTTTAAGGAGGAGCGAAGATGAGAAAGCGTTTTGCGGGATTCCTTATACTGGCGCTGTGCCTTCCGCTTCTCCTGATCCCCGCCAAAGCGGCGGGGACGGAGGCGGACCTTGTGACCCTGGACAGGGCCCGGGACATCGTGATCTCCGTCCTGTATGACGGGGCGGAGCCCGGCATCACCCTCTATTCCCCGGACGGGCGCGCCTATGCCGCCGACAGCGATTACGCCGCGGTGGAACGGGGCGGCGGCGCTGTGTACTTCTACATCGAGGACGCGGCCGCCGGCACATGGCGCGTCCGTGTGGAAAAGCGCGACAGCTCCGACGTGGAGGTGTCCGTCTACCCCTGGGACAGGCCCGCGTCCATTGACTCCCTCACCGTCACCGGCGTGGAGAACGGAAACGTCGTCTTCGAGGCCGTTGTGTCCGGCCATGAGGGCTCCTTCCGCTACGACGTCTACGCCCTTCCCGTGAAGGGCGACGGCTCGCTGGGCGGACGGGTGGACCTGGGCAGCAGCTCGGGCCGGAATGACACGACGCTGCGTCTGAGACAGTCCGTGTCCCAACTGCCGGACGGGGAGTACCGTCTGGGGCTGGAGGTGTATTTTACCACCGACAGCGGAGCCGAGGTCCCGACCTTCGCCATTTCCGACGACACCTTTACCGTCTCCGGCAGCAATATCCCCGGCGACCCCGGCGATCTTGACGCCGTTATGGATATCACCGGGAACACGCTGGAGCTGACCTGGACCGACGACGGGACCAGGATGCGGAGCTGGACCGTGGAGGTCCGTCCTGTCAGCGACCCGGAGGCGGTGTACTTCCAGGCCGAGCTTGACGGCGGCGTTATGTCGTGCAGTGTTGTCCTTGACCGGGACGTGGGGGATCTCAACGTAACCGTCACCGGAGAGAAAAAAAGCAGTGGATGGCTTGTTTACGAGAGGACCGTCCCGTGGGACGCGGGCATTGACATCGCGTTTGAGACGCCGGAGCTGACCAACTCCACGATGGGGACGCTGCGCTTCGACGTGAAGGACAGGACCGTCTCCGCCGTGCTGGACGTGAACGGCAATCAGCAGGAGCTTCGCCTCACCGGGGCGCAGGCGCTCTCCTTTCAGCTCTCGCCCATGAGCGAAAACGAGGTAAGTCTCACCTATGAGGGGGCCGACGGGGTGCGTTACCGCCTGTCCCGGCGCATAACGGTGGACTCCGTCCCGCCCGCCCTCGACCTGTTCGGCGTGCCCGACACCATATCCGTCAGCTCCTCCAGCGTGACTCTGGCCGGGAGCACCGAGCCCGGCGCGCGGCTCACCGTCAACGGCGAGGAGGTGGAGCTGGACTCTGCCGGCGGCTTCCGGACGGAGGCGCGGCTCTCCGCGGGGGAGAATATCCTCACCTTCGAGGCGTCGGACGCCGCGGGGAACA
>CANQSD010000109.1 GCA_947626385.1 uncultured Oscillospiraceae bacterium | reverse complement strand
TTTCCAAGGCGGCTGACGCCGCATGGCGCGAAAAAGACCGTCGCGAATGTCTTATTTTAATTAGATATTAGTATTAAGCCCCGATCTGCTTTTCCGCCTCGTCCAGGTCGATGACCAGGACCTTGGAGACGCCCTTTTCCTGCATGGTAACGCCGTAGAGAACGTCGGCCTCCTCCATGGTGCCCCGGCGGTGGGTGATGGTCAAAAACTGCGTCTTGTCGGCAAGGCCCCGCATATAGTCGGCCACGCGGATGACGTTGGCGTCGTCCAAGGCCGCCTCGATCTCGTCCATCACCACGAAGGGCGTGGGGCGGACCTTCAAAATGGCGAAATAGAGGGCGATGGCCACGAAGGCCTTCTCCCCGCCGGAGAGGAGCGTGATGGTCTTGAGGCTCTTTCCCGGCGGTTGGACGCGGATGTCGATGCCGGAGCCCAGCACGTCCTCCGGGTCCTCCAGGGTGAGGCTGGCCCGCCCGCCGCCGAAGAGCTCCAGGAACGTCTCCTGGAAGCCCTGGTTGATGCGCTCGAACTCCTCCACAAAGATGGTCTCCATGGAGCCGGTGATCTCGCCGATGATGTCCAGAAGCTCCCGGCGGGCCTTCTCGATGTCGTCCCGCTGGTCGGTGAGGTAGGTGTACCGGGTGTTCACCCGCTCAAATTCCTCGATAGCGCCCAGGTTCGGCGTGCCCAGGGACCCCATCTCCCGCTTGAGCTCCCCGGTGCGCCGGCGGGCCTGGGGGAGGCTGGGAAGCTCCAGCCGCTGTTCCTGGGCGGCGGAGCGGGTGAGGCCGTAGCCATCCCAGAGCTTGTCCAGGATCTGCTTTTCCTCCATCTGCGCCGCCTCCATGCGGTTCTCGAGCCGCGCGGCGCTGCGCTCTAAGTCGAGAAGGGCGTTGTTTTTCTCCTGCAAAAGTTTATCGGACCGGGTCCGTTCGGCCTCGATGGACAGCTTTTCATTGGTGATCCTGGCGATCTTCTCCCGCCGGAGGTTGGCGTCCGCGCGGATGGCGTCGGCCTTGCGCTGGCGGGCGGTGATCTCCTTTTCCGTATCGGCGGCCTTCTCCCGCAGGAGCCTGATCGTCTCCTCCTGGGTCTCCCGGTCCCCGGCCAGGTCCTCCCGGAGGCGGGCAAGCTCCTCGATCTGCCGCTCCCCGGCATCATACTCGGCCTGGAGGGAGGCGCGCTTTTCCCGGAGGGCGCTTTCGCTTTGGGAAAGCTCCTCCCGTCGGGCGGCCAGGGCCTCGTGGCCCACCGTCTCGGCGTCCAGCTGCTCCCGAAGGTCCGATACCTCGGCCTCCAGCGCCTGGGCGTCACGGGTCAGGGCGTCGGTACGGGCCGCCGTCTCGGCGCGGCGGCGGGTGACGGCCTCGGACTCGTCCTGAAGCTGGGCAAGGTGCTCGGTGAGGGATGTGAGCAGGAGGTCATAGTGCTCCCCGGTAGAGGTGAGCTTCAGTAGGTCATTCTGCACGGTCTGGAGCTCCCCGGAGGCCACGTTCAGCTCGTATTCCGCCGCCGCCAGGGCGCGCTTTTGCTCCCCGGCGTTGCGATTGGCCTCCTCCAGGGAGGCGGCCAGCTTTTGCTCCCGCTCGGTCATGGCCTTGAGCTCGTTGGCGCGGGAGAGGATGCCGGTGTTCCGGGCGGCGCTGCCGCCGGTCATACTGCCCCCGGCGTTGATGACCTGTCCGTCCAACGTCACCACCCGGAAGCGGTGGCCGTACTTCCGGGCGATGCGCACGGCGCTGTCCATGGTGTCCGCCACGGCGGTGCGGCCCAGAAGGTTCAGAAAGATATCGGAATACTGCGGCTCGAAGGACACAAGGTCGAAGGCCAGTCCCTCGAAGCCGTCCTCGTCGGTAAGGCCCCGCTCCTGTAAGCGGGAGCCGCGGATGACGTTCATGGGCAGGAGGGTGACGCGCCCGGCGTCCAGGCGCTTGAGGTGGTTGATGACGTTCTTGCCGTCGGTGTCCGTGCCCACCACGATGTTCTGCACCGCCGCGCCCAGGGCCGTCTCGACGGCCAGAGCGTAGCGCTCGTCGGCCTTCAGAAGCTCCCCGGCGGGGCCGTGGATGTTGTGGAGGACGCCCCGGTCGGCCTCCCTCATGACGGTCTTCACCGCCTTGGAATAGCCCTCGTACTCCCGCTCCATGTCCGCTAAGAGCTGACGGCGGGCGCGGACGGCGTTCATCTCCAGCTCCAGCTTGGCGCGCTTGTCGCCGGCGGCCTCCGCCCGCTTGCGAAGGCCCTCGGCACGGAGCTCATAGCCCCGGCAGACGTTTTTTAAAGACTGCGCCCGCTCATTGGCCTCGTCCAGGGCTTTTTTGTTTTCACTGCTCTCGGCCTTGGCGGTCTCCACGCGCCCGGTCTGGGCGGCGAGATCCTCCGTGAGGGCGGTGAGGCGCTGATCCATCTCCTGAGCGGCGGCGGCGAGGGACCCCAGCTCCACGCGGGTCCTGGAAAGCGCGTCGGTTTTCTCGCTAAGGCGCGTATTGAGGCCGCCCAGCTTCCGGGCGTACTCCCCTTCCCCGGCGAAGAGGCTCTCGGCGGTCTGGCGGAGCTTTTCCAACTCCCCGGCGATGTCCGCCGTCTCCTGATCGATCTCGGCAAGTCGTCCACGGCGCTCCTCGATCTGCGCCAAAAGGCCGGAGCTTTGGCCCTCCCGGTGGGCGATCTCCTCCAGCACGCGGTCGATGTTCTCGCCGGTGTGCTGGAGATTGGCCCGTAGGACGGCGATGCCGGCCTCCTCGTCGGCGACGGCAAGCTCGAGCCTCGCGGCCTCCTCCCGGACGGCCTCGGCCTCCAGGTCCTTTTCCCGCATCCGCTGGGCAAACTGCTCCCCGGCGGCGTAAAGGCGTTCCAGCTCTGACCGGGCGCGCTCCAGGTCCCCGGCGGCCTTCAGGGAATCCTCCCGCAGGACCTGGGTGCGGTCGGCCAGGCCCTCCAGGTCGGCAAGCCACAGGGATATCTCCAGCCCACGGAGCTCGTCGCGAAGAAGGAGGTATTTCTTTGCCGTCTCGGACTGGCGGCGCAGGGGCTCGACCTGCATCTCCAGCTCGCCGATCTTGTCGTTGACGCGTGTCAGGTCCTCGTCGGCCCGCTGGAGCTTGCGTTCGGACTCCTCCTTGCGGTAGCGGTAGCGGGAGATGCCCGCCGCCTCCTCGAAGATCTCCCGGCGGTCGGTGCTCTTGGCCGAGAGGATGGAATCTATTTTACCCTGTCCGATGATGGAGTAACCGTCCCGGCCGAGACCGGTGTCCATGAAAAGCTCGTTGATGTCCCGAAGGCGCACAGGCTTTTTGTTTATGTAATACTCGCTCTCCCCGGAGCGGTAGTAGCGGCGGGTGACCTGGACCTCGTCCGTGTCGCTGGGAAGGGCCCGGTCGGCGTTGTCCAGCGTCAGGGACACCTCAGCGAAGCCCACCTGGCCCCGGCGTTCCGTGCCGCCGAAGATGACGTCCTCCATCTTCCCGCCCCGCAGAGCCCTGGTGGACTGCTCCCCCATCACCCACTGAATGGCGTCGGCGATATTGGACTTGCCGCTCCCGTTGGGCCCGACGATAGCCGTCAGGGGCTTGTCGAAGGACAGCACCGTCTTTTCCGGGAAGGACTTGAAGCCCCTCATTTCCAATGCCTTAAAATACAAATCCTACACTCCCATATCTTGCGTTGAGCAACAGCTTTCCAGTCTAAATAGACAGTATACCACAGTCTTGGGATTTTTCAATAAAATATTTATGAATTTGCCGCAAAACACAACGAAGCCCCGCCGCGCAAAGGCGGCGGGGCGTGGGAGTTAGAAGACGATCCCCCGGCGGTTGGTGACGTGGGCCCTGACGGTGAGGAGCTCGCCGGGGGTGAGGGAGAAGATGAAGCCGCCGCGGGCGGCGCGGACGGTATTTTCGTTCACCGCCTCCACCGTATAGCCCTTGGACTCCATCACCCGGCGGAACTGACGGAAATCCGAGTTCACCGTCAGGCCGTAGACGGAAACGGCGGGGTCGGTGATGAAGATCCTGGTGACGTAGCTTCCCCCGTCGGAGTAGTCCGGCCAGGCGGTGACTTCGTAGGTCACCCGCGCCGTGGGCCACTCCCCCTGTCCGTCCGGCCGGTAGCCCTCCCCCAGGTAGGCGCAGACGCCAAAGCCGGGCATACACGCATGGCCGGTCCAGTCCACATCGGTCACGTCCTGGCCGATCCAATATTCCAGCTCCGTGTCCTCCGGCCGGGGCGGGATATAGATATCGGCGTCCTGCCGGAGGAAAACGACGAGGGCCGCGACGCCCGCCGCCAGAAGGACGACGGCCATAAAGACGGCGGTCAGAAGGACGGCGGCGGGTTTTTTGGCCTTCATATTACGTAAGCGCCCCTTCACGTTGGACGAATCGAGGGGCCCACGGCAATCACCACAGCTCATAGGGCGGCATGACCCCCTCTCCGGTCAGGAAGTCCGCGACTTGCTCGGCGGCGGGACCGGTGATGTGTCCGGTTTCTCTGCGCCAGGGGTCAAACAGCGTCAGGAGGACGCCGTCGCCCTCGTTTGTCCGCGCCTCCTCCAGCATGGCCTGCAGCTCCCAAAAGGCGTCGTGGGACAGGGTCCCCAGGGGGATGGCGTCTCTCTCGGTGAGGCCGGGCCTCAGGTAAACGACACGGCCGTCCCGGTAGACCAGGACACGGCTGCCGTCCTCCTCCCGGTCCCTGGAGAGGGACAGGAGGGGCCGGGTGTTCTCCCCGGTGAGACGCCCGCTGGTGGGGTCGTCCCGCTCAAAGGACGTAAGGTCCGGGGTCCTCCCCACAAGGGCGTTGGCTTGCATGACCGTGACAGCTGTATAGAGGACCTCCTTCGCGGCCGCCTCGTTCTCCGGGGCGGCTTTGGTAGTGACCGAGTAGAGGAGATCTCCGATGGTAAAGTCAGCCCCCAGACGGACGATTTCCCCCAGATCCAGCCGCCAGGCCACGCACCGGAGCGGCCCGATAGCGCTCTCCTCCGTCTTCTCCGGGAGGAAACAATCGACGGCCAGGGGGCGGTCCGCCGCCGTCACGGTCACCAGGGCCGGTATGGAAAATTCCTCCATCCGGTAAATGAGGCGAAGGCCCCGCAAGGTCCCATCGTCATTCCACAGGAAATTCCCGGAAAGATTGCTGTTGTATATCCACCGCTCCGGGTCCCCCGGCCCCAGGAAGGCCGTGGGGCAGTCCGTGGACCAGCAAAGCTCCAGCTGCCACGCGGACATGGGCGTTTCCTCAAAGGCCAGGATGTTCCCTGTGGGGCCCAATACGGCCTCGTTGAAGTGGAGTACCGGCGGTTCCTCCGTCAGGGTGGGGTTCGTCGGGGCAGGGTCTGTCTGCGCGGGGCCGTCCGTGGGCGGGACGCTGGGCATCGGGTTCTGGACAACCGGCAAGGTGTCCGTGTGGACCGGGTTTGACGGCGTCAGACGGTGGGGCAGGGTCAGGGCCACCGCCACCGCCAAAAGGGCCGCGGCGGCGAGGAGGCCTGTTGTGAGCCGCCTTTTTCGGGGGGCCGGTCTCTCCGAACGCTCGATAAGGTCCGGGTCAAGCTCGGAAAACGCCTCAAAAAGCCTTGTATTCATTCGATCAATCCCTCCTTTTTGAGGTAAACGGAAAGCTTTTTCCTGGTGCGGGCGAGGCAGACGGAGACGGCGTTGGGGGTCATGGAGAAGCGGCGGGCGATGTCCCCGACAGGTTCGGCGTAGAAGCACCGGCGGATGAAGATGTCCCCATCCCGGCGGGGCAGGGTTCGGATAAAGTCGCTGACGGCCCCGCCCAGCTCCCTGGCCGACGCCTCCCCGAAGGCGCTGTCCGGCGCGACAGCGTCCAGCTCCTCCAGGACGGCCCGGGCCTCTCCCCCGCCCCGCTTGTCCGCGCCCTGGCGGCGCAGACGGTCCAGGGCCAGGTTGCGGACGATCTTCGCAAGGTACGCCCGGAGGGACGCCGGCCGCTCCGGCGGGATCGTCTCCCACGCCCGGAGATACGCGTCGGCCTCACACTCCTCCGCGTCCTCCGGGGAGACGAAACGCCCTGCCAGGGCGCGCAGCAAAGCGCCGTATTTCGCCCGCGTCTCCGCCACGGCCCCGCTGTCCCGCCGCCAGTAGAGCTCAACGATCGCCCCGTCCTCCATCTGTCTCACCTCTTTTTTGAAGGTCCTTCATAGATATAGACGCAAAAAAACAGG
>CANQSD010000108.1 GCA_947626385.1 uncultured Oscillospiraceae bacterium | reverse complement strand
TTTTGTCGCCCAAGTGTGCCCCGAAGGGGCGCGCGCAGGGCGACAGCAGGGGAATTTTGCGTGAATTCCGCAGAATTCACGCAAAGTTTCCCGCACGTTCCCTTTGTCGGAAAAGGCCAGAGGCCTTTTTCGACAGGCTGCTTCCGGCGGAAGACCGGAGGGGAGCTCGCGGCATAGAATATGAAAGGAGACAGAAATATGAAGTTTGCGGGAAACGAGACGATCGCGGCGCTGATCGGGAAGATCAAGGAGGCGCTGGGGCTGAAGATGGACAAGAGCGTGTACGACCCGGACGGGGACGGGAAGGTGGCAAGCGCGGTGAACGCGGACAGCGCCGCCTCCGCGGAGGACGCGGCGAAGCTGAACGGCAAGGCCGCCAGCGAGTACCTGCTGGGCGCGGACATGACGGAGCTGAGCGCCGAGGACGTGGACGGCCTCTGGAACGACTGAGAGGAGGCGGGCGATGGCGAAGAAATTCGCGGGGGTGACGGGCCTTGTAAGGCTCGTGGCCCTCATCAAGGCGGCGCTGGCCGGTAAGGCGGACAAGGAGGAGACGGCCGCCGCCGCGAAGACGGCTTTGGCCTCCGGCGTGACCTTTGACGACGGGAGCACGTTCCAGGAGAAGCTGGACGCCGGGGAGCTGAAAGGCGACAAGGGGGAGACGGGGCCGGCCGGCCCCGTCGGCCCTCAGGGCATCCGGGGCGACGAAGGCCCGGTCGGTCCCGCCGGTCCCGCCGGGCCGCAGGGGCCCACGGGGCCAAAGGGCGACCAGGGCGAGCCGGGGCCCAAGGGGGAAACCGGCGACACGGGGCCCGAGGGACCGCAGGGCGTTCCCGGAGAGCAGGGTCCCGCCGGGCCGCAGGGCTTGCAGGGCATCCAGGGTCCCAAGGGCGACAAAGGCGACAACGCGGATCTTCCCGAGAACCTGATTGAGGCGGGGGAGGGTGAGCTTTCCGGGGTTTTGACGGTGGACGCTGACACGCTGAAGGGGCACGGGGCGGAGTATTTCGCGTCTGTCGAGCAGATGACCGCCGCCATTCAGTCGGCCATACAGGCCGCGTGGGAGGCGAGCTACTGATGAGCGCGCAGGAGGACTATCTGCGGGGCATCGCGGACGCCATACGGGCGCAGGACGGGACCGGCGAGCCCATCAAGGGGACGGACTTTGCCAAGCGCATACGGGCTATCACGGGCGACGCCGGGAGCTTTACCGCCACGGAGGGGGACTACCAGCGGCAGAGGCTCACGGAGGTGGCCGAGGCGATACGGGCGGCGGAGGGGTCCGGCGGGGAGATCCCGGCGGGGACGTTTGCGGAGCGTATCAGGGCTATCGAGACGGGGGACCGGATTACAAGGTTCTTCAATAACGCCCGGGCCGCGCTGGATAGGATGTCCTTGGACGAATCCTACACCACGGATGACGGAATGCGGGAGCTGTTTTTCACCGCCCTTGGCCCGTGGCTCTTCTTGAGAGTCCCAACAACAGAGCTTGCAAGCCCGAATATCTCGGACATCTGGAATGGCGCCTATGGCGATTTTGGCGGCGAACTTTTTTACGAGGCGGGCATATCCCTTTCACTTGAGGATGTACAGCTCACAGGCGTGGACAGCTTTACGGTCGTATACACCATGAACGGCACTACCTTCACTACCGAGGTTTCCCCTCAGGTTCCCGGGGCCGTCATTACGGGCACCATCAATGCGAGCATTGACGCATGGATCGGAGGCTTTCAGACCAATTTGGACCGAGCGGAGGCGTTTGAAACAATCAGAAAGCACGCCGACGAAAACTTTGTGGTTCTTGAGCAAATGATGCGGGACATCTTCGCGTTTTGAGTGAGTTTGCCGCCGGAATTAAAAACCTGCCGAGCGGGGCGGCTCCGGCGGTGGCGGCGGTGGCACGACAACGAAAACGCCCATCGAATACCTTTTTATTGACAGAATACAAAACATTTCTGTTGTGAGCACAGAAGAAAGAAAGGAAGATGATACACACATGGCAGAAACCGCAAAAATCCGGACGCTCCGCAACCGGGACACCGGGGAGGCGATCGCGCCCCGGACGGTGGCGAGCGCGGTGGCGTTCGAGGACGGGAGCACGTTCCAGAGCAAGTATGACGACGGGGAGCTGACGGGACCGAATACGGTGGGGACGTCGACAGCCACGGACATCAACGGGCTCCTCAAGGGCAACGGCTCCAACGTGTCTCAGGCGGCGGCGGGGACGGATTACGCGAAGGCGCCTACGAAGCCCGTGGCGGTGACGCTCCGGGCATCAGGGTGGACGGACAGCGCGCAGGCGGTGACGGTCAACGGCATCGTCGCCGACGAGACGGCGCAGATCGTGGACGTGGCCCCGGCGATGGCAAGCGTCAAGGCGTACATGGACGCCGGGGTCTATGTCTCGGCGGCGGCGGAAAATCGGCTGACGTTTACTTGCGGTTCCACGCCAAGCGCGGACCTGACGGTGTACGTGAGCATACAGAATGTGTGAGGTGAGGGAAGATGGTGAAACAACCGATCATGGCCGGAGGCGGCGTGAAGCTTTCGCTGGACGATTTATCGTGGGCGAAGATACGGCAAATCGCGGACGCGGGAGAAGCGCGGAAATATTTCAAGGTCGGTGACAAGAAGGCTGTATATCTCAGTGGGACCGCGAGCAGGCTCTCGCTGGACACGACGTACTATGCGTACATACTTGGGTTTGACCACAATGCTGAAAACGACCCGACGGCGAAGAACACCATCGACTTCGGGACGTTCAAGGACGCCGACGGGAAGGATATCTGCCTGGTGAGCGGGTGGGATTTTAATTCGGATTTCTACATGAATCCCAGCCCGGATACCAACGTCGGCGGATGGAAGGGAAGCGCTATGCGGTATTCCATTCTCGGCTCCACAAACGTCGAAAACGGAGACGCCACCGCGGCCGCGGCGACGAGTCCGATACCGAATACCCTTATGTCGTGCCTGCCCGGCGACTTGAGGGCGGTGATGAAGCCCATGACGATTTATACGGATAACGTGGGCGGCGGAACCGATGAGGCAGCCAATGTGACCGCCACGGTGGACTATCTGCCGCTTCTGGCTGAATATGAGATTTTTGGGAAGAACCGGTATGCCAACACGAACGAGCCGAAAAACCAGATGCAGTATGAGTATTTCAAAACCGGGTCCGGGGTCAAGTACAGACACGACGAAACGAGCTCTACGATCCTTTGGTGGGTGCGTTCTCCCTCTCCCCGCGACGGAAAAAGCACCGCTTTTTGCTTCGTGAGCGAAGGCGGCAGCGCAAGCTACATCGGCGCGCATGGCTCCTGCGGGGTCGCGCCGGTTTTCAGGGTGTAACGGGGCAGGACGAGAGACGCGGGAGCGCGGAAGGAGAGAGGAGAAGGATATGAAAGAGAATGTGTTTAAGGGGCTGACCGCGGCCGCGCTTTCGGCGGTGGGGGCCTATTTTCGGAAGCTTTTGGGACCGGTGGCGGTGCTGGCGGCGGTCATGGTGCTGGACTACGCCACCGGCCTTGCCCACGCCTGGGAGGCGGGAGAGCTGAGCTCCGGGACGGGGCTTCGGGGCATCGTCAAGAAGCTGGGGTATCTCGTGGCCGTGGGCGTGGCCGTGGTGGTGGACTGGATCGTCCAGACCGCGGCGGCCGGCGCCGGGGCGGACCTGGGAGGCTTCTACGCCTTCGGGCTTCTGGTGGCCGTCTGGCTCATTTTGAACGAGTGTATCTCCATTCTGGAAAATCTGAGTGAGCTGGGCGTGCCGCTGCCGGCGTTTCTCAGGAGGATCGTGGAGAAGCTGAAAAACAACGCGGAGGCGGGAGGAGAGCATGAGGCTGACTGAATGTCTGCTGACGGAAAACGACTGCTATAAGGGCGGGCGGACCATTGTGCCGAAGGGCGTGATGGTCCACTCCACCGGGGCCAACAACCCCAATATCCGGCGGTACGCCCAGCCCACGGCGGGGAGTAAGGCTTACGAGGAGACGCTGAGCGTTCTGGGGATCAACCGGAACGGGAACGACTGGAACAGGGGCGGGGTCAAAAAGTGCGTCCACGCCTTTGTGGGGCTCCTGGCCGACGGGAGCGTGGGGACGGCGCAGACCCTGCCCTGGGAGGCCCGTGGGTGGCACGCCGGGACCGGCGCGCGGGGAAGCGCCAACAACACCCACATCGCCTTTGAGATCTGCGAGGACGGGCTTCTGGACCGGGCGTATTTTGCTAAGGTCTACCGGGAGGCGGCGGAGCTGACGGCGTACCTCTGCGAGCGCTTTGGGCTCGACCCGCTGGCCGACGGGGTGGTCATCTGCCACGCCGAGGGGCACAGGCGGGGGATCGCGTCGGACCACGTGGACGTGGAGCACTGGTGGCCCCGGTTCGGAAAGAGCATGGATGATTTTCGCCGGGATGTGGCGGAAAGGATGGAGGAGAACATGACGGGAGAGGAAATCTACAGGAGGCTGAACGAGTATCTGAGGACCAGGCCGGTGCCGGCGTGGGCGGAAAAGGAGCTTAAAGAGGCGGTGGCGCTGGGCATCACCGACGGGACGGAGCCCATGGCGCTCATCCCGCGCTATCAGGCGGCCATCATGGCAAGAAGGGCCGTGGAGAAGGAGGCCGGGACGGTATGAAGACGGCGGAGGACATTTTCAGCGCCGCCATGGGGCTCATGGATGAGCTGGACGGCGAGGGGAACCCCCGGAACGCCGACACGGCGGAGTATGAGCGCCGCGCGGCGGGGATTGTGAACATGATGATCGCCGAGTACCGCATCCTGGACGGGCAGAACGGGGGCTTCGTGCCGGTGGAGGCGCTGGGCGACCCGGTGCTGAAGATCCCGGACACCTACGCCCTGGGAGTCATGCACTACGGGCTGGCGGCCAACCTGCTGGCGGACGAGAACCCCGCCGCCGCCGGGTTTTACGAGCAGAGGTACGAGGAGCTGAGGAATATCTACTTCTCCCGCCGCATGGCCGACGGCGAGGGAAAGGTGGAGGATCTGTACGGCGGGGTGGAGTTCGGGAAGTTCGGGAGGTGGTGAGGAGGGGGGTTGAGGGGCGGGGGCTTTGGCGGGTGAGGGGTGTCGGGACCGCTCGATCCCCCAACCCTCGTCTTAGCCTTCCCCGCAGGGCGGGGAAGGTGGCGCCCGCAGGAGCCGGATGAGGTGGGTGCGTTCATCGAAATCGCTCAAAAACTTTTGGCCTCCCACCTCACCCCTGCCCCTCCCCGCCCTGCGGGGAGGGCTTTAAACAGGGAACGGGTGCGGTTTGTCGATACCGCTCTGTCATCCCACCCTCGCTACCCCCCTGCCCCCCTCCTACGAGGAGGGGGCGAAAAAGGTTGCGGCTTCGCCGCGGTTTGGATTTGCCCGCCGCGGCGGGGTATTCGAGCTTGTGGAGCGTCGCTGGGGGTTCCGGGAAGCGCATTTTGGAACCACCCCGGCCTCGCTTCGCTCGGCCACCCCTCCGTAGGAGGGGCAAAACTACCTGTGCGTTCCCTTTAGCCCCTCCAACGGAGGGGACAGCCGCAAAGCGGCAGGGGTGGTGTGTGCGGCGGCGGGGGTGGGCGGGTGGGGAATCAAAATCTGCGGCGTAAGCCGCAACCTTTTTCCCGCCGTTGGGGTTCGGGGCAGAATTGGGCGAATAGGGACAAAAGGGGCGGAATAGACTGGATGGCAGAGAAGAATGGGGGGCGAGGAAGATGCTTGCGTTGACATTCGCGGCGCTGCTGTCGTATCCGCTGCTGCTGTTGAGGCTGGAGGACCGGGCCGGGTCTTTTCCGAGGCCGCTGACGGCGCAGGAGGAGAGGGACTGCCTGGAGAGGGCGGGGCGGGGGGACGAGGAGGCCCGGAATACGCTTATTGAGCACAATCTGCGGCTGGTGGCGCATATCGTCAAGAAATACTACACAAAGACACGGGACCAGGACGACCTGATCTCCATCGGCACCATCGGGCTCATCAAGGGCATCTCCACCTACAAGCCCGACAAGGGGGTGCGGCTGGCAACTTATGCCAGCCGATGCATCGAGAACGAGATCCTCATGTATTTTCGGGCTCAGCGCAAGTCCGCCGGGGACGTGTCGTTGTCGGAGACCATCGACTCCGACGCCGAGGGGGGAAATCTGTCCCTCATGGACGTGGTCTGCGCCGAGGACGACGTTTTCGAGCGCTTGAGCTCTCAGGACGTGTACGCGCGGCTGCGCCGCCATGTGCGGGAGGG
>CANQSD010000107.1 GCA_947626385.1 uncultured Oscillospiraceae bacterium | reverse complement strand
GAGCGCAACCGCCCCGAAGGGGCGGCTCTTAGCGCGGAGATGGAGGGGGAGGGGTGAGGTGGGAGCCGAAGGGCTTTGGGCGGTTCCGATGAACGCACCCACCTCATCCGGCGCTACGCGCCACCTTCCCCGCCTTGCGGGGAAGGCTAAAAGGTTGCGGCCGGCAACGGGGCCCACTCATTTTTCCTTCGTCCCGTGGCACGCGCCGGCGTGGGGGCAGCCGCCGCAGCCACAGGAGCAGGAGGTTTTGCCGCGCTTGCGGTCGCGGATCATTTTGACGACCACGAGGGCCAGAACGGCGAAAACGACGGCGGCGACGAGGATAGTGGCGAGATTTTGCTGGAGCCATTGAAGCATCTTAAACACGTTCCTTTACACGTTCGGTGAGATGGTTTTCGTTGTACTTATTTTTGCGGAACACCAGGTAGAGCAGGCCCAGGAGCAGCAGCGCGGCGACGACGGTGAAGGGGCCGAAGGCGGCCTCGCCGGTGATGAGCCCGCCGAGCTGGAAGACGATCATGGCAATGACGTAGGCGAAGAGGCACATATAGCCGATGGCGCCCAGGGTCCACTTCCAGTTGTTCATCTCCCGCTTGATGGCGCCCATGGCGGCGAAGCACGGGGCGCACAGGAGGTTGAAGATCATGAAGCTGTACGCCGTAATGGCGCCGAAGTCCGCCCCGACGGCCTGCCAGATGGGGGAGGAGTCCTCCAGAAGGTCTATCTCGCCGGCGTACTGGTAGAGGACGCCGAAGGTGTTGATGACCTCCTCCTTGGCGATGAGGCCGGTGAAAGTAGCCACAGTGGCCTTCCAGGCCATGTCGCCCACCCAGCCCAGGGGATAGAAGAGCCAGGAGACGCCCCGTCCGATGGAGGCCAGGAGCGAGAAGTTGTTGTCCTCCACCGCCCCGAAGGAGCCGTCCACGAAGCCGTAGCCCTGGAGGAACCAGAGGACCACGGAGGAGATGAGCACCACGGTGCCGGCGCGCTTGATGAAGGACCAGCCCCGCTCCCAGGTGGCGCGCAGGACGTTCCCCACGGAGGGGACGTGGTAGGGCGGCAGCTCCATGACGAAGGGCGCCGGGTCCCCGGCGAACATCTTGAATTTCTTGAGCATCACGCCGGAGACGATAACGGCGGCGATGCCGATGAAGAAGGCGGAGACGGACACCCAGACGGAGTTGCCGAAGACCGCCCCGGCGAGTAAGCCGATGATGGGCAGCTTGGCCCCGCAGGGGATGAAGCCGGTGGTCATGACGGTCATCTTCCGGTCACGGTCCTGCTCGATGGTGCGGGAGGCCATGATGCCGGGAACGCCGCAGCCCGTGGCCACCAGGAGCGGGATGAAGGACTTGCCGGAAAGGCCGAACCTGCGGAAAATGCGGTCCATGATGAAGGCGATCCGGGCCATGTAGCCCACATCCTCTATTATACTCAAAAGGAGGCAGAGTACAAGTATCTGCGGCACAAATCCCAGCACCGCGCCGACGCCGGCCACGATGCCGTCCTGGATGAGGCCGTAAAGCCAGCCCGCCACACGGGGCTCCCCGGCGGCGTTCAGGAGGAGCTTATCGAAAAGCCCCGGCACCCACTCCCCAAAGAGCACGTCGTTGGCCCAGTCGGTGCCCCAGGTGCCGATACCGATGCCCCCGTCGGCGGGGGACGGGCCCATGGCGATGGCGTAGATGACGAACATAACGACAGCAAAGATGGGCAGGGCCAGGATCCGGTTGGTGACGATCCGGTCTATTTTGTCGGAGACGCTCATCTTCGCGCCGGTGTGCTTCTTCTTCACCGCCTTGCCCACCACCCCGGCTATGTAGGCGTAGCGCTGGTTGGTGATGATGCTCTCCGCGTCGTCGTCCAGCTCCTTTTCGCAGTCGGCGATGTGCTCGTCCAGATGCTTCAAAAGCTCCTCCGGCAGCTTCAGCTCCTCCCGGACCTTCTCGTCCCGCTCAAAGAGCTTGATGGCGTACCAGCGCAGGAACCGGGGGTCTACGAGGCTCTCGATGGACTCCTCGATGTGGGCGATGGCGTGCTCCACGCTCCCCTGGAAGACGGAGGGCAGCTCCACGGCCTTTTTCTCCTGCGCGGCCTTGACCGCCAGCTCGGCGGCCTCCATGGAGCCCTGGCCCTTCAGGGCGGAGGTCTCCACCACCTCACAGCCCAGGGCGCGGCTCAGCTTGGCAAGGTCGATCTGGTCGCCGTTTTTCCGGACAAGGTCCGCCATATTGAGGGCCACCACCACGGGGATGCCCAGCTCGATGAGCTGTGTGGTGAGGTAGAGGTTGCGTTCGATGTTGGTGCCGTCCACGATGTTCAAAATGGCGTCCGGCTTTTCGTTCACCAGGTAGTTGCGGCTGACCACCTCCTCCAGGGTGTAGGGGGAGAGGGAGTAGATGCCCGGCAGGTCCTGGACGGTCACGTCCCTGTGGCCCTTTAAGCGCCCCTCCTTCTTCTCCACCGTGACCCCCGGCCAGTTGCCCACGTACTGGTTGGAGCCGGTGAGATCGTTGAACATGGTGGTCTTGCCGGAGTTGGGGTTGCCGGCAAGGGCGATTTTCAAATCCATTGGCTTATTCCTCCTGAATGACAGTTATTGATGTCTAATTTAGATTATATTACGCTAACTTTTGGAGCAGAAAAAATAGTCCTTACGCGATCTCGATGTTTTCCGCGTCGCCCTTGCGGATGGACAGCTCGTAGCCCCGGACGGTGACCTCGATGGGGTCCCCCAGCGGCGCCACCTTGCGCACGTAAATTTCCACGCCCCGGGTCACGCCCATGTCCATGATGCGGCGCCTGAGCGCGCCCTCGCCGTGGAGCCTTTCCACCGTCACCGTGTCCCCCACGGCGGCGTCCCGTAATGTTTTCATGCAGAGTCCTCCTTGTTAAAATGAATTGTTGGGAGATCAATTGAGTTCCACGATGATCCGCCCCGCCATGGCCTTGTCCAGCGCCACGCGGGAGTCCCGCACGGAGAGGATCATGTTCCCGGCGATCTTGGTGAGCACCGTCACCGCCGTTCCCACCACGAACCCCAGCTCCGCCAGATGCTGGCGCGTCTCATCGCGCCCCACGATCTTCACAATGGTCCCCGTGTCCCCGTTCCCCGCCATTGTCAGCGGCATAGTTATCTCCTCCTATCTTTGGTTAGTCTTTTCTAACCACCCGAGAGTTTACCATAGCTAACCGCGTATGTCAAGGGGGCAGAGACAAAAAAATTTCAGCCGGTAAAGCGAGAAATTTTGGGCGGGGTGACGAAAGTAGGGGTCGCCGTCCCCGGCGACCCGCCCTCCGTCTATTGACCCGTCCCGAACACCGCCGTACGGGCCGCTGCCCACAGCGGCCCATGCCCCCGTTGACCGCTATTTTCCCGTTTTATCGGAACCGTTCCCGTCACGCAACGTGCCACGGGCGGACACATGGGTCCGCCCCTACAGGGGATTTGGAAGGTTATCCCATTCGACAGACCCCGGAGGCCATTGGAACGCGGGCGGCCAAGAGAGGCCGCCCCTACGGCGATTATCAGAAGCAATCCGAAACCTGAAACAAGGGCCGCCGTGGGCGGCGGCCCGTACGGCGTTGATTGGAAACAATTCCAAAAACTGTAGGAGCGGGTTCCAAACCCGCCCGCCCCCGCCCCTCATCGAGCCATTTTTTCCGGCGGTATGTACGTCGGAAAAAATACCTTTTGTCACGCAAGTGTGCCCCGAAGGGGCGCGCGCAGCGTGACAAAAGGGAACCCCGGCGTGAATTCCGCAGAATTCACGCCGGGGTTCCCGCACGTTCCCCTTTTGGCATTTGAAGGCCGCGAAGCGGCCTTCAAAGCCAGTTCTACTCGCTGAATTCGTTTTCCTCCGCCGGGATATCCCTTCCCGTGAGTTCGGCGATGAGCTTGCGGCGGGTGACGATGCCGCAGAGGCACCCCCGGTCGTCTACGATGGGGACGAAGTTTTGACGGAGGGAGGCGTCGATGAGCTGGTCGCTGCTGGCGGTGAGGGTCACCGGCGGGCAGAAGTCACGGCGCATGATCTGCCCCACGGTGACGCGCTCCTGAGTCTCGGCGTCATAATTTCCCTGAGTCACGATGAAGCGGAGGAAGTCCCGGTCGTTGACGCACCCCAAAAACCGCCCCTCCCCGTCCAGCACCGGGATGGCGGTGTAGCCGTGCCGCCGCATGACCTCCACTCCCTGCCGGACGCTGTCGGCGGCGCTGAGGCAGACGGTGAGCGCCTTGGGCACCATGATCTTCGCGATGTTCATAAGCCGGACCTCCTTGCGTTGCTGTTTATATTAAACCACAAAATTATTAAGCGTTGGTTACAAATTCCCGAAATTCACAATTTGTTTACCGTTCCGGAATAAGTGTTGATTTATTCGGCGCGGTAAGGTAGAATATTCGCGGAAACGAGGTGGGCCTATGGAATATGAGGCTGGCGCGTGCGACGTGGCCGTCATCGGCGCGGGGCACGCGGGCATCGAGGCGGCGCTGGCGTCGGCGCGGCTTGGGTGCGAGACGGTGATCTTCACCATGAATCTGGACAGCGTGGGCAACATGCCCTGCAACCCCGCCATCGGCGGCTCGGCCAAGGGGCACCTGGTGCGGGAGCTCTCCTGCCTGGGCGGGCAGATGCCCGTGACGGCGGACGAGGCGTGCATCCAGTACCGGATGCTCAACCTGAGCAAGGGTCCCGCCGTCTGGTCCCTCCGGGCCCAGGCCGACCGGCGGGAGTACCAGAAGCTGATGAAGGGCGTCCTGGAGCGCCAGGAGCACCTGCGGCTCATCCAGGCGGAGATCGTGGACATCCGCCTGGAAAACGGCGCGGTGTCCGCCGTGGTCACCCGCTCCGGCGCGGTGTGGCGCTGCCGCGCGGCGGTGGTCTGCACCGGCACCTACCTCATGGGCCGCACCGTCGTGGGGGACGTGGCCGCCGAGAGCGGCCCCGACGGGATGCACGCCGCCGGCCCTCTGGCCGGATGCCTGCGCGCCCTTGGCCTCTCCCTCCGGCGCTTCAAGACCGGCACCCCGCCCCGGGTCAACGCCAGGAGCGTGGACTTCTCCAAAATGGAGCTCCAACCCGGCGACGCAACCCCCGAGCCCTTCACCTTCGACGCCGAGACCGCCCCCGTGAACCGGGCCGTCTGCTGGCTCACCTGGACCAACGAGCGCACCCACGAGATCATCCGCGCGAACCTCCACCGCTCCCCTCTCTACTCCGGCGTCATCGAGGGCGTGGGGCCGCGCTACTGCCCCTCCATCGAGACGAAGATCGTCCAGTTCCCGGACAAGCCCCGCCACCAGCTTTTTGTGGAGCCCATGGGCCTGGGCACCGAGGAGCTCTACCTCCAGGGCCTCTCCTCCTCCCTCCCCGAGGACGTGCAGGCGGAGATGGTCCACTCCGTCGCCGGCCTGGAGCACGCCGTCATCCAGCGCTACGCCTACGCCATCGAGTACGACTGCGTGGACCCCACCGAGCTCACCCTGACGCTGGAGGCCCGCAAGGTCCCCGGCCTATACGGCGCGGGGCAGTTCAACGGAAGCTCCGGCTACGAGGAGGCCGCCGTCCAGGGCTTCGCGGCGGGGGCCAACGCCGCGCTGAAGCTCCTGGGCCGCCCGCCGCTTATCCTGGACCGGGCCGGCAGCTACATCGGCACCCTCATCGACGACCTGGTCACCCGCGGCACCAACGAGCCCTACCGCATGATGACCTCACGGTCCGAGTACCGCCTGACCCTCCGGCAGGACAACGCCGACATCCGCCTTTGCCCCATCGGCCACGACCTGGGCCTCATCTCCGATGAGCGCTACCGGCGGGTGCTGGAAAAATACGAGCAGGTCCGCCGGGAGATCGCCCGGCTTGAGACCACCTTCGCACCCCCCTCGGACCCCCTTCGGACGTACCTCGAAGCCCACGGGCAGCCCCCTGTGACCACCGGCGTGAGCCTCGCGAACCTCATCTGCCGGCCCCCTGTCGACTACCCCTCCACCGCCCCCTTCGACCCGAACAGGCCCGATCTGCCCCCCGCCGTGGTCAAAGAGGTGGAAATCGAGCTCAAATACGCCGGTTACATCGAGAAACAGCAGCGGGAAATCCAGGAATTCCGCCGCCTGGAGGCCAAAAAGCTCCCCCCGGACCTGGATTATTTCTCCATCCAGGGCCTCCGCCTGGAGGCCCGCCAGAAGCTGGCCGCCCAGCGCCCCGACAACCTGGGCCAGGCCGGCCGCATCTCCGGCGTCTCCCCGGCCGACGT
>CANQSD010000106.1 GCA_947626385.1 uncultured Oscillospiraceae bacterium | reverse complement strand
GAAATCAGCAGGGCGCTTGTTAACTTCTGCATTAAGCAAGGTACGTTTTTGTGCGTGGAGCACAGATGCAGTTTTGAGGCAAAAGCATTTGCGCATGGAGGGTGCGTTAGGTATGCCGAGAAATACCCAATCGAGGCCGCGCGGCTGATGGGGTATGAGGTAATCGAAGAAAAGGAGAACGGCATGGACAAGAAGGACAAGCCCCGCCTGGCGGAGGTGCTGGGAGTGGAAGTGGGTGAGCATTTCCGCGTTGGAGATGTTGGCTGTGATTTTTGGATTGAAGCGGACGGGTGGCCGCGCTCCGAATTGTTCGACAGGAATACATCCTCTAAATGGGTCGTAAATGCCATCAACCATCCGGAGAGCATCGTCCGCGGCCCGCGCCTCACCGAACCGGAAATCGCCATTATGCGGGCGGTGGGGGCGAAGTGGGTAAGCAGGGATAAAGGCTTTGACGATGTTTTCCTGTGGTTGGACAAGCCCGAAGTGTCCGAAGATAACGAAGGGTATTACCTTTCATCCAAACTTGGCAACTGTATTACCAGCATCAGGGTGCGGCTTTTCCCCTCTGTCAAGCCGGGGGAGTGTTTGGAGTGCCTGGAATGGTGAAGGAGTGAGCGGGATGAATAAGACTAAAATTGAGTGGGCGGAACGGACGTGGAACCCGGTGACGGGGTGCCTGCATGGGTGCCCGTACTGCTACGCGGCAAGGATCGCCAAGAGGTTCGGGGGAAACATGGATATGGACTATCTCATGGAGCATGAGAACGGGGAGCCCGGAAAGCTTCACGTGTTGAATGGCCCCCTTGTGTTCTATAACCTGGAACCGCGCAAAGCACCTTTTCCCTTTGGCTTCGAGCCCACCTTCCACCGCTACCGGCTGAAAGAGCCGGCGAAGATGGAGAAGCCGCAGACGATATTTGTGGTGTCCATGGGGGACCTCTTCGGGGATTGGGTCCCCACAAGTTGGATACAGGACGTTTTTGACGCCTGTTTCGCGGCACCCTGGCACACGTATATGTTCCTCACCAAAAATCCGCACAGATACGTCGTTTTGGATGAAATGGGGTTCCTGCCGCACGAGGACAACTTCTGGTACGGGACGACGGTGACGGGACCCAATGATACCTGGAGGGCCTTGGAGATGCCTCGTGGGGTACATACATTCTGGTCCGTGGAACCCATGATGGGGCCGGTCCTGTTCCCGCTCCTTCCCGATTACGTCATCGTTGGCGCGGAGACGGGGAACAGGAAAGACAAGGTGGTCCCGGAGCGGGAATGGGTGGAGCTCCTTTCAAAGTTTGCCAAACAGAGTGATACCCCGGTGCTTTGGAAGGACAACATCCGAAAGCTCTACCAGGACCTGCCGGCCCTTCCGGCGCTTCGCGCCACCTCCCCTAAAGGGGAGGCTAAAGAGGTCGCGGCGAAGCCGCTCCTTATAGAGCCCCCTCCTCGTAGGAGGGGGGCAGGGGGGGGAAGCGAGGGTAGGGAGAGCGTGAAGGTTGACGAGAGCTTCGATCCCTCAGTCGCTTCGCGACAGCTCCCTTTATGAAAGGGAGCCGCCCTTCCGGCGCTGCGGCGCCACCTCCCCCAGGGGGGAGGTTAAGACGGGGGACAAGGGACGGAACCACCCCGGCGCTTCGCGCCACCCCTCCGTAGGAGGGGCTAAAAAGAGGAGAAGAGAATATGAAAAAGAAACGGCATTACACAAAGCCCCTGTTCAGGGCGCAGAGGGAACGGGAGATCGTTGAGACGGAGGAGGCCGCGAGCGGGGAGGCGGCGGAGGTGGGGGAGACGGTGATCAGGAGGCCGGCGACCTTTGGGAGAGGGCGGATGAAGGGCAGGGTGGTGTACGTCCACCCGGAGGGGCGGTTCCATGTGGTGGAGTTCGAACTTCCCAGAGGGGGAACGCTGAGAGAATGCTTTGCCGGGGCCGGCAAATGACGGGCAAAAAGGGGCCCCCACGCAATCAACGATTGCGTGGGGAGAGGAGGAGCGAAGTCAGCGACTGAGCCGCCACGCAAGCGTGGCGGCGAGGCAGAGCGACTTCCGCGACGACGAAAAGGGGGAAGCTGCGGTGGTCAGGGTCAAGAGGCGGGAATTTACGGGGGATGTGTGCGAGCAGATCGTGTATAACGTGGCCGATGGGGCGGGGAGCCTGTGGCGGGTGGAGCCGAGGCCCAGGTTTGAGAACCAGGAGGAGCGGGATAAGTTCAACGCCGCCGTCTCCCTGCGGCGGTTCACGAAGATCATGAACTGCTTTCCGCCAACGTCTCTCTATTCCACCCTGACGCTGGGGCCGGAGGATGAATGCCACGACTTTGACGAGGCCAGGCAGATCATCAACGCCTACATAAGGGTATTGAAGTACCACTACCCGGACGTGAAGCTGGTGGTGGTGATGGGGCGGGGAAGGCACACGCACCGGATCCACTACCACATGGTGTCCGACGGCGTGCCGGCGGAGGAGCTGCAGAAGTACTGGAAGTACGGGAAGGTGGAGCGGGCCGAGCCGCTGAGGGCACACAACTACTATAACGGCGTGGACCGCGGGCGGGACTACGCGAGCCTGGCCAAATACCTCCACGACCACTGGACGCCGGAGCAGGGCGGCCGGCGGCGCTGGAAGCAGACCAACAACCTGAACCGGCCGGAGACAGAGAAACCAAAAACTGTAAAACGGAAATACACCGTGGAAAAGCCGCCCAGGCCCCCCAAGGGCTACAAGCTGGTGGAGGCCAGGGCGGGGAAGTACGGGTTTATCTATTATAGGTATGTGCGCATCCCGCCGCGGGACGAGAAGAGGAGAAGGTAGGGCGGGAGAAAAATATGGCCGCTGTCGCGGCCTATGATTAGCCTTGTAAATGGGTCGCGTAGTTTGACGAAGAGGGGGCTTCCAAGGGGGGCCCCGAAAAATCGGAGATTTTTTGGGGAGAGGACTGCGCCCGCAGGCGCGTTTCGGAGGCCAACCGCCCGAAGGGCGGCTCTTAGGCCGGAGATGAGCGAAGCCGGCGACGATGATGGAAGAGGAGGAGACGACGATGTTTAGGTTCAAGCCGGGGATCGATGTGGGGTATGACAGGCAGGGGTATATTTACTTTCTCAGCAGGAAGTACCGGGAGCTGGAGCCGGAGCGGCGGCGGACGATTGACGAGCTCTGCCGGCAGTACGGCGGGGAGTACTGGAAGGCGCTTCGGGAGTTTCTGACTACGGACAGGACGGCAACGGAGATCTGCAGGAAGCATTACCTTTCCCGTGCCACGCTGTACCGGTGCGTGAAGCGGTACTATGAGGGGTTCCCGGAGGAGATGTGACACTGGGGCACTGATGGCCTTTTTTACACCCGAAACGGGGGCGCGCGCGGGCGCGTCTTCTTAACGTGCGCCTTTTTGGGGGCGCTTTTTTTGCGGATACAGAACGGCCCCGGAGCCTTGGACTCCGGGGCCGCCTTTTCGTTAGCCCTCTCCGCCTGGGGGGAGAGGGGCAGGGGTGAGGTGGGATGATCGGCGCAGCCGAAACCTCTTACTGTTTCGCGCCGTCGATGTAGGCGTCAATGAGCTTTTCTATCTCCTCGGGGGTGTAGGTCTTTTCCGGGTCGGACCGGAAGATCTTCAGGAGATCGTAGGCCATTGACTTCTGGATATCCTTGCGCTCGTTCTCAGTCGGCATGGTCATGCCCTCCCTTCATGTTTATTTTACAACAGCCTCAAGGGGGTGTCAATGATTTTTTGGGGACCTCGCACGGCAAACCGAGACGGCAAAAGTTGAGACTTAGAAGCATTACTTTTGTGGTAGGATATTGGAAAAGGGGTGAGAGGAGTGGGGAAGATCGAGAAGGAAGGCGGGATCGGGAGGCCCAGGAAGTATGGGACGGCGGCGGCCTTCAGGCGGGCCGTGGAGGGGTACTTCCGGTCCATCACCAGGACCGTGAATGTGAAGGACACGGACACGGGGTTGGCGCTTCTCAACGACGACCTGGAGCCGGTGAGGGTGCCGGAATACATCGTGCCGCCCAGCTTCACGGATATGCTCCTCTGGCTCGGGATCTCCAAAAAGACCTGGTGTAACTACGCAAACGGGGACAACGCCGATGTGGCGTGGGTGTGCGACCGGGCGAAGGCGCGGATCGAGGCGTATTTGGAGCGGGAGCTGATGACCAGGCAGAAGGGGGTACAGGGGATCATCTTCAACCTTTCCTCCAACTACGCCTGGAAGGAGAAGCGGGAGATCGAGGTCGGGACGGAGACGAGAAAGGCGCTGGCGGCCGGCGGGATGACCATGGAGGAGAAGATGGAGCTGATCCGGGCGGCCGCTGCGGAGGCCGAAGAGGATGGACAAGGCGGGGATTGACGCGGAGGCGGAGGCGTTCTACTGGACGCCGGTGGTACACGGGGACGGTTCTTTAGTCCCACCTACGCTGCGCTCCGGTGTTACAAAAAAACCGTCCCCTTTGTTGACGCGGAGGCGGAGGCGTTCTACTGGACGCCGGTGGTACACGGGGACGGTTCTTTAGTTCCACCTACGCTGCGCTCCGGTGTTACAAAAAAACCGTCCCCGTGTACCACCTCCTCAGAAGACGGGAGGGAAAAACCGTCCCCTTTGTACCACCTCCTCAGAAGACGGGAGGGGAAAGCTGTTGACGCGGGAGAGGATTGACGCGGCGGCGGAGGCGGCGGCTTGGTATAAAAATTTGCGGGAGACGTCCAATGAGGCGTTTATGCCGCTTTATTTTGACAAGCACCGGTACCTGGTGCTCAAGGGCGGGGGCGGGTCGGGAAAGTCCGTGTTCGCCGGGCGGAAGGTGCTGGAGCGGGTGACGAGCGAGCCGGGGCACCGGTGGCTGGTGGTTAGGAAGGTGGCGCGGACGCTGCGGGAGTCGTGCTTTGCACAGCTCATCGGGCAGCTCTCGGACCACTACGCCGGGGTCGGGTACCGGGTCAACAAGTCGGACATGAAGATCACCTTTCGGAACGGCTCGGAGATCATCTTCGCGGGGCTTGACGACGTGGAGAAGCTAAAGTCGATCTACGATATCACGGGCATCTGGATCGAGGAGGCCAGCGAGATACTGGAGTCGGACTTCAACCAGCTGGACATCAGGCTGCGGACGGCGTTTCCGCACTACTTGCAGATCATACTGAGCTTCAACCCGGTATCCATCACCCACTGGCTGAAGAAGCGGTTTTTCGACAAGGCGGACCCGCTGGCGCGGGTACACGAGAGCACCTACAGGGACAACCGGTTCGCAACGGCGGACCAGATCCGGACCCTGGAGGGGTTCCGGGAGACGGACGAATATTTCTACGAGGTCTACACCCTGGGGATGTGGGGTGTGACGGGGCAGACGGTGTTCAACGGGAAGGCGGTGACGGCGCGGCTGCTGGAGGACATAAAGCCCGTGAGGCGGGGGTACTTTGTGTATCTGGACGACGGGCTGAGGCTGCGGGACGTGAAGTGGGTGGACGACGAGCAGGGGTACATACTGGTGTACCGGGAGCCGGAGGAGCGGGTCCCCTACGTGATCGGCGCCGACACCGCCGGAGAGGGGTCGGACAGCTTTGCCGGCCAGGTGCTGGACAACAGGGACGGCAGCCAGGTGTGCGCCATGAGGCTCAAGACGGACGAGGATCTCTTTGCAAAGCAGCTGTACTGTCTGGGGATGTGGTACAACGGGGCGCTTGTGGGGGTGGAGGCGAACTTCTCCACCTATCCCATCCGGGAGCTGGAGCGGCTGCGGTACCCCAAGCAGTACGTCCGGGAGACGGAGGACAGCTACACGCATGAGCTCCGGCGGGCCTTTGGGTGGAGGACGATGCAGAACAATCGACAGACGATCATTGCCAAGCTCATCGAGGCGGCGCGGGAGGACATCACGTGTGTGTCGGACAAGTGGACGCTGGAGGAGATGCTGACGTTTGTTCGGAACCCGGACACGTTCCGCCCGGAGGCGGAGGCGGGGGCGCATGACGACATGGTGATGGCGCTGGCCATCGCCCACGCCATCCGGGAGCAGCAAAGCGCCACCGTGAGCCTGCCGAAGGAGAGCGGGACGGCGAAGTGGACGAAGGACATGTGGGAGGATTATCGGAACGCGGACGGGGAGTTGAAGAAGTATTTGATTTCGATTTGGGGGAATCCGAGGTAGACGGGGGACGGTGGACGGGCCGCCAAGAGAGGCGGCCCCTTTGTAGGGGAGGGTTCCAAACCCTCCCGCCGATGACAGGACGGTAACAGGAATCGCGGGCGGGTTTAGAACCCGCCCCTACAGAAGGATATGAGGGAGCTTATGCCGAAGACGGACAAGAAG
>CANQSD010000105.1 GCA_947626385.1 uncultured Oscillospiraceae bacterium | reverse complement strand
GAGAAGGCGGCGGCGGGAAAGACCCTCACAGCCGCGCTGGTGGATATGTCAAAGCTCGAGTACATCTCCTCCGCCGGCCTTCGCGTCCTGCTCATCATGACCAAGCGCCTGGGTACGGGCCATGTGATCGTCACCGGCGCCAACGAGCTGATCCGCTCCATCTTCGAGCAGACGGGCTTCGACGACATCCTGAGGATCAGATAACAAAAATAGTCACAAACCGTGAACGAGGAAAAGAAGCTGGACGAGAAGGCCCTGGAGGGCGTCACCGGCGGGAACGGCCAATGAGGGAGCTTTTCCGCTTTTTGAACTTTTTCCTGGCGGACTTCTCCTGGAGGATATATGGTTCACCAAAGCGAATGCCCCAATCGAAATAGACCGGAGCTGTGCCTGGACGGGGTGGAAGCCGGTTTTTATGCGAAATGGTCTCGGCATCGACGGCGCTCTCTCCGTCACCGTCAGCCATCAGATCGGCTTTGATGAAACGCGAGGAGCTTTGTATCCGGTCTATCCAGGGACTATAGTATACCGGACAATTATTCCTTGACGATTATTCCGGGCCGGAATATAGGCTGTCTTTCAGTAAGTTTTTTGACCAGGTAAACGCGGATTGGGTAACAGCCAAAACCGGCTATTCCCAAGACGAGGCCCTGTTGATCATGGCGGGCATGATGGGTCCGGATATTAAAATCGGCAGCAGGAACATCGCTGATCTTGATGTTTTTTACATCGAAGTCGATTCGGAGGGTCCTGTCAGCGGCGGCAGTAGTGATGGAGTTATCTATTCCCCTTACTATGTGTTTGACGACCATTTGGATGTGATTGCCGTATACGACCCCACTCTTCCCTCCGGAGAGGATTCCATCAGCTTTGTACGGAAATTCATCGACAGCTCCTCCCTTATTGCCGAGGTGGACGCCACGATCACTGAAAGGCTGGCTTCAAGAGATCTGTATGAGGTCACGGTAGACGGAAGTGACCCCCAGGGGAACGGCTGGGACGACGGCGGCGGTATGGCGTATACATTCCCTGTCTATCTGGACGGAGACCCGCTGACCTCCAAGTATTACATAGTGAATGTTTCATACCTTAATCAATTTTACAGCTTTTCTACTGAAGAGGGGCTCTACAGCGAGTTGTACAGACAAGAGCTGGGATTTATCTTCCATCCAGGCCTTATGATTTTGGGGGGGAGGTTCCGAAGTATATGACTTGAATTTCAGTGAAAAAAGTCATATTTGCGAATCATACACAAAGTCAGGAAGAACATATTATGGGCTGTACTATTATGAGAGAATTTTTGACCCGGCAGATGATTCCTGCACCTTGATCATGATTTTTGACACCCCCTACCACCTGGTGGGCTATACCTTCATGTGAACCTCACATATAGACAAGGGAGCGCGCGGCCGCGGCAAGTTAATCTTCTCTGTCAGGCTTTCTTCAATGTACGCGAGGGCGTTTCGAATCCCGGCTGTCCGGTCCGTGCTCTCACTCCTTTCAAGTGTGTTACAATAAAAAAACGCCGCCCCCGCTCCGACATTTTGTGCGGAGAGGGGGCGGACTTTTTCGCGTTTATTTCCCGTTGAAGATCTCCTCCCACTGGCGCAGGGCGTCGGGGAGGGTGGAGGAGGTGTCCAGGGGGTGGAGGTTGGGGAGGGAGGCCAGGGCCTCCGGGGAGAAATCCCGCTCGTCGGCCAGGTACCGGCGGCAGAGTTCGGCGTAGTTGGGGGCGGGCTGGGCGTCCTCCCGGTCCAGACAACGGCGCAGGCGCTGGCCGTCGGGCAGGGTCAGGTACACCGTCCGCACCGTGTCCGCGCCGAAGGCCCGGATGAAGGACCGCGCCCCCTCCAGGGTGGTGATGACGATATAATCGCGGCCCTCCAGCAGCGAAAACCGCCGGGTGAAGTACGTCCAGGGGCCGTTTACCGTCTGGTAGACCCGCTTTTCGATGACCTGGCCCCGCTCCTCCAGGCCCCGCAGCTCCTGTTCCGTCACGAAGAAGTAGTTTTCCCCGTTGCGCTCCCCCGCCCGCCTGGGCCGGGTGGTGCAGGGCACGATGGGCGTGAGGCGGTCCCCGTACCGCGCCGTCACCGCCGCGTACAGGGTATCCTTCCCCGCGCCGCTCTTCCCCACCAGGCAAAAGATCCTGCTCATCCCGCCGCCCCCTTTCGGATGGTTTGATTTTACCACAGTGCAAGGCCGTTTTCAACAGGAAAAGCGCGGCCGGCGCAAAAGGCGTCTTGACAAAACGGCGCTGAAAGTCTAAGCTATATTCATCCAATTCAAGTAAAGAGAGGGTTTGTTATGACCGAACAGGGCATTGGCACAAAGTGCGTACAGGCCGGGTATACCCCCGGGAACGGGGAGCCGAGGCAGATCCCCATCATCCAGTCCACCACCTTCAAATACGACACCAGCGAGCACATGGGCAGGCTCTTCGATCTGGAGGAGTCCGGTTACTTCTACACCCGCCTCCAGAACCCCACCAACGACATGGTGGCGGCCAAGATCGCGGCGCTGGAGGGCGGCACGGCGGCCATGCTGACGAGCTCCGGCCAGGCGGCCAACTTCTACGCCGTTTTCAACATCGCGACCTGCGGCGACCATGTGGTGGCCAGCTCCACCATCTACGGCGGCACATACAACCTCTTCCACGTCACCATGCGGAAGATGGGCGTGGACTTCACCTTCGTCTCCCCGGACTGCACCCCGGAGGAGCTGGACGCCGCCTTCCGGCCCAACACAAAGGCCGTCTTCGGTGAGACCATCGCCAACCCGGCCCTCACGGTGCTGGACATCGAGAAGTTCGCCAAGGCCGCCCACGACCACGGCGTGCCCCTTATCGTGGACAACACCTTCGCCACGCCCGTCAACTGCCGGCCCTTTGAGTGGGGCGCTGACATCGTCACACACTCCACCACCAAGTACATGGACGGCCACGGCGCCGGCGTGGGCGGGTGCATCGTGGACAGCGGCAAATTTGACTGGCTGGCCCACGCCGACAAGTTCCCCGGTCTCACCACCCCCGACGACAGCTACCACGGCGTCACCTACGCCGAGAAATTCGGCCTGGGCGGGGCGTTCATCACCAAGTGCACCGCCCAGCTCATGCGGGACTTCGGCTCCATCCAGTCGCCGCAGAACGCCTTTATTTTGAACCTGGGGCTGGAGAGCCTCCACGTCCGGATGCCCCGCCACTGCGAAAACGCCCTGGCCGTGGCGAAATTCCTCAAGGGCCACCCGAAGGTGAGCTTCGTCATCTACCCCGGCCTTGAGGGCGATAAGTACCACGAGCTTGCCAGGAAGTATATGCCGAACGGCACCTGCGGCGTGGTGAGCTTCGGCTTCAAGGGCGGCCGCGCCGCCGCCGAGACGTTCATGAAGCACTTAAAGCTGGGCGCCATCGAGACGCACGTGGCCGACGCCCGCACCTGCTGCCTCCACCCGGCCTCCGCCACCCACCGCCAGATGAACGACGCCGAGCTCATCGCCGCCGGCATCACCCCCGACCTCGTCCGTATGTCCTGCGGCCTCGAGGACGCCTCCGACCTCATCGCCGACATCGCCCAGGCGCTGGAGAAGGTGTGAAAAACCGCGGCGAAGCCGCAAACTTTTAAGCTTCCTCCTCGCTGGAGGGGGAAGCGAGGATTACGGAGCTGAGTGGTAACCTCAACCCTCGATCCCTCAGTCTCGCTTCGCTCGACAGCTCCCCTTACGAAGGGGAGCCTCAAAAAGGTTGCGCCGCAAAGCGGCGCTCTTACATTCAATTGCGCCTCCGGCGCAATAAAATCGAGAATGCGGCGTTAGCCGCAACCTTTTTAAGCCCCCTCCTCGTAGGAGGGGGGCAGGGGGGAAGCGAAGGTGGGGGGACAGGGCGGTAGCGAACATCGCGGGCGGGGTTGGTGCCTAGCTATACTTTACTATACTAAAATGTTCCACGTGGAACATTTTAGTATAGTAAAGCATCCTCCCTGCTCTGTAAGGAATTGGTATTTTGCTTTTGTCACGCAAATGTGCCGCTTGCAGTGCGCGAAGCGTGACAGCAGAAACCCCCGGTGTGAATTCCGCGGAATTCACGCCGGGGGTTTCGCACGTTTCCCCTTGGCCTTGAAAGGGCAAAGCCCTTTCAAGCCAGTTTAAATGGTGAGGAAGAACTTCACAAGGAACAGCAGGGAGATGACGTAGGTGAGGATGGACACATCCTTGGCCTTGCCGGTGAAGACCTTGATGACGGTGTAGGTAATGAGGCCGAGGCCGATGCCGTGGCCGATGGAGCCGGAGACGGGCATGGCCAGGAGCATGATGAACACAGGGGCGGCAATGGCCATGTCGCTAAAGTCGATGTTCTTGATGCCGCTGAGCATCAGGATGCCCACGTAGATGAGAGCGGCGGAGGTGGCGGCGGGAGGAATGATAGCCGCGATGGGGCTGATGAAGATGCACGCCAGGAACAGGATGCCGGTGGTGAGGGAGGTGAGGCCCGTGCGGCCGCCGGCCTCCACGCCGGAGGCGGACTCCACGAAGGTGGTGACGGTGGAGGTGCCGGTGCAGGCGCCGGCGATGGTGCCGATGGCGTCGGACAGGAGCGTCTCGCGCATCTTGGGCATGTTGCCCTTCTCGTCCACCATGCCGGCCCGGTTGGCGGTGGCGACGACGGTGCCGATGGTGTCAAACATATCGATGATGCAGAACGTGATGATCAGCAGGATGACGGTGCCCCAGCCAATGGAAAAGAGAGTCGGGAAGTCGAACTTAAAGAGCGTGGTCTTCGCCATGTCGCCGAAAGGAGGAAGCCAGCTGGCGGTCTTCAGGCTGGCGAAGGGGTTCTTATGGAGGAAGATGGCCTGGCCGGCCCAGTTGAGAGCGGAGGCGCCCAGCATACCCACGAGCACCGAGCCCTTCATCTTGTAATGGGCCAGGATGATGATGAGGAAGAGGCCGATGAACATGGTGACCACGGTGAGGACCATGGTGGGCCAATATTCACCCAGCTTCTCCTTGGCGGAGCTGGCCGACAGAGCGCCGAAGAAGCTGCTCATGACGTAATTTTCGTTGTTCGCGCCCACGCCGGCGTTGGAACCGAAGCCGATGTTCATGAGCATCAGGCCGATGCCGGGGCCGATGCCCAGGCGCACGCCGAGCGGAATGGCCTCCACGATCTTCTGCCGGACGTTGAAGACGGACAGCGCGGTGAAGATGATGCCCTCGATGAGGATGATGCACAGGCCCGCCTGGAGGCCGGCCAGCATGGTGCATTCCGCGGCGCCGGCGATCTGGGCGATCACCACCGCGAAATAGCTGTTGAGACCCATGCCGGGAGCCAGGGCGAAGGGCTTGTTGGCCAGGAACGCCATGCACAACATGGCCACGGCGGAGGCCAGGCACGTCGCCATAAAGACGCCGTTCCACGCGGCGGCGCCGTCCGCGCCAAAGCTGCCGTTGGAATTGAAGGCGCCGTGCTCAAACCCCACGATGAGGTTCGGGTTCAGGGCGATGATGTAGGCCATCGTCATGAAGGTGGTAAGACCGGCGACGATCTCCGTGCGGACGGTGGTACCGTTTTGCTTGAGCTTAAACAGTTTCTCCATTTTTACCCTCCTATTATATTTATCTTCTGAATTTATCTCCGGCGAAAAGGAAAAGGGCGCGAAAGATGTGGTTTCGCGCCGGGTGATTTTTGCCGAAAATATTGAAGATACTTGAAATATACCACAATTTGCGGGAAAATGCCAGATTTTTTTGGAATTTGTGAAGAATTTGTGAATTTTTGGTGGAATACACAAAATTTACCCGCGTAAACAGGCAAACTTGTGCAAAATATGGACGGCTCACTTTTGATTTGACGGGCGGGGGAAAAGGTGGTATAGTGGGGGCAGCAAAATTTTATAGAAAACGGAGTGATTTTTGTGACCTATACCCTGAATGTGGCGGGGCTCACCCGTGAGCTTCCCATCTGCAAGCTCTCGGACGAGCTGTCCATCGCCGGCTTTGTGATCTTCGGCGACGTGGAGTTGACCTGCGCCTGCGCCGGGGCGCTCCTCAAGAAGGCCCCCGCCTACGACTACATGGTGGCCCCGGAGGCCAAGGCCATTCCCCTCATCCACGAGATGGCCAGGCAGTCCGGAAGGAACGACTACTTCCTGGTGCGCAAGAAGGCCAAGGCGTATATGCACGACGTGTTCCGCGTGGAGGACCATTCCATCACCACCGAGGGCACCCAGTACCTCTACATGGACGGCGAGGATGCCCGGCGCATGAAGGGCAAGCGGGTCCTCATCATCGACGACGTCATCTCCACCGGCGGCTCCATCGCGGCGGTGGAGGAGCTGGTCCGCGAGGCCGGCGGCATCGTCGCCGCCAAAATGGCCGTCCTGGCCGAGGGCGACGCCGCCAACCGCGACGACATCATCTAC
>CANQSD010000104.1 GCA_947626385.1 uncultured Oscillospiraceae bacterium | reverse complement strand
TTGGGCTCACTCCTCCGCGCGGTTGATGACGGGGATGTTGTCCGGCTCCTTTTCCGGGCGGTTCTGGCGGCGTTCGGTGAGGTATCGGTCCATCTCGGCGGCGACGATCTTGGCGCTGCGGGCGGCCTCCACGACGGTCTTGGCGCCGAGGCTCACGTCACCGGCGGCGAAGATGCCCTCCCTGGTGGTGCGGCCGTGCTCGTCGGTGGCCAGAAGCCCGCGCTCGTTCATCTGTAATCCGGTGGTGGTGTTGACGATGCGGCTTTGCGCGCCCTGGGAAATGGCGACGATCACATTGTCGCAGGGGAAGAGCTTCGGCTCGCCCACGGCGGTGACGTTCCCCTCCTCGTCGAAGGTGCGCTGACGGATGACCACGCCCTCGTCCCGGATCTCCACCGTCTCGATGCCGTAGAGCATATCCACGCCGTCTGCCACGGCGTAGTCCAGCTCCCGTTCGCTGGCGGCGGCTTTGGCCTCGCGGCAGAAGACGTGGACATGGCGGGAGCCCTTGCGCAGGGCCGTGCGGGCCACGTCCATGGCGGAGTTGCCGGCGCCGATGACCACCAGCGTCTCGCCGATGCTGAAAACGTCCGGGTCCACCAGATAGTCAATGGCGTAGTGGACGTGCCCCAGGCTCTCGCCGGGGACGTTGAGCTTGTTGGCCTTCCAAACGCCCGTGCCGATGAAGATAGCCTCGTAGCCGTCGCGCTGGAGGTCATCCACGGTGAGCGCCAGGCCAATGGCGGCGTTGGGGCGGATCTTGATGCCCAGCCTCAAAAGCTGCTTTTTGTAGCGCTCGATGACAGTCTTGGGCAGGCGGAAATCCGGGATGCCGTAGCGAAGGACGCCGCCGATCTTGTATTTGCTCTCAAAGATGGTGATGTCGTAGCCCTTCTGGGCCAGGATCACCGCGATGGTGAGGCCCGCGGGGCCCGAGCCGATGATAGCCACGCGCTGGCCGACTCTGGGCTCCCGCCGCAGCTCCGGGTCGTCGAGGTAGGCGTCGGAGATGTAGTTTTCGATGCTGGAGATCTGCACCGGCGCGCCCTTGCGGCCCAGGACACAGTGGCCCTCGCACTGATTTTCGTGATTGCATACCAGCGAGCAGAAGACGGACAAGGGATTGTTCTCAAAGAGCATCTGTCCGGCTTCTTTTTTGTGCCCGTTTTTGAAGAGGGCGATCATCTCCGGGATGTTCGTGGCAATGGGACAGCCCGTGCGGCACAGGGGATTCTTGCAGTGGAGGCACCGACGCGCCTCGTTGACAACATGGACAGCCATATTGGTTCCTCCTCTTTTCTATATTGATCCCGTGAAACGGGATGGTCTTACATCTGAGGGTCCTCCCCCGCTTCCCCGCCGGGGTCCTCCTCCGTCTCCCCATCCGGTTCCTCCGTGTCCTCGCCCGGCTCCTCCGGGGCCGGAGGCGTCCACTGAAGGACGGCCTCGCAGGTGACCTTGCACAGCTCCGCCCTGGTGATGGTACTGCGGGGCAGGAGATACCCGTTGGCCCCCTCGATAACGCCGGCGGCGATCAGGGTGGCGACGGCGTCCCTGGCGTACTCGGCCACCTCGGCGCCGTCCGGGAAATCGTCCAGGACGGCACGGTCGGCCTCCGGCAGCTCCTTGCGCAGGAGCGTCAGAAGACGATAGACCAGGGTGAAGGCCTGTTCCCTCTCAATAGGCTCCTCGGGGCTGAAAATACCGGGGCTCGTGCCGAGAATGAGGCCGATCTGACCGCCCCACTTGGCGGCCTCGTAGTATTCGCTGTCCGGGGAGACGTCGGTGAAAATGCTCTCCCCCTCCAAAACGGGGCTTCCCAGGGACCGCCAGAGCATCATGGCAAACTCCCAGCGCGTCATGGGCACGTTCGGGCCGTAGAGCTTGTCGGAGGTCTTTGTCACCACGCCCCGGTCGTAGAGGTAGGTGATGTACGCCCTGGCCCAGTGGTCCAGGATATCGTAGTAGCGGATGCGCAGGCTCACCGGAAGCGTCACGGTGACGCCGCCGGCGCTGACGGTGATCTCCCCCTCAGGGACCGTGGGATCGGCGGCGGTGAAGCTGCCGTCCTCGGTGAGGGTCCCGACGCCCTCCGTCACGGAAAATTCCGCCGGCGCGCCGTCCATCAGCACGTCCCGCCGCAGATACGTCCCGCTGAGGGCCAGATCCGCCGTATCCCCCGGCTCCATCTCAAAGAGCGCCGGAGGCACGCCGGTGCCAAGGTCCGTGACGGTGAGGCTGTCCAGCGTATCGGTGATGTGGAGCGTGGCGCTGCCCGTCAGCCTCCCGTCCGGGGAACGCAGGGTGACGGTGTCGACACAGGGCTCCGAGGGGGCGAAGTAGACGCCGTCCTCCACGGTCCCCTTCTCGGCGGTGATGACGATGTCCTCCGGTGCCTCCGCCAGAGACCCGGCCCGGTCGGCGGCCATAGGCGTCAGGAGCGTCACGGCTCCGGCGAGGACGAAAGCGCCGTCCTCCGCCAGATGCAGCGACGCCGGCACGCCGTCGGGGACGGCGTCGGAGACGAACAGGATGTAGGTGGAGCAGATACGGCTGTCGCCGCCGGAGGGGCGGTTGACGATGTCGCAGGTCTCCTCTCCAGGGGCCTTCACAGTCATGACGGAGGAGCCGCCGCCGTCCAGATTGACGGCGAAGACACAGCCCATCTCCACAAGCTGGTCCGCCAGCTCGTACAGGGTGGCCCCGGCGGAATATACGCTGCTGCGCCCGTCGACGACCAGCGCCATGATGCTCCCGTCGGCCTTGACGCCGATGGCGGTGCGGGGGTGACGGGCCTCGGAGATGGCCTTGTCCCAATGCTCGAAATCGGTGATCGCGCCGTCGTCCACGATGAGGTCGCCGCACCCGGTGGCCCAGCGGGCGCCGCAAAGGCGCTCATCTTCGCATTCGGAAATCAGCGTCACCATGTCCCCCACGGCGAAATCCTTGTACCCCTCGGGAAACGGCCCGTCGGCGGGACAGGTGAGCGCCATATAGCCCTCCCCGAGGGCGATGTCCGTGCAGTCGGGAAAGACCTCGACCACTTGGAGCTCCATACGGCCCGAGACGGTGAGCTTGCCGGAGATGACCCGGAAGCGCACGGCCCAGCCGGCGCGGGTGGTGTCCGTGTGCTCCGGGTGATAGTCGGTGGTGTAGAGGAAGAGCCCGCCGGTGTTGTTGCGGATCTTATTGAGATGGTTGACCTTCACGTCCTTGCCGTAATTGGAGGTCCATGTAAGGCGCTCCGGGTCATAGGTAAGGCCGCCCCCGCCGTTGTTGTGGAGCGTCAGGCGGATGTCCGGCTTTTCAACGAAAAAGGCCCCGTCGTCGTCAAAGGCCAGCAGGCTCTCCGTATCCGTGTTGGTGACGTAGACGCCGTCCTCGATAACGCCGCCCAGGGGGAGCTTCGCCGAGCTGTAGAAAAAGTCGGCGTTGACGGCGGCCAGGACGTTGAGGCCCCGTTCCCGCATGGCGGCGGTGAGCTCCTCCGGCTTCATGGCCTCGTAGAGGCTGTCGGCGGTGGCCACGATGGGATAGACATTCCCCCCGGGGCCCGTCTCCACGGCAAAGCTCTCCACCCGGCGGCCCTCGCCGTTTTGGAAGATCCGGTTTGTGTATGTAAGGTCCTCCGTGAGCGTGGAGGCGTTGGAATAAAGCTCCGTCCACTTCTCGGGAAGGACCGGTTCCTCCGGCGCGGGCTCCGCCAACGCCGGGACGGCGAAGGCAAGCAGGAGGGATACAAAAAGGGCAAGACTTATAAGTTTTTTCTTCATGGCAGTTTCCTCAGCGGCGGCCCGATCAGCCGATCATGGCCTCAAATTCTTCCTCTGTGATGACGGGGATGCCCAGGGCCTGGGCCTTGGTGAGCTTGCTCCCGGCGTTCTCCCCGGCCAGAACGTAGGAGGTCTTTTTGGAGACGGAGGAGGCGGCCTTGCCGCCCAGGCGCTCGATAATAGCCCCGGCCTCGTCCCTGGTATATTTGGAAAGCGCCCCCGTGAGCACGAAGGTCATTCCCTCAAAGCGCCGGTCCCCCTCCTCCTCGGCGTAGGTCATATCCACGCCGGCGTCCCGGAGAAGCCCCAGCAGATGCCGCGCCTGGTCGGAGTCCAGCCAGGACCGGATGTTTTGGGCGGTGACGGGTCCGATGTCCTCCACTTCGGTGAGCTCCTCCGCCGTGGCGCTCTCCAGGGCCTCCATGGTCTTGTACCGGCGGGCCAGAGTCTTGGCCGCCGCCGTACCCACCTGGGGGATGCCCAGGGCCGCCAGGAGCTTTACAAGGCCGTTGGAGCGGCTTTTGTCAATGGCGTCGATAAGGTTCTCGGCGGATTTTTGCCCGAACCCCGGCAGGACGCTGACATCCGGCGCGCGCAGGGAGTAGATGTCCCCCGGCGAGCGGATGAGGCCGCTGTCGATGAGCAGCTGCGCCACCGCCGTCCCCAGCCCGTCGATGTCCATGCCGGCCTTGGAGGCGAAGTGGACGATGTGCCGGAGCCTCTGGGCAGGGCACTCGGCCCCCTGGCACCGGACGGCCGCGCCGCCCTCGTCCCGCGCCACCGGCGCGCCGCACTCGGGGCAGACCTTGGGGAATTCGTAGGGCACAGTCCCCTCCGGACGCTTGTCCAAATCAACGGCCAGGATCTCCGGGATGATCTCCCCCGCCTTCTGCACCAGCACCGTATCGCCCACGCGGATGTCCCGCTCGGCGATGAAGTCCTGATTGTGGAGCGTGGCGTTGGTGACGGTGGTCCCGGCCAGTCGCACCGGCTCCAGCACGGCCTTGGGCGTCAATACGCCGGTGCGGCCCACCTGGATGACGATATCGGTGACGCGCGTCTCCTTCTTCTCCGGCGGGTATTTGAAGGCCACCGCCCAGCGCGGCGCCTTGGCGGTACTGCCCAGCGTCCGGCGCTTGTCCAGGGAGTTGACCTTGACGACCGCCCCGTCGATATCGAAGTCGAACTGGTCCCGGTCCTCCCCAATGGCCCGAATGCGCTCCCAGCATCCCTCCACCGTGGAAAACTCCGCGTGGGGCACCGTGGGGAAGCGCAGGGACTTCAAATACTCCAGCGTCTCGGAGTGTGTCTCAAAGCTCCTGCCGGTGACGGCCTGGATGTTGAAGCAGATGATGTCCAACCGCCTCTCCGCCGCGACCTTCGGGTCCAGCTGCCGCAGGGACCCGGCGGCGGCGTTGCGGGGGTTGGCGAAAAGGGGCTTTTCGTCCCGCTCCCGCTCGGCGTTCAGCGCCCGGAAGACCTTCTTGGACATATAGACCTCGCCCCGCACCACCAGGTGCTCCGGGGCGTCTTCCAGCTTTAAGGGCAGGGACCGGACGGTCCTGAGATTTTCCGTGACGTCCTCCCCCACCGTGCCGTTGCCACGGGTAGCCCCCTGGACGAAGACGCCGTTTTCGTACCGCAGGGCCACGGAAAGCCCGTCGATCTTGGGCTCCACGTCAAATTCGCTCTCCCCCGCCGCCTGGCTCACCCGCTCGCCGAAGGCCAGGAGCTCCTCCCGGGAGAACACGTCCTGTAAGCTCTCCAGCGGCGCCTCGTGGACCACCGGGGGGAACGATTCCACCGCCGCGCCGCCCACTCGCTTCGTGGGCGAATCCGGCAGGGCGTACTCCGGGTATGCCGCCTCCAGCTCCTCCAGCTCCCGTAAGAGCCGGTCATATTCATAGTCCGGCATTTCCGGCGCGTCCAGGACGTAATATTTGTACCCGGCGTCGTTGAGGACCCGGACGAGCTCGGCGATGCGTTCTTTTGCGTTCATATTGTCAGCACTCCTTATGTGAATGAGGCGTAGGTGTCCGGCACCGTGCCCACGATGACCGTCTCGGCCACGCTGACCTCCGTGAGGACCGTGTCGGTGTCCGAATCGGGTCCCAGCAGGACCTCCAGGGTGACCTCCACATCCATGAGGATCTGGTGCCGCGTCTGGTTGATGCCCGCGGAGGTGAATTCGTGGCGCAGATTTGTGGTCACGTTGGTAACGGATAGAATGTCCAGCTTCAGCCTCGGCCCTCTGCCGGAAAACAGCGCCCCGCCGATGAGATTGCCCACCGGGATGCGCACGGTGGTGAGGTCGGAGTCGGCGAACCGCTCCACAACGGCGTTGGTGACCTGGGCCTTCAGAAGGTTGATCCCCGCTGTGTTGGACACCAGCGCCGTGATGTTCCCCTGGCTGTCCCGCTCCAGCGTCACAAGGCTTGCGTAATCGAGGCCGTCCTCGGACAGCACCCGCGCCACCGTCTCGTTGACGGCGATGGTGATGTCGTCCGTGGCCGTGGCCAGCGCTAAGCTCGCGATGGTGGGCGTGAGCTTCACGGAGAATAAAAGCGTCAGAATCAGCACCCCGATCCCCAAAAGCGTAAGCCCCAACCCCAGCCCCCTTCGCCGCCGCAGGTCCCACCTGAGTCTCATGAACCATTCCCTCACACGCCTCACCTCGG
>CANQSD010000103.1 GCA_947626385.1 uncultured Oscillospiraceae bacterium | reverse complement strand
CGGTCGTCGCAAGCGCTGTGGCAGGCGGCGCAGTTGCCGTCGCACCCCATCTTCGGCTCAAATTTCTTGCCGCGTTTCGCCATGGCGGCGACCAGGATCGCCATGGCGCACCCGAAGAGGAAGAACCCGCCGGGGGCCTGGGTGAGGATGCCCAGCTGATACCCCTCCGGGATGATGCGGAAGCCCAGGAGCGTCCCGGAGCCGAAGAGCTCCCGGACGGCGGACATCCCCACGATGACCATGGTGTAGCCGATGCCCATGCCCAGGCCGTCAAAGAAGCTGTCCGCCACGCCGTGCTTGCTGGCGAACATCTCAGCGCGCCCTAAGACGATGCAGTTGACCACGATGAGGGAAAGGAAGACGCCCAGGGAGTCGTAGAGGCTCTTCAGATACGCCTCCATCAGCATCTCCACCAGGGTCACGAAGGTGGCGATGACCACGATGTAGCAGGGGATGCGGACCTTGGAGGGGATGATGTTGCGGAGGAGCGAGATGACCACGTTGGAGCACACCAGCACGAAGGTGAGGGCCACGCCCATGCCGAAGCCGCCGGAGACGGAGACGGACACCGCCAGCACCGAGCAGCACCCCAGGGCCAGGATGAGGACGGGGTTTTCCTTGAACATGCCGTTTAAGAGGATCTTCATTTTGTCCTTCATTTCTGTGCCGCCCCCTTTATGCTCTCAAAATTTTCGAGGATCGCGGAAACGCCGTTGCGAACGGCGGTACTGGAGTAGGTGGCGTTGGAGATGGTGTCCACCTGCTGCGCCGCCGCGGCGGTCACCAGGTCCTTGTAGTTGGAAAGGTAGCTCTCCTGCCCCGCCTTGGAGCCGATGCCCTTGGTCTCGGAGCTTACGTTGGCGGAGATGCCCACCACCTTGCCGTCGTTGTCGAGCCCGACGGTGACGGTGACGATGCCGCCGTAGCCCTTGTAGCCGGCGGAGACCACGTAGCCGAGGCCCCCGTCCTCCCGGAAGGCGGATTCGACGCCGGAGATGCCGGAGACGTCAAGCTCGGTGAAGCTCGTAGAGCCGGGAAGGACCTCCTGGCGGGTGCGGATGGCCTCCTGCCGGGCGTTTTCCTCGACGATGGGGGCGGTGATCTTGTTGGTAAACGCCAGGAGGAAGGACACCACAAGGCATATCGCCACCAGCACCACGATGGGCTTTATGTATTCCTGAAAGGCTGTCTTTGTCATTTTGTCTCAACACCTCCAAAGGGCTTGGGGGCCGTCAGGTCGTTGATGTACGGCACCACAAGGTTCATGAGAAGGATGGAGAAGGTCACGGCCCCGGCGGAGCTGGCGAAGGTACGCATCATGGCGGTGAGAAGTCCGCACCCCAGGCCGAAGATGAGCTTGCCCAGGTTGGTGGTGGGGCTGGTCACGTAGTCCGTGGCCATGAAGATCGCGCCCAGCAGAAGCCCGCCGGAGAAGGCGGCGATCACGGGCTGGGAGGAGCCGAAGATCCAGCTGAAAAGCATACAGGAGCCCACATACGCCAGGGGGATGATGGGCTTGATGACCTTTCGCACGCACAGATAGAGGCCGCCCAGGATGAGCGCCGCGGCGCACGTCTCGCCCAGCACGCCGCCGTGGACGCCGATGAAGATCTGCCCGAACTCGCTCCAGCCGATGCTCCCCTCACGGATGAGCGCCAGGGGCGTGGCGGAGCTGAGGGCGTCGACAGTGCCGGCGGGGGCGGGGAAATTCGTCATGTCGGCGGTGAAGGAGAAGAACATCACCACCCGGCCCACCAGGGCGGGGTTTACGAAGTTGCATCCGATGCCGCCGAAGAGCATCTTCACGCAGATAATGGCCACCACGTCGCCCACCAGAAGCTCCCAGACGGGCATGGTGGAGGGGACGTTGAACGCCAGGAGCACGCCGGTGACCACGGCGGACAGGTCCGTGACGGTGACGGGCTGCTTCATAAGCTTTTCCCAGACGAACTCGCAAAGCACGCACATGGCCGCCGACACGCCGGTCAAGAGGAGGCACCGCCAGCCGAAGATGACCACGGAGGCGATGAGCGCCGGGCAGAGGGCGATGAGCACGTCCAGCATGATCTTCTGGGTGGTGCGGCCGCTTCTCAGGTGGGGGGATACGCTGACTGTCAATTCGTTCATTTCACCGCCGCCTCCTTCTTCTCTTTTTCCTCGGCCTCCCTGGCCTTGCGCTCGGCCTCGGCCTTCTTCGCGGCGTTGTCGGCGGCGATGAGGCCCTTGGCAAGCTTGTTGGTCTGCACCAGCATCCGCTTGGCGGGGCACACGAAGGAGCAGCAGCCGCACTCCATGCACAGGTTGGCGTGGAGGGCGCGGAGCTTATCCACGTTGCGCTTATTGTACGCCGCCTCGATGGCCGCCGGCATGAGGTTGAGGGGGCAGGCGTCCACGCAGGAGCCGCACCGGATGCAGGCCGTGGGCTCGGGCAGGACGGCGTCCTTTTCCGCGAGGGCCAGGATGGCGTTGGTATTCTTCATCACGGGGAAATCGGTATTGGGCACCGCGATGCCCATCATGGGCCCGCCGTAGAGGACCTTTTTGGGGTCGGCCTTGAACCCGCCGCAGAAGTCGAAGAGCGACTGCATGGACGCGCCGATGGGGGCGATGACGTTTTTGGGTTCGGCTACCGCCGAGCCGTCCACGGTGACGACCTTCTCAACGAGGGGCATCCCCGTCTCTATGTACTTGGCAATGGCGGCCAGGGTGGTGCAGTTGATGACCACGGCCCCGGCGTCGATGGGGAGCTTCCCCTCCGGCACGACCCTGCCCGTGGTGTGGTAGATGAGCACCTTCTCGCCGCCCTGGGGGTACACCGGCGGCAGGGCCATGACCTCCACGCCCTTCATGCCGGACGCCATGTCCTGCATGGCCTTGACGCACTGGGGCTTGTTGGCCTCGATGCCGATGATCACCCGTTTGGCCTTCAGGTACTTCTGCAAAAGGCCGATGCCCTTCCCGATCCAGTCCACGTCGTCCAGCATGGTCCTCGTGTCCGAGGTGACGTAGGGCTCGCACTCCGCGCCGTTGATGATGACGGCCTCGATGAGGTTTAAGTCCTTCACGGAGAGCTTCACCGCCGTGGGGAAGCCCGCGCCGCCCAGGCCCACCACGCCGCTGTCCCGCACGGCATTGAGGAAGGACGGGAGGTCCGTGACCTCCGGGGGCCTCAGGCCCTCAAAGGGGGTCTGCTCCCCGTCGGACTCGATGGTGACGGCCTTCATGAACCGGCCCGTGGACATGAGCATATCGTCAATTTTCTTGACCTTGCCGGAGACGCTGGCGTACACCGGCGAGGAGACGAACCCGCCGGCCGTGGCGATGAGCTGGCCCACCTTCACGCTGTCCCCCACCTTCACCGCCGGCGCCGCCGGGGCGCCGATGTGCATGGACATGGGGATGGTGACCGTCGCCGGCACCGGCATCCTCACCGGCGCCATGTCCGCCGTGTTCTTCCTGTGGGGGACATGGACGCCGTGCAGCTTGCGTAAATTCACATTCCCTACCTCCCGTTCTCTTTCCAAGAATACGCGCAAGGAGACTGATAACATTTCTTAGTATATCATGCCGGCGGGGGCGTTGCAATGAAGAATCAGGACATTTTTATGTTTTTTTCGTCTATTTGCCCTGTGGGGTGGGGCTGGAATGATAATTTTTTAACAGTTTTGATAAAATCAGCCGTTCTTTCGCCGCGCCAGATACCCTTCCAAAATCAGCGTGGCGGCCACGGCGTCCACCGTCTCCCGGCGCCTTTTGCCGTGGCGGTCGTTGGCGGACAGGATGTCGTGGGCCTCCACGGTGGTGCGCCGCTCGTCCCAGAGGGCCACGGGGATGTCCGTCCGTGCCCGGAGAAGGCCGGCGAGGGTGCTTGCCTTTTCGCTGCGGGGCCCGGCGGAGCCGTCCATGTTGAGGGGATTGCCCAGGACGAGCTGCCCCACGTCCCGCCTTTCGGCTTCGCTTATGAGCTTATCCGCCAGCGCCTCCGGGTCCCATTCCTTGATGACGAAGGCCTCCCCCGCCAGGGTGGCGGTGAGGTCCGACACCGCCACGCCGGTGCGCTGGTCGCCGTAGTCGATCGCCATGATACGCATACAAGTCACGTCCTTTACAAAGCTTTCCTTTTATTATAAAGGATTTCCCCGGCTTTTCAATGTTTTTCTCAAAAAAGCTGTTGACTTCCGGGATTTGCGGTGATATAATCTCTTCACCTGTCGGCTGAGAGGCTTTGTTTTTGTGCGTCCGCGCGGGACAAGGCGGCTTGCTTGGCCAATTCAAAGCAGGGAGGCAAATTTATAGGAGGTGCCGAACAAATGGCCGCTGAAAACAGAGTCAAGGTCGTTCTGCGCTGCTCGGAGTGCAAACAGCGCAACTACAACACGACCAAGAACAAGCGCAACACGCCCGAGAAGCTGGAACTCAAGAAGTACTGCCGTTTCTGCCGTAAGCATACGCTTCACACCGAGACGAAGTAAGCGCAAAGGAGAAGGAAAATGGCAAAGACTGAAAAGAAGAAGTTCTTCACCCGCGTCAAGGACTGGTTCCGGGGCATGAAGAGCGAGCTCAAGAAGGTCGTATGGCCCACCGCCAGGCAGACCGTCAACAACACCGGCGTGGTGCTGGCCGTGTGCGCCGCCTTCGCCGTCGTCCTGGGAGGCTTCGACTGGCTGGCCAACACCCTCGTCGAGGTGCTCATCGACCTCATTTAAGGAGAGGACATGGCGCAGGAAGCGAAGTGGTATGTGGTCCATACCTACTCCGGCTACGAAAACGCCGTAGCCGACACGGTGGTGAAATCCGCCGAAAACAGGAACATGACCGACCTCATCCATGAGGTCAACATCCCCATGGAGACCGTCACCGAAACGGTGGACGGCGTGGAAAAGACCGTGGAGCGCAAGGTCTTCCCCGGCTATGTGCTGGTGAAGATGGTGATGACGGACGAAAGCTGGCACCTGGTGCGCAACGTTCGCGGCTGCACGGGCTTTGTTGGCACCGGCAACAAGGCCATTCCCCTCTCCGACGAGGAGATCGCGTCCTTGGGCGTGGAGCGCCACGAATTCCACGTGGATTTCGCCGTGGGAGGCCGCGTCAAGGTCAACGACGGCCCGCTGGAGGGCTTCTTCGGCACGGTGGAGGAGATCGACATGGACAAGAAGATCGTCCGCGTGGTCGTCTCCATGTTCGGCCGGGAAACGCCGGTGGAGCTGGACTTCGACCAGGTCGAGGCACTTCAGGACTAACCGCCCGCAAGGGCATAGCGCGTTTGCGCTGTGGGAGGAACAAAAAGTTCCGCTCAACCACATCTAACATATGGAGGTTCACTTAAAGTGGCACAGAAAGTTACAGGAATCATCAAGCTTCAGATCCCCGCCGGCCGCGCGACCCCCGCGCCCCCGGTAGGCCCCGCCCTCGGCCAGCACGGCGTCAACATCGGCGCCTTCACCAAGGAGTTCAACGAGCGCACCAAGGCCGACATGGGCATGATCACCCCCGTGGTCATCACCGTCTACTCCGACCGCAGCTTCACCTTCGTCACCAAGTCCGCCCCCGCCGCCGTCCTCCTCAAGAAGGCCTGCGGCATCGAGAAGGGCTCCGGCGTCCCCCAGCGGGACAAGGTCGCCAGGATCTCCAAGGAGGAGATCCGCAAGATCGCCGAGACGAAGATGAACGACCTGAACGCCGGCTCCATCGAAGCCGCCATGAGCATGGTCGCCGGTACCGCCCGCAGCATGGGCATCGTAGTAGAGGAGGGCTGAGACCATGTTTAGAGGAAAGCATTATCAGGACGCCGCCAAGCTCATCGACCGCTCCGTGCAGTATGAGCCCCAGGACGCCTTCGACCTCATCACCAAGACCAGCAAGGCCAAGTTCGACGAGACGGTGGAGCTCCACGTGAAGCTCGGCGTTGACTCCCGCCACGCCGACCAGCAGGTCCGCGGCGCCGTCGTCCTGCCCCACGGCACCGGCAAGACCCGCAGGGTCTTAGTGTTCTGCAAGGACGAGCGCAAGCAGGAGGCCGTGGACGCCGGCGCCGATTACGTGGGCGCCATGGACATGGTGGAGAAGATTCAGAAGGAGAACTGGTTTGATTTCGACGTGGTCATCGCCACCCCCGACATGATGGGCGTGGTGGGCCGCCTCGGTAAGATCCTGGGCCCCAAGGGCCTGATGCCCTCCCCCAAGGCCGGCACCGTCACCCCCAACCTGACCCAGGCCATCACCGAGGTCAAGGCCGGTAAGATCGAGTACCGCCTGGACCGCACCAACATCATCCACTGCCCCATCGGCAAGGTCTCCTTCGGCCCGGAGAAGCTCACCGAGAACTACAACGCTCTCATGACCGCCCTCCTGCGCGCCAAGCCCGCCGCCGCCAAGGGCCAGTATATCCGCTCCTGCGTCACCGCCAGCACCATGGGCCCCGGCATCAAGATCAACGCGCAGAAAACGCTGTAACCCCACCCTTGGGAGGCCGAA
>CANQSD010000102.1 GCA_947626385.1 uncultured Oscillospiraceae bacterium | reverse complement strand
GGGAAGACCGGCATTGAGGTAAAAATGTACGATGAAACCGTCTGGCTCAGTCAACAACAGATGGCCGATCTGTATCAGACTTCAAGAAGCAATGTAGTTGAACACATCAGGCATATATACGAGGAAGGTGAGCTTGACGAGAGCTCAACCTGTCGGAATTTCCGACAGGTTCGTACCGAAGGATCGCGCCAGGTTTCCCGCGAGATCCCTTACTACAACCTTGACATGATCATATCCCTTGGCTATCGCGTTAAGTCTCTCATCGCTACTCAGTTCCGCCGCTGGGCTACCGAACGGTTGAAGGAATACATGATCAAGGGTTTTGCCTTGGATGACGAGCGGCTGAAAGGCAACGCCGGCGGGATGTACTGGAAGGAGCTTCTTGACAGGATCAGGGATATCCGCTCCTCTGAGAAGGTCTTATACCGGCAGGTCCTGGACCTCTACGCCACCAGTGTGGATTACGACCCCAAGAGCCCGGAGTCCGTCCGGTTTTTCCAAATCGTCCAGAACAAGCTCCACTACGCCGCCCACGGTCATACGGCCGCCGAGGTGATTTACGAGCGCGCCGACGCCGGTAAACCCTTCATGGGCCTTAAATCCTTTTCCGGGGATATGCCCACGAGGAAGGATATCAGCGTTGCCAAGAATTACCTGAATGCGGACGAATTGAAGATACTGAACAATCTTGTATCCGGGTACTTCGATTTTGCCGAGGTGCAGGCCATACGCCACAACCCCATGTATATGCAGGACTATATCGAAAGCCTTGACCGGATCCTCTCCACGACCGGAGAAAAGCTCCTGGACGGTGCCGGAACAGTCAGCCGCCGGCAGGCGCTGGAAAAGGCTCAGCAGGAATACAGAAAGTATCAGGCGCAGACACTGTCACCGGTGGAACGTGCCTATATGGAGACCATCAGGGAGCTTGAGAAGGACGCGAAGAAAAACGATCGGTGATTTCCCTGACGGAAAGAGCATGAAAGGAGTTTGTACAAATGACCGCGAAAGAAGCCATTGAGAGATTAAACGATTTGGAGCTCAAGGAGTTTGCTTACGGGCACGCCATGGGGATACTGTCCTATGACGACGAGACGGTGGCGCCGAAAGGGTCCAGAATCCCGCGGGGAAAGACGATGGGGGTGCTCAGCGAGCTTTCCTACAAGCTCTCCACCGGGGACGAGGCCAGGGCCGTGCTGGACGGGCTCATGGAGCATTATGACGAGCTTTCGGAGGAGGACAAGCGCCGGGCGGACCTGAGGGAGAAAAAAATGCGGGAGCTGCGGGCCATCCCCGTGGAGGAGTATGTGGCCTACTCGGAGCTTTTGAACGACGCCTCCAACGTCTGGCGGGAGGCGAAGAATGCGTCCGACTACAAGCTCTTTGAGCCGTATCTTGGGAAAATTATCGAGACGCAAAAGCGCTTCGCCGGCCTTGTGCGGCCGGACATGGACCCCTACGACTACTGCCTCGACCAGTATGAGGAGGGGCTGACAAAGGAGAAGTGCGAATCGTTCTTCGGCGCTCTGCGGGCGCGTATCGTTCCGCTCCTGGAGAAGATCAAGGCCGTCGGACCTGTCGACACGTCCTTCCTGTCCACGCCCTTTCCGGTCAGCGCCCAGCGGGAGCTGACGGCAAAGCTCATGGAGATCCAGAGGCTTCCCCGGGACAACTGCATCGTGGGCGAGGTGGAGCACCCCTTCACCACCGGCTTTTCCAAGCACGACGTGCGCATCACCACCCACTATTTTGAGGATAACTTCCTCTCCTCCATGTACTCCGTCATCCACGAGGGGGGACACGCCCTCTACGACCTCCACTCCGACGACCGCTTTTGCTTCACGAGCCTGGAGGGCGGCGTCTCCATGGGCGTCCATGAGAGCCAGTCCCGGTTTTACGAGAACATCATCGGCCGCAGCCGGGAGTTCGTGGGGCTTGTCTATCCCGATCTCATCCGTCTCTGCCCGAAGCTGGCCGCCCACAGCGTGGAGGAGCTTTGGAGGGCCGCCAACGCGGCGTGCCCCAGCCTCATCCGCACCGAGGCCGACGAGCTGACCTACCCCCTGCACATCATGGTCCGGTATGAGATGGAGAAGGCCATGATCGAGGGCGAGGCGAAGACCTCGGAGCTTCCCGAGATGTGGAACGCCCTCTATAAGGAGTACCTTGGCATCGACGTGCCGGACGACAAGTCGGGCATTTTGCAGGACTCCCACTGGTCCGGCGGCGGCATCGGCTACTTCCCGTCCTACGCCCTGGGCAGCGCCTACGGGGCCCAGCTTCTCCACAAGATGCGGGAGGACTTCGACGTCGCCGAGGCCGTCCGGCAAAACGAGCTTGTGAAGGTCAATCACTGGCTGGAGGACAAGATCTGGAAATACGGCTCCCTCTATAAGCCGGCGGAGCTCATGGAAAAGGCCTTCGGCGGGCCCTTCGACCCCACCTTCTACACCGACTACCTGGAGCGCAAGTTTACGGAGGTGTACGGCCTGTGAGCACGGTGACCATCGCGCGGGACAAGCCCCGCCTCGGCCGCCCGGAGACGGCGGCGCTGGTAAAAAAGGCCGTCGCCGCCGCTTTGAGGGCCGAGGGCGTCGACACGCCCTGCCATGTGGACGTGCTCCTCACCGACGACGAGGGTATCCACGCCATCAATTTTGAGCACCGGGGCGTGGACGCGCCCACGGACGTGCTCAGCTTCCCCCTGAACGAGCTGACGCCGGGGGACTTCGACCCGGAGGCGTGCGAGCGGGATTACGACACCGGGGAGGTCCTCCTGGGGGACATGGTCATCGATATCCCCCGATGCGAGGCGCAGGGGGAGGAGTACGGCCACGGCTATCGGCGCGAGGTGAGCTACCTTGCCGTCCACTCGACGCTGCATCTTCTGGGCTATGACCACCTGGACGAGGGGCCGGAGAAGGCCCTGATGCGCTCCCGCGAGGACGCCATTATGGAAAGCCTGCAAATCACAAGATAAACGCTCAAAGAAAGTTGAGGATCACCTATGATCAAACGTACAGCCTTAGTTACCGTCGTGGGCAGGCCCAATGTGGGGAAGTCCACCCTTGTCAACGCCATGGTGGGGGAGAAGGTGTCCATTGTGACGCCCAAGCCCCAGACCACGCGCAACCGCATCTTCGGCGTGGCCGAGCGGGGGGAGACGCAGCTGGTCTTCGCCGACACCCCCGGCTTCCACCGGGCCCGCACCAAGCTGGGGGACTACATGGTCCATGTGGTGGAGGAGTCCGTGGAGGACGACGTGGACGCCATTTGCCTCGTGGTGGAGCCCAAGGCCAACATCGGCCGCCAGGAGGAGGGGCTGATCGCGCGCATCAAGGCCCAGAAGGCCCCGGCGGTTCTCGTCATCAACAAGATCGACACCGTGGAAAAGCCGGAGCTCCTGCCCGTCATCGCCCTCTACGCCAAGGCCCACGACTGGGCCGCCGTGGTGCCCATCAGTGCCCGGCGCAATCAGGGCCTGGACATCCTCTTTGACGAGCTTGAAAAATTCGCCAAGGAGGACCAGCAGCTCTTTCCGGAGGACATGATCACCGACCAGACTACCCGCCAGATGTGCGCGGAGATCATCCGGGAGAAGCTTCTCCTGAACCTCCAGTCCGAGGTGCCCCACGGCACGGCGGTGGAGATCACCACCTTTACCGAGCGCGAGGACGGCGTTACGGAGATCACCGCCACCATATACTGCGAGCGGGAGAGCCACAAGGGCATCATCATCGGCAAAAACGGCGAGATGCTCAAGGCCGTGGGCGAGGCCGCGCGCCGGGACATGGAAAAGCTCCTGGAGCGGAAGGTCTACCTGAACACCTGGGTGAAGGTGAAGGAGAACTGGCGGGATTCCGGGGCGAATCTGAAGACCTTCGGGTATACAGAATAATTTCCCTCTCATAATCCCGGCCCTGTTGCGGAAACTAATCCTGCGACGGGAAGATGAGAGGAAAAAGCATGGATATTGACGGACTGTGGCGGCTCTTTTGGGCCACGGGGGATATACGGTTATTCCTGGTGGCGGCAGAGCTTGAAAAAGAGAGAGAGGATGAACGGACGGCGTAAGCGCCGTCCGGGGCCTGAGATGTACATAACGACGTTGGGGCTGGTGCTCCGTGAGACGGAATATAAGGAGTCCAGCCGCATCCTCACGGTGCTGTCGGCCTCCAACGGGAAGATCACCGTGAAGGCCCAGGGCGCCAAGCGCAAGGGCAGTAAGATCGCCGCGGCCACGCAGCTGCTGACCCTGTCGGAGATGACGCTTTTTGAGAATAAGGACCGCTTCACCCTGACGGAGGCCAGGAGCGTGGAGCAGTTCACGGGCCTGCGGGAGGACATTCGAAAGCTGGCGCTGGGGTCGTATTTTGCCGAGGCGCTGGACAACCTGGCCGACGAGGACGCCGCCAGCCCCGAGCTTTTGTCCCTTGGCCTCAACGCCCTCTACGCCCTGGCCAACGACGTGAACACCGAGGCTATTATCAAGGCGGCCTTCGAGCTGCGGCTGGCGTGTTTGGCCGGCTTCGAGCCCCAGGTGGGCGTCTGCCCCGTGTGCGGGAAGAGCGCCCCGACAGCGCCGGTGCTGGCGCTCATGGGCGGCACGGTCTACTGCGCCGGGTGCCGGCCCGAGGGGGTGGGGGAGTGCCTGTCCCTCTCGCCGGGGACGCTGGACGCGGTGCGGCACATCGTATCGGCGGAGCCAAAAAAGCTCTACGCCTTCCGGGTGGGCCCGGAGACGGAGCGCCAGCTCGGGCGGGTGTGCGAGGCATATCTCTTGACGCAGCTGGGCCGTGGCTTCGGGACGCTGGATTTTTACCATAGTGTGAAATGAGAGGTTAGTATGGAATTTGAGCTGGGATTCGGCGCGGGGGTGCAGAAGCTCACCGTGCCGGACAGGAATCTGCTGGACGTGCTGACGCAAAACGACGTGCCCGTGGGCCTCACGGGCGAAGCGGAGGTCAGGCGGGCGCTGGCATCGCCCATCGGCACGCCGAGACTGCGGGACATTGTGAAAAAGGGTGAGACGGTGGCCATCGTCACCAGCGACGTGACGCGCCCCATGCCGTCGGCGGTGGTCCTGCCGGCGGTGCTGGGGGAGCTGGACGCGGCGGGGGTGGACCGGCGGGATGTCACCGTCGTCTTCGGCCTGGGGAGCCACCGCCACCAGACCGAGGCGGAGATGAGAAGGCTCGTGGGGGACGCGGTCTTTGACAGCGTCCGGTGCGTCGATTCCGACGTGGACGACTGCGTACATATGGGCGACACGTCCTTCGGAACGCCGGTGGACATCTTCCGCCCCGTGGCGGAGGCCGACAGGCGTATTTTATTGGGGAACATCGAGTACCACTACTTCGCCGGCTATTCCGGCGGGGCCAAGGCGCTGATGCCCGGCGTGTCCACCCGCGCCGCCATCCAGGCCAACCACTCCCGGATGGTGGAGGAGACCTCCCGCGCCGGGAACCTTGACACCAACGCCCTCCGGGCGGATATCGAGGAGGCGGGACGCATCTGCGGGGCGGACTTCATTCTCAACGTGGTCCTCAGCGAGCACAAGGAGATCATCCGCGCCGTGGCGGGGGACATGGCGGCGGCCCACCGGGCCGGGTGCGCGTTCCTGGATACGCTCTACCTCAAGAGGATCCCGGCGCGGGCGGACATCGTGGTCACCTCCCAGGGCGGCGCGCCCAAGGACCTGAACCTCTACCAGACCCAAAAGGCCCTGGACAACGCCAAGCACGCCGTGAAAAAGGGCGGCACGATCATCGTCGTGGGCTCCTGCCGGGAGGGCATCGGCGAGCGGGTCTTCGAGGAGTGGATCCAAGCGGCGCCCGACGCCCACAGCATGATCGACCGGGTGAAGCGGGACTTTGAGCTCGGCGGCCACAAGGCGGCGGCCATCGCCATGGTCCTGGAAAACGCGGATATCGTGCTGGTCAGCGAGATGCCCGAGGCCACCGTCCGCGCGGCGTTCCTCACCCCGGCCAAATCGGCCCAGGAGGCGCTGGACGCGGCGCTCCAAAAATACGGCGAGGACGCCACCGTCATCGTCATGCCCCACGGCGGGTCTACCCTGCCTACCGTGGGCCAGTGAGGGCGAAAGGAGAAAACTTATGTCAACCGAGGAGCTTTGTCAAAAGGCTGTCGCCATGCTGGACATGGCCTACGTGCCCTACTCCCACTTCCCGGTGGGGGCGGCGCTGGAGTGCGAGGACGGGACGGTCTTCACCGGGTGCAACATCGAAAACGCCGCCTACGGCCCCACCAACTGCGCCGAACGCACCGCCGTCTTCAAGGCGGTGAGCGAGGGATACCGCCGCTTCACCCGCATCGCCATCGCCAGCCGCTCGGAGGAGTTCTGTCCCCCCTGCGGCGTCTGCCGCCAGGTCCTGGCGGAGTTTTCTCCGGACATGGACGTGATCCTGACCACCCCCTCCGGCAAAACCAAAACCCTCTCCCTCCGCGAGCTTCTCCCTTACACCTTCGGAAGCGCGATGCTGGA
>CANQSD010000101.1 GCA_947626385.1 uncultured Oscillospiraceae bacterium | reverse complement strand
AAAGCGGACGGGGACACTAGCATGAGCGCAAGCTACGTCAGGGGTCTCCACATGATGCTGCACAACTGCCTGGGCCGGGCGGTGAAGGAGAGATTGATCCTGCGGAATCCAACTGAGGACTGCATTGTGCCGAAGTTGGAAAAGAAGGAAATGCACATCCTCCGCCCTGAGGACATCAGCGCCTATCTCAAGGAGGCAGACCGGCGGGGTGTGCTGGCGATGTTCTTCCTCGAATTGACCACGGGACTCCGCAAAGGTGAACTGGTTGCCCTCCTCTGGTCTGACCTGGACGAGAAAACTATGACCCTGAACGTCTGCAAGCAGGCCGCCGGGGTTAAAGGGGGAGGGGTGAAGGTCACAAGGCCCAAAACGGAGACGTCGATTCGGAGGATCTCCCTGTCCCAAGAGACGTCGATGTCCTCAAGGCCGAACACGCCAAGCACCCGGAGCTTGAGATAATGTTCCCCTCCCCCGTCACCCTCGGTATGTACTACCCCGACTCCGTCACCGCCATCCACAACAAAATCCTCAAGTCCGCCGGTCTCCCGCATATACGTCTGCACGATCTCCGCCACACCTTCGCCACCTTGGCGCTGCAAAACGGCGTGGATGTGAAGACCGTCTCCAGTATCCTCGGCCATTACGACGCCGGATTCACCCTCCGCACCTACCACACGTCACAACCAAAATGCAGGAGGAAGCCGCCGCCACCATGGGCAAGCTGATCGGGGCAAATGTATAAGCAAAAACTACCCCGCCATAACTAAAAAAGGCCGTGGGAACCAAAATCCCGCGGCCTTGTGCTGTCCCGTCCTTTCCGCTCCGAAATCCCGTTGGGGTCAGAAGTGGGGTCAGAACGGGAAAACGGCGGAAATGTGACATAGACGATTCGGATAGCTGATTTCTCCATCCGCAAATAACCAGAAATACACAAAGAGCCGATTTTGTTACCAAAATCGGCTCTTTTGTGGTGGAGGAGGGTGGATTCGAACCACCGAAGACATCGCCAGCAGATTTACAGTCTGTCCCCTTTGGCCACTCGGGAACTCCTCCATATTGAATTTCTGGAGCTGGTGGACGGATTCGAACCCCCGACCTGCTGATTACAAATTGCTCTCGACATAAAAATCCGGGCATTTCCAAAGCTTTTCAGCCCTTTTTGCTCCAAAATCAGCAGCTCGTTCCTGCTATCTGCTCCACTGTTTCCACCCCCACCTTTCCGCCAGTGGGTCAAGTTGTGGGTCAGGCCGCCTTCCATGCGGAAAGTGGCCTGGACGATTCGGATAAGCCCGTAAAAAGAGGGTAGAGTGCGCCAATTCAAGGACCTACATAGTAACTCTGAACGGAGGAAAAGTCAAGCTGTCAAGATTTTGGACGCAATAAGCAAAATAAGCTTTTTCCTCTGCCATACGCCTGTCGTGATAAAGGAAAATCAATCTTTGTCATCAATTCTCCCGATTGGCTTCTTCCAGCTCCCGGCGCAGGCGCGGAATATCCTCGGAAACAGTATCCCAAACGATCCGCAATTCTACACCGGTATATTCGTGAACGATTCGGTTCCGCATTCCGTAGATTTGCCGCCACGGGATCGCCGGGAGAGCCTCCTTCGCGGCATCGCTCAGGGAGCTTTTCGCCAACTCCCCGATTTGCATCAGGTTGAACACTGTGGCCTCCACACGCATGGAGTCGGCTTCAAAATCGGAGAGGGAAGCGCAATCCCCGCAATACCGCTGTATAGCCTCCGTGTGTTCCAACAGCTTCCGCAGAACCCTGCGGTCTTTATCGTCCATAGATTCGCACCCCACTTTCGTGAATTTCACGATCGATCCTGGAGCCGCTGTCGATTTGCCTGACGTCCAACAAATCAACAGGAATTTCCAGTGACGAGGCCACGTCCTCTAAAAGCCCAAAAAACGCCAAGCCGCGAAGTCCGCTGTCCACAAGGATATCCACATCACTGCGCGGCGTCGCGGTCCCTTTCGCGTATGAGCCGAAAAGTACAGCCTGCCTGACGCCGTTCCGCTCGAAAATAGGCGTCAGGAGCTCCTTCAGCTCAGGGACGGTGTAAACCTTGCTCATGCGGACACTCCTCTCTTCGCAATGATGTCAACGGTTGGCTGCTTGCCTACGATGATAGTATAGCATAAAAGCGTATAAAAAGCAACTTGCGATTGTGACAGTGATGCTATCCAACAATATTCCTCTGCCGTACACCATCAACCATGCCCCCTCAAATTCTGCAGGGGACCCCCTGCAATTTTGGGGAGGGGAATAGTATTAACAAAACGTAGAGCAACAAATATAAAGCCCTTTCAAAAGCCTCACTGCGCATGCGGTTTCTCCGTCCCTTAATAGATTCCCGCAAATTGCGAGAGGGGAATCGTATGAACTATGGTGGCGCGAAAAACAACAAGTCCGGCATTTGAAATGCCGAACCTGTTGCATGGAAGTAACATGAAAAAGAAAGTTAGGAGCGATCAGAAATTATAGCTCTTGCACACGGGGGCGCAGGCATCGGCGCTTTGTTTGTCGTGCCAGATGAGATTGAAGCCCGTCTCCTTGTCGAAGAGCTGGATGAGTTTCGGCTGGGCGGTGAAGTTCACCTTGGAGCCCGCCGAAACGTCGACTTTCAAATCGACAGTGGGAATCACCATGACTACCTCGTCGTGCTCAGACCGGGCGTGGAGGTTCACCTCGGAGCCAAGCATCTCGTTGACCTCGATGGTGGCGGTGAGCTCACCCTGGCCCACGGTGATGTGCTGGGGACGGATGCCCGCCACGATGTCGCAGGGCTGCTGGCCGTTCTGCTTGAGGGCTTTCTGCTGGAACGGGTCCAGCTCGAACTTGGCGTTGCGGATCTGCGCATAGTATTTGCCGTTCTCCAAAAGGAGCTTGCAGTTATCGAAGAAGTTCATGACAGGCATCCCGATAAAGCCGGCGACAAAGAGGTTCACGGGCTTGTCGAAGACCTCGGTGGGCGTGCCGATCTGGTTGACGAAGCCGTCCTTCATAATGACGATCCTGTCTCCCAGCGTCATGGCCTCGGTCTGGTCGTGGGTGACGTACATGAAGGTGGTGTTGATGCGGGAGCGCAGCTTGATGATCTCGGCGCGCATCTGGTTTCTTAATTTGGCATCGAGGTTCGAAAGCGGCTCGTCCATAAGGAACACCTTGGGGTCGCGGACCATGGCGCGGCCAATGGCCACGCGCTGCCGCTGGCCGCCGGACAGGGCCTTGGGCTTGCGCTCTAAGTACTGGGTGATGTCGAGGATCTCGGCGACTTCTCTTACCTTCTTGTCGATCTCGTCCTTCGGGACCTTCTTGAGCTTGAGGGCGAAGGCCATGTTGTTGTAGACGGTCATGTGGGGGTAGAGGGCGTAGGACTGGAAGACCATGGCGATGTCCCGGTCTTTCGGCTCCACGTTGTTGCAGAGCTTCCCGTCGATGTAGAGCTCGCCGCCGCTGATCTCCTCCAGACCGGCCACCATGCGGAGCGTGGTGGACTTTCCGCAGCCGGAGGGGCCGACCAGGACGATGAACTCCTTGTCGGCGATGGTGAGGTTCACGTCGTGGACCGCCGTGACGTTGCCCTCATAGACCTTCTTTAAGTTTTTCAGGATGACTTCTGACATTTGCTTCGTTCTGGCATGGGGTGAACTTGCCCCGATACCTCACCCAAGGCACAGCCTCTGGGCTTTTACGGCAGGTCTCCACACTGCCGCACCCGGAACGCCGGGATCATTTTACCTCCTTTTTTGTGACTCCGGCGGCTATAAAAATGGAGTAGCCGCCGGGCCCTATATTTTTGGGCTCGCGCCCTGAAATCCAAGCTCACTCGTCCCCGTCCCCGCCCTCGTCCTTCTCCACGGCGGCGGTCATGGGGCCTACCAGCTCCTCAAAGGTCTTTTTCATGGGGAAGGCGTTGCAGTACGCTACCCCGGAAAAACCGATGGCCACCCACGCCAGGATTCCCCAGCGCATGGTCGTCACGGTGTAGAACGTCAAAAGCCCCAGGGCGAAGGGCAGCATGAACAGGGAAATCGTCCGGCCCGGATGCCGGAGCGCCAGGCCCAGGGCATTTTTCATGGTCCCGCGGACGGTGTTGTCAAACTTGGCCAGGACCGGAAACACATACAAAAGCTCTATCACCAGCGCCACACACCCCACAAGGCCGACGCCCAAAACCACGGCGTTCATCGTCCCGCCCGCGCCCCAAGTGAGGCGCACGTCGTACTGCAAAACGAAGGCGAAGAGCAAAAGCACGACCCAAATAACCGTGGCCTGACGGAAATTTTGCCGGAAGGAGCGAAAATAATCCCTGGCGACCTGACCCTCCGTGCCCACGGCCATCCGAAAGGTCACGTAGTTGAGGGCAGTCAGCGTCGCGCCGATGGTGACAACGGGGATGCTGGTCACGAGAAAAAGGATGTTCACGATCATCAGGTCCGCGACCCTGCTGAGAAAACGCATCAAGGGGCTGTCAATACTGAACAAACCGCGCACGAAATAGACCCCCTGTTTTCGTCATTTTGTTGAAAATGTGTTGACACGGGACGAAACTTATTATATTATTTTCCATGAACCAAGATAAAGTCCTGCGCTTACAGGATACTTCCTTAAGGGGGCTTGAGGCAAGGGACAAATTGCAGGACTTTCCACGGGAAATTATAGGTCAGGGGGCGGAGCGGTGAAGAGACTGCGGCAGGCCGGGAGCGGCCTTGCGGAGCGTCTGGGCAGGGCGCTCAACGATCTAAGCCTTCGAAAGAAGCTCAGGTATCTCTATTATTTCTGTGTCATCGTGCCCATCGTCCTGACGGACGCGGTGATCCTCCTGAGCCTCATTCGCGCGGAGCGCTCGGAGCAGCGCCGTCAGATGGCGGACGTGGCCAGCGCCGTGCAGTATAACGTCACCAACTTTACGGAGACTCCGGCGGTGATTGCCAGGACCATTTACCTGGACGACTCCGTGCGGGAATTTTTGGCCGAGGCTTACGAGAGCCCGGAGGAATACTACGCGGCCTATCAGAAGATCACGGGCCAGTCGGTGCTGAAGGGCATCTCCCACATTGACAACAGCGTCGTCACCATCTACGCGGACAATGAGGGGATCGTCAACGGCGGCGGGTTCCTGCGGGTCTCGGAGGTGCAAAGCGAGGCATGGTTCCGACGTTATTCCCAGAGCTCCCCGGACACACAGCTCATCCTCTACGACACCCCCGCCGACGGCCGGAAGATCTCTCTTCTTCGGAACCTGGCCCGGTTTTCCTGGGAAGACAAGACGGAGAAGTTTGTGAAGATCGATCTCAACTACAGCTCCCTGGTGGCGGACACCATCAATATGAACTATGATTTTCCCGTGTATATCTGCTGCGGAGACAAGGTCATCCTCTCAAGCGAGGGACCCAACAACCAGGGAGATCTGTACCTGCCCTTCACCCGGCAGAAGGACGTGGCCCTGGAGGAGGATTTTGAGCTCTACGGCGAGGTGCTGACCGTCCGGGTGCTGCGGCGAACCAATGGGATCGTGGCCTTCCTCCGGGACAACGCCGTCACCATCACGCTGCTGCTCCTGTTCAATATCCTGGCGCCACTGCTCATCATGAACCTCATCGAGCGCTCCATCAACTCCAGAATTTTTAAGCTGGGGGATGTTTTCAACCAGGTGGACAGCGAGGAGCTCATCACCATCCCCGGCGATAACGGAAAGGATGAGATCGGCGGGCTCATGGACAACTATAACCGCATGGCCGTGCGGATGAACGGCCTCATCGACCAGGTCTACCGCAACCGCCTGCGGGAGCAGGAGATGGACATCGCCCGGCAAAACGCGGAGCTTCTGGCCCTCCAGAGCCAGATAAACCCCCACTTCCTCTTCAACGCCCTGGAGAGCATCCGGATGCACAGCATTTTGAAGGAGGAGCGGGAGACGGCGGACATGGTGGAGAAGCTGGCCATCATGGAGCGCCAGAACGTGGACTGGTCCAGCGACACCAACACCGTCCGGCGGGAGCTGGAGTTCGTGGAGGCGTATCTGGCGCTTCAGAAGTACCGCTTCGGGGACCGGCTCAGCTACCGGGTGGAGACGGACCCGGCGTGCGAGGACATTCTGGTGCCGAAGCTGACCGTCACCACCTTTGTGGAGAACGCCTGCGTCCACGGCATCGAGAGCACCACCGGCCCCGGCTGGATCTTCGTCCGGGTGGGCGTCGAGGGGGAGGACCTGTGCATCGAGGTGGAGGACACCGGCGGCGGCATGGAGGAGGACGAGGCAAGGGCGCTGGAGGAGCGGATGCGCGGGGCCAGCATCGACATGCTCCGGGGCAAGGGCCGGGTGGGCATCGTCAACGCCTGCCTGCGCATCCGGATGATGACCGACGGCGAGGTCGCCTTCGAGCTGGAGAGCGAAAAGGGTGTGGGCACCGTTTTCACCATAAAAATACCGCTTTGCAAGACGGAAAGGGCTGAGTGATACTAATCTCTAATTAAAACAAGACAATATCCAATTACGGCCGGTGATACTGCGGATCACTTCAGCGGATAGG